>NZ_JCAKRX010000010.1:0-191991 GCF_059515225.1 Stenotrophomonas sp. CS3K5
GATCACCCGGTGTTCTGCACGCCCTGCGAAACACCGTTCACGCAGGCCACCAGCGCGCGCAACAGGTCCTCGTCTTCGCGCCCGCTGGCACGCCAGCGCTGCAGCAGGTCCACCTGCAGCACGCTGATCGGGTCCACGTAAGGGTTGCGCAGGCGGATCGACAGCGCCAGCCGTGCGTCATGGTCCAGCAGCGTCTGCTGGCCCATCAGCGCCAGCAGCCAATGCCGGGTCAGTTCCAGCTCGCGCTGCACCTGCGGGAAGAAGCGCGCGTGCAGGTCGCCGGACAGTTTCGAGAACTGCTCGGCAATGGTGATATCGCCCTTGGACAGCACCATCGCAATGTCGTCCAGGAAGGTGCGGAAGAACGGCCAGTCCCGCGCCATATCGCGCAGGGTCTGTTCGTGGCCGGCATCCACCGCCGCCTGCAGGCCACTGCCCACGCCGTACCAGCCGGGAATGACCGCGCGCGCCTGGCTCCAGGCAAATACCCAGGGAATCGCGCGCAGGTTGCCCAGCGCCGCATCCTGGCCCAGCCGTCGCGACGGTCGCGAGCCCAGCGTCATCCGTTCGATCACATCGATCGGCGTGGCGGTGCGGAAGTAGTCCATGAACTGCGGTTGGCCCACGAACGCACGATAGACTTCACTGCTCGCCGCTGCCACCTTGTCCATCACCGGCCGCCAGTCATCCTCGCGCGGCTCGGCCGCACGCGGGCGCAGGCTGGCGCGCAGCACCGCGCCGGCGGCCTGTTCCAGTGAACGCAGCGCCAGCGCACGGATGCCGTACTTGCGGTGGATCACCTCGCCCTGCTCGGTCACCCGCAGGCGTCCATCGATGCTGCCGCGCGGCGACGCATCGACCGCATGCGTGGTCTTGCCGCCGCCACGGCTGATCGAACCGCCACGGCCATGGAAGAACGTCAACCCGATGCCGGCCTCGGCCGCCACCTCCAGCAGTTCCACCTGCGCGCGTTGCAGGCCCCAACGTGATGCCGCAATGCCACCGTCCTTGCTGCTGTCCGAATAGCCGAGCATCACCATCTGCACATCGCCACGCGCACGCAGATGGGCGCGATACACCGGGTCGGCCAACAGGTCACGCAGGGTGGCGGTGCCGCGCTTGAGGTCGTCCACTGTTTCAAACAGCGGGGCAATGTCCAGCGGCACCGAACCGCCGTTTTCCACCAGGCCGCCGCGGCGTGCCAGCGCCAGCACCGCCAGCACATCGCTGCGGTCGTGCGCCATCGAAATGATGTAGCTGCCGAGTGCATCGCCACCATGTCGTGCGCGCGCATCGGCCAGTGCGGCGAACACCGCATCCAGGCGCACGTTGCCTTCATCGTTGCCGGCCGGCAGCGGTGCCTCACCGCTGGCATGCGGGCCCAGCAGCCGCGCACGGCCCAGCGCGTCCAGCGCCTGCCACGCCTCCTCGCCGCCCAGCACCGAGGCCAGTGCACGTGCATGCACGCTCGATTCCTGCCGCACATCCAGGCGTGCCAGATGGAAGCCGAAGGTCTTCACCCGCCACAGCAGGCGCTGCACGGCAAAGCCACCGGCATGCTCACCGCGGTGGGCGCGCAGGCTGTCCAGGATCAACTGCAGATCCTCGATCAGTTCATCAGGGCCTGCGTAGCCGCCTTCGCCGTCATCCAGCGTGGCCTGCAGGCGCGCCCGCATGCGGTCGTTGAGCAGGCGATACGGCATGTCGGCATGGCGCGGCCGCGACTGCACCTGCGGCAACAGCTGCTGGTAATGCGCCACGCGCGCCTGCAGCGCATCACTGACACCCACCCGCTCGGTGGACTGGCTGAGCAGGCTGGCCAGCTGCAGCAGTTCCTTCTGGTAGCGCCCCAGCACTGCCTGCCGCTGTGCATCCAGCGTGTTGCGGATGGTGTGGGCATCCACGTTCGGATTGCCGTCCATGTCACCGCCCACCCAGGTGCCAAAACGCAGCAGGCGCGGCAACGGCAGTTCTTCGCCATAGGTATCGCGCAGCGCCTGCTGCAGCGATTCGTACAGCACCGGAATCACCCGGTACAGCACCTGCACCAGGTAGAAACCCACGTGTTCGCGTTCGTCATCTACCGTGGGCCGCACCGGCGAGGAATCGGTGGTCTGCCACGAGGCGGTCAGCGCCATGCGGAAGCGCGCAGCATCGGCGGCAGCCTCGCCCGGCGTACGCTGGCCGTCGAGGTTGTCGACCAGACTGGCCACCATCAGCTGCTCTTTTTCCAGCAGCGCGCGGCGCACCGCTTCGGTCGGATGCGCGGTGAACACCGGTTCGATGTCGATGCGCGGCAACCACTGCGCCAGTTCATCCAGGCTCACGCCCTGCGCCTTGAGGTGCTGCAGGGCATCCTGCAGGCCATCGGGCTGCGGCGCGGCGGTGCCGGCGCGCTGGTAATCGCGGCGGCGCCGGATGCGGTGCACGCGCTCGGCGATGTTGACCACCTGGAAGTAGGTGCTGAACGCACGCACCATGGTTTCGGCCTGCTGCGGCGTGCGCCCGGCCAGGCCCTCGGCCAGCTCCGACAGCGGTGCCTGGTTCTCGCGGCGGGCGATGGCACGGGTACGTACCTCTTCCACATCGTCGAGGAAAGCGGCCGATACCTGTTCCACCAACAGGTCGCCGACCAGTGCGCCGAGCCGGCGCACATCATCGCGAAGCGGAAGATCGGGGGAAGCGAATTCGATGCTGCTGCGGTACTCGTTCATCGGCGACGCACGGGCCTCGGTCAACGGATCCTGAGCCCAAGCCTATCCCAGAACGGGCGTCGTGCTGCGATGCAAAAATGGTTTCATCTGCACGTATCACGGCGGACGCCGCCGAGCATGGGCTCGGCTCTACAAGTGTGTCATGGCGCGGGACACCGTGTAGCGCCCGAGCCCATGCTCGGGCGGCGGCGCAGCCGCACAGGCGGCTCCCGTTGCGGGGGCCGCCGTCATGCACGTCAGCGCTTCTTCTTCGCCTTGCCCTGCTCGGCCGGGCCGATGGTCTGCTCCAGCCAGCGCTCGCTTTCGGCCAGCATGGTCATGATCGATTCGCGTGCGCGGTAGGCATGCGATTCGTTGGGCAGCATCACCAGCCGCGCGGTGCCGCCCAGGCCCTTCACCGCAGCGAACATGCGCTCGCTCTGGATCGGGAACGTGCCGGAGTTGTTGTCGTCCACGCCATGGATGAACAGGATCGGGTCCTTGATCTTGTCGGCGTAGTTGAACGGCGCCATCTTCTGGTACACGTCCTGCGCCTGCCAGTAATTGCGTTCCTCAGCCTGGAAGCCGAACGGGGTAAGCGTGCGGTTGTAGGCGCCGCTGCGCGCGATGCCGGCCTTGAACAGGCGGGTGTGCGCCAGCAGGTTGGCGGTCATGAACGCACCGTAGGAATGGCCACCGATGGCGATGTGCTCGCGATCGGTCACGCCACGCCGCACCACTTCATCCACCGCCGCCTGTGCATTGGCCACCAGCTGTTCGATGTAGGTGTCGTTGGGCTCCTTGTCGCCCTCGCCGATGATCGGCATCGACGGACTGGCCAGCACCACGTAGCCCTTGGCCAGGAACGCCTGCGGCCCCCAGTAGCTGACCGCGTTGAAGCGGTACGGCGAATCGGTCACCTGGCTGGCCGCCGCCGCGCTCTTGAACTCGCCCGGGTAGGCCCACATCAGCAGCGGACGCGGACCATCGCGCTTCGGGTCGTAGCCCGGCGGCAGCAGCAGGGTTGCGGTCAGATCGACGCCGTCCTTGCGCTTGTAGCGGATCTGCTCCTTCTGCACGCCCTTCAGCTGCGGCAGCGGGTGGGCGAAGTGGGTCAGCGCGCGCGGTGCGGCGCTGGCATCGGCCAGCGACTGCACGTAGAAGTTGGCCGGCTCATCCGGGCTCTCGCGGCTCAGCAGCAGCGAACTGCCCTGCGCGTCCAGCAGCGCCACTGGCGCGGCGTAGCTGGGCGCCTGCGAGTGGAACAGGCGGGTGGCCTTGCCCGTGGCGATGTCGAAGCGGTCCACGAACGGACGATCACCTTCCGGCGAAGCACCGGCACCGGCCAGGTACAGGCTGCCGCCATCGGCGCTGGTCTGCAGCAGCGAGCGGCCACGCTCATCGCTGGCCAGCAGCGGGCGGCCCGGGTCTGCATAGCGGTCCTGCGCATCCCGGTCCCACAGCAGGCGCGGTTCGGCGCTGGCGTTGTCCGGGGCGATCAGCCAGGTCTTGGTCCTGCGCGTTTTCCACCACGATTCACCCAGCAGGGCCAGGTCACCCCGGCCCCAGCTGATGCCGGCGAAACGGCTGCCGAGCTGTGCCAGGGTCACCGGCGGCGTGTCGAACGGCGCGGCCTGCATCAGCACTGCATCGCGCACCTTGGCTTCGCGGTTCGGATCACCGCCATCCTGTGCTTCGGCCCAGACCAGGGTGGCATCGGCATCGCCGCGCCAGCTGATGTCACGCACGCCGGTCACCTCGGCGTCATTGCCGGTCGGCAGGCCTTCCACCAGCGGCCGCACCGCCACGGTGTGCACCAGTTTGCCGCTGGTACGGTCGATCACTTCGATGCGGCGCGGGAAACTGCTCACCGGCACCACGTAGGAGTACGGGCGCTGCACCGGCTGGCGCAGCACGAAGCGGCCATCGGGCGACACCGCAAAGCCCATGAAGATGCCCGGCGCGCCGATCGCGCGGGTGCTGCCATCCAGGCCGACTTCCATCGGCTGGGTGGTGGCGTAGTAATCGAACTGGCGCGCGTCGGCCTCGTTCTTCAGCAGGTCCTGGTAGGTGCGGATCGACACCACGCCGCCGCCCTGGCTGGTCTGCTGCACCGCAGGTCCGGTCGGGATGCCATCGGTGGCCGGTGCGGCCCCGAGGTTGGCCGGGCGGGTGAACACCACCAGCCCACGGCTGTCCGGCAGCCACTGGTAACCGCTGCCGATCACTGTGTTCAGGCCCGCCACCAGGCGCCGGGCGCTGCCGCCGGCCACATCCACCAGCCACAGTTCATTGGCGCCGCTGGCCGCGTCGACCTGGTTGAAGGCCAGCCACTTCTGGTCCGGCGACCACATCAGGCTGGCGATCGACAGCGTGGCCGGCAGGCCGCTGATCTGCCGCTCCTTGCCATCGGCCACGTTCATCAGCCACAGCTTCTCGCCGAAGCTGAAGCGGCTGTCGGAGAACGTGCGCGGGTTGATGCGCAGGCCGGCCAGCTTCAGCTCCGGCTGCGCCACCACCTGGATCGACGGCAGCGACGGCATCTGCATCAGCGCGGCCACGTCGCGGCGCGGCGACAGGAACAGCGAGGGCGCGCGCGGGGCGTCGACCACCGCCTGCAGCGCGGCCGAAGGCAGCTCGTAGCCGTTGACGCCCTGCGCCTGCGTCGTGGCGGCCTGCGGTGCCGCCGCCCAGGCCAGCGGGGCCACCGCCAGCAGTCCCATCGACAGGACCAGGCCGGTCCAGCGCCGCGTACGGCGCGCGTGCGTGCTCATCGTTCCACCTGTGTGATGCGTGAAAACCCCGACCTTAACAGGCCGTGCACGCCGGCCCACCTGCCGATGGTTGGGTCATCCCGATCTCATGCCGGGGCCGCGATATAATGGGGGTTCTCCCCTGCCGAGGGGCGCTGCGACCGGATCCCACGAGGCCCGGCCAGGCTCGGTAAGGTGGCTTTGTAACAACGGCGCCCGGCTAGATGCGAGCACCCGCTCGCCCACAACCGGAGCTACTGCATGAACGCTGTTGCCAAGACCTTCTCCACCGAAGGCGACTACAAGATCCGCGACATCACCCTGGCCGACTGGGGCCGCAAGGAACTGGACATCGCCGAGCATGAAATGCCGGGCCTGATGTCGATCCGCCGCAAGTACCAGGCCGAGCTGCCGCTGAAGGGCGTGCGCGTGACCGGCTCGCTGCACATGACCATCCAGACCGCGGTGCTGATCGAGACCCTGAAGGACATCGGCGCCGACGTGCGCTGGGCCTCGTGCAACATCTTCTCCACCCAGGACCACGCCGCTGCGGCCATCGCCGCCACCGGCACCCCGGTGTTCGCCTGGAAGGGCGAGACCCTGGAAGAGTACTGGGACTGCACCCTGGACGCGCTGACCTTCACCCTGGCCGACGGTACCCTGACCGGCCCGGAGCTGGTGGTCGACGACGGCGGTGACGTGACCCTGCTGATCCACAAGGGCTACGAGCTGGAAAACGGCAGCGACTGGGTCAACACCGCCTCGTCCTCGCACGAAGAACAGGTCATCAAGAACCTGCTCAAGCGCGTGGCCAAGGAGCGCCCGGGTTACTGGGGCCGCGTGGTCAAGGACTGGAAGGGCGTCTCCGAAGAGACCACCACCGGCGTGCACCGCCTGTACCAGCTGGCCCAGGCCGGCACCCTGCTGATCCCGGCGATCAACGTCAACGACTCGGTCACCAAGAGCAAGTTCGACAACCTGTACGGCTGCCGCGAGTCGCTGGCCGATGGCCTGAAGCGCGCGATGGACGTGATGCTGGCCGGCAAGGTGGCCGTGGTCTGCGGTTACGGCGACGTCGGCAAGGGCTGCGCCGCCTCGCTGCGTGCCTACGGTGCACGCGTGATCGTCACCGAGATCGACCCGATCTGCGCCCTGCAGGCGGCGATGGAAGGCTATGAAGTCAACACCATCGAATCGACCCTGGGCCGTGCCGACCTGTACGTCACCACCACCGGCAACAAGGACATCATCCGCATCGAACACCTGAGCGCGATGAAGGACCAGGCCATCGTCTGCAACATCGGCCACTTCGACAACGAGATCCAGGTCGATGCACTGGTGTCGTTCGCCGGCATCAAGCACGTCAACATCAAGCCGCAGGTGGACAAGTACGTCTTCCCGAACGGCAACGCGATCTTCCTGCTGGCCGAAGGCCGCCTGGTGAACCTGGGCTGCGCCACCGGCCACCCGAGCTTCGTCATGTCCAACTCGTTCGCCAACCAGACCCTGGCCCAGATCGACCTGTGGGCGAACAAGGACAGCTACGAGAAGAAGGTCTACCTGCTGCCGAAGAAGCTGGACGAAGAAGTGGCACGCCTGCACCTGGAGAAGATCGGCGTGAAGCTGACCACCCTGAGCCAGGAACAGGCCGACTACATCGGCGTGCCGGTGGAAGGCCCGTTCAAGCCGGACCACTACCGCTACTGATGCCGTGCGCGGTGCCGGCCAGCGGCCGGCACTACCCGCATGACCGGGGTCGGATCCCTTTCCGCAGGAAAGGGCTCTGACCCAGCAACGGTTCGGACAGAACGGGCGCCTTCGGGCGCCCGTTCTGCGTTTACGTGTGGCCATACATCACGCATCCACGCATGGCGTGGATGCTCCACCCGCAATAGCCTCGGTCAAGGCAACACATTCCGCACGCGCTACGATGCTCCCATGACCCCGGCCATCAGCCTGCTCAAGCGCGAGAGCATCGCCCACACCGTGCGCAGCTACGTGCACGACGCCCATGCCGAATCCTATGGCGGCGAAGCCGTCGACAAGCTCGGCCTGGACCCGGCCCAGGTGTTCAAGACCCTGCTGGCCAGCACTGAAACCCACGAGCTGCTGGTGGCGATCGTGCCGGTTGCCGGTCAACTCGACCTGAAGGCGCTGGCCGCGGCCGCCGGCTGCAGGAAGTGCGAGATGGCCGCCGCCGATGCCGCGCAGCGCGCGACCGGCTACCTGGTCGGTGGCATCAGCCCGCTCGGGCAGAAGAAGCGCCTGCGCACGTTCCTGGATGCCAGCGCACAGGCACTGTCCAGCCTGCACGTCAGCGCCGGACGCCGTGGCCTGGAAGTGGAACTCGCCCCGGCCGACCTGCTGCGGCTGACCGCCGGCCACTACGCCGCCATCGGCAAGGCGCGCTGATGCGCTGGCCGTGGTCTGCAGTGCCGCCGCCACGGCTTGAGGATGCACAGGCCGATGTGTTGCTGCAGGATCTGCTGTCGCGCGATGGCCGGCGCGTCACGGATGCCGCGCGCACGGTCGCACGGCTGTTCACCACGTCCTCGCTGGATGCATTGGCCGCGCATGCAGACCTGATCGAACAGCGCTGCCAGGGCATCGCGCTCGGCGGTATGCTGATCAGCAACCAGGCCCACCTCCAGGCGGCACTGCGACGACTGCGCTATTGGCAGGCGCGCGAGGGTTGCCTGTGCGCGCTCAACCCCACCTACCCGTTCTTCGATCCGCGTCGTCTGATCGAACAAGGGCAGATGCAGCTGCTCTCGTTGCAGGAGGCCGAGGATGGCTGGGGCGATTGCCACACGGTCGTCTGTGCACACTGCGGCCAGCACTGGCAGGCAATCGACCGCGAATACCATTATCCGTGGTGGGAATGGAAAACCGCCTGACCGGATGCATCCACGCATGGCGTGGCTCTACTGCAACCCGGCACATCCACGCCATGCGTGGATGCCGATCATTCCACAAACTCATACCGCATCGGCACGCGCACGATGGTCAGCGCCGGCGCCCGGCTTCCGGTATCGACACGCACGAATCGCCAACCGCGCAGCTCTTCCACCGCCGCCTCGTCCAGCACCGCATGGCCACTGGAGGTCTCCACGACCACCGCAGCCACGTCGCCGTGCCCGTCGATCAGCGCCTTGAGCAGGCTGCGCCCGGAAAGCCCCTGCTCCATGGCTTCGCGCGGATAGCGCGGCAGCTTGCCACGCGGCTGCATCCAGGGCACACCTTCGCCACCGAACAGGTCCTGGCTGCTGCGCGCGGCACATCGCTTCGGTGTGCGCAGCAGCAGTGATGGCCGCAGGCTGTCTACCGTCACCTCCGCAGGTGCGGCGCAAGCATGCTGCACCAGCACCTCCAGCATCTGTCGCTGCCGAAGCAACCCCTTGCCGTCGCTCGCCGTCACCTCGACCACGCAGCGACCGTCCCGGGGCTGCATCGACAGCGCAGTCACGTTCGCATCGCGAAGTCCGGGAACCGTGGCCAGCGGCGCACACGCGGTGTCAGCAGCGGGCTTCGCCGCCAACACCGTGGCCGCGGGCAACAGGCCTGCCAGCACCACCGGAATCATCCTCATCCAGATATCCATGCCCCATCCCTGGTCGGTTTGCGTGGCCCCGATCATAGCGGGCGCATGGGGTCGGATGATCGGGTCGGAGCCCTGCAGTGCGGGGGTCCGACCCGGGCCGCCTACGGCCGCCAGTTGGCGTTGTTCTCCCAGAACGCCACTGCACGCTGGTAGGCCTCGCGGTCCAGCGGAACACCGGAACCGCCCTCCTCCACACCCAGCGCATTGCGCATCATGGTGATCGGCGCCATCGGCACCTCTTCCGGTTCGGCGGTATAGATGCAGCCGACGATGCCCCAGTCGGCCTCGATCGGTGAGCCTTCCCTGGCCAGCTGCTCAGCGCTGTACAGGATCACCACCAGGTAGTTCGCACGCGGCGATTCCACGCCTTCGAACCAGCGCACCAGTACCGGCAACTCTTCACGATTGCGCGCCTCGTAACCGCTGCGCAGCAGGTGGCGGTTGGCCTCGGTGATCGGCACGGTCAGGCAGCGCGTGCTGGTCCAGTTCTCATAGACGAACAGCTTGCAGAACGGCGCGTAGCCATCGAGCACCTTCAGCGGCGCATGCGCATTGAGGTGGGCCTCGAACTGCTCGGCAGTGCAGTCCTGGATGGCGTTGCCGCGCGGCACGCGCGGGAACAGGCGGGGGCGGGCGAAATCGGTGAGGACGATGGACATGGCATGGCGCAATCAGGAATTCCGTTGCACAGGGTACCTGCCCACGCGGCATGGCGGGCGGAATGCCGATGGTCACTGGCATCGGCACCCGTGTTGCCGCACCCTGCGGGCGACCCCATGCAAGGATCGCCGGCTCATGGATGCAGCACGCGCGTTACCCCGCTCCGCCCGCCGTCGCCGCTGGCCGCGCGTGCTGGCCGTGCTTCTGCTGGCACCGCCTCTGCTGTTCACCGCCGCCCTGCTCTGGCCACTGTCGGCACCACCGCTGCCCGACCCCGGCAACAGCCATGTGATCGTCAACGCACGCGTGCTGGACATCGCCCGCGGCCAGGCCAGCGAACCCACCACGGTGACCGTCCGCAACGGCACCATCACCGCCATCGGTGAAGACCCGCGCGAGACCACGTTGCCGGTTCTCGATGCCGGTGGCCGCTGGCTGCTGCCCGGCTTCTGGGACATGCACACCCACGCACTGCAGCTGTCACCGCAGTTGCAGTTCCCACTGATGCTGGCCAACGGCATCACCGGCACCCGCGACATGATGGACTGCCCGCAGGCCACCGATCCGCTGATCGCCTGCGTGGCCGACAAGCGTCGCTGGACCGCACAGGCCATCGCCGGGCAACAGGTCGCACCGCGCTTCGTGCAGATCGCCAGCTTCTATTTCGAGGACCCGGCGCTGACGCCGGATGCAGCGGCGGCACGTGCACACGCGTACCGCGCACGCGGCGTCGATGCGTTCAAGGTCTACAACCGCCTTCGTGCCGAGACCTACCAGCGGCTGGCCAGCGAAGCGCGGCAGCTGCATCGGCCCCTGGTTGGCCACCTGCCCAGGGCGGTACCCCTGGAAGCCGCATTGCACGCCGGCCAGCGCAGCTTCGAGCACGCCCATCTGTTCGTGCGCCATTGCGTGGACAACGCTGCCGCCTGGCGCGAAGGCTCGCTCGACGGCGAGATCCCGACCACGCTCGCCGAAGCCATGGTGAGTGGATACCGGCCGGCGCTCTGCAACGAAGCGTTCGGCCTGATGCAGGCCAGCGGCGCGGCGTTCGTACCGACCCATGTCACCCGCGAAGAGGATGCACGCGCACGCGATCCCTCGTTCATCGACGACCCGCGTCTGGCCTATCTGGATCCGCTCTCACGCTGGGCGTGGCGCGACGATCTGAACGCCACCGTGGCGCGCTATCCGGGCCTGCGCGGCGAACAGGCGCTGAAGGCGTACTTCACCCATGGCCTGGCGCTCACCGGCGCCGCGCATCGGGCCGGCGTGACCGTCCTGGTCGGCACCGATACCGGGCTGGGTGGACTGCGCTACCACGACGAACTGCAGTGGTTGCGGCAGGCCGGGCTGAGCCAGGCCGACGTGCTGCAAGCGGCCACGCTGCAGGCCGCGCGTCATCTGCAACTGCAGGCATCACATGGCAGCGTCGAGGTCGGCCGGGCCGCCGACCTGGTGCTGCTCGATGGCGATCCGCTGCTGGACACCGGCAACACCCGCCGCATCCACGCCGTGCTGCTGGCCGGCCACCTGTACGACCGCCCGCGCCTGGACGCACTGCGTGCGTATGCCCGTGCGCAGGCACGCTCGCCGGCGGTGATGGCGCGCCTGCTCTGGGGCTTCATCACCAGCCCGGTCAGCGCCGAGCTGTAGCCGCCTTTCCCGCGCGGACGCCGGCCAGCGGCCGCGCCCTCACATCCTCGTTGCACATCCATCTTGATGAAGCGATATACTGATGCACATCCGCCGCCGCCGCCCGCGCCATGACCGCCATCAGCTTCGAGTTCTATCCGCCCAAGACCGATGAACAGCGCAGCCAGCTCGACCGTGCCGCGACCCGGCTGAAGGACTACGCCCCCGACTACGTGTCGTGCACCTTCGGCGCCGGTGGTTCGACCCTGAGCTACACCTCCGAGACCGTGCGCCACCTCAACCAGCACCACGGTTTCGATGCCGCACCGCACCTGTCCTGCGTCGGCGGCACCCGCCAGGAAATCCGCGAACTGCTCAAGCTGTACCGCGCCATCGGCTGCCGGCGCCTGGTCGCGCTGCGCGGTGACCTGCCCTCGGGCATGGGCTTTCCCGGTGACATGCGCTATGCCGCCGAGCTGATCGCCTTCATCCGCGCCGAGCACGGCGACGCCTTCCACATCGAAGTGGGCGCGTATCCGGAGACCCACCCACAGGCGAGCGATGCGCTGGCCGACCTGAAGCACTTCAAGGCCAAGATCGATGCCGGCGCCGACGCGGCGATCACCCAGTATTTCTTCAACCCGGATGCCTACTTCCATTTCGTCGATGAAGTGCGCCGGCTCGGCGTGCAGGTACCGATCACACCGGGCATCATGCCGATCGCCAACTTCAGCCAGCTGCGCCGCTTCTCCGAGCAGTGCGGGGCGGAAATTCCGCGCTGGATCAGCCGCAAGATGCAGGCTTACGGCGATGACGCCGAATCGGTGCGCGCCTTCGGCACCGAGGTGGTGGCCCGTCTGTGCCAGCGCCTGATCGAGGGCGGCGCGCCTGGCCTGCACTTCTACACCCTGAACCTGGCCAAGCCGACCACCTCAGTGCTGAAACTGCTGCAGGGCTGAAAGCACGCCGCGCAGCCACGATCGGCGCTACCCTGCGTCGATGATCCGGATGTCCTTCCCGCTGGTGCTGGTGCTGCTGTCATCGATGGCCCCTGTTGCCCATGCGCAGTCCTCGCGCCTGAACCGCTGCACAGATGCGCAGGGGCAGAGCGTCTACACCGACCGGCCCTGTGACAGCGTGGGTGCACGGTCACGGCTGCCGCCGCCGGCATCCAGCGGCAACACCGCCGCACCCGACACCCTGGGTGCGCGCTGCCCACGGCGCCTGAGCGAACTGGTGTACGCACTGCGCACCGGTATCGTCAGCAACGATGTGAACCGGCTGTCCTCGCTGTACCTGTGGAGCGCGGTGTCCGACGCCGGCGCGCAGCGCATCCTGGGCCAGCTGGAATCGCTGGCGCGGCGGCCGCTGGTGGACGTGGTGCCGGTGTATCCGCAGCAGGACGTGGACCAGCCGGTGGTCGAGGGTCAGAGCCCTGCTGCGCCGGGATCCGACCCTGGGACGTCGGTGCCACGGCATCCGATCGGCCTGCGCCTGGAACAGACCCTGCCGGGCAGCGCGGCGCGCGCGGCCACGGTGCTGGGGCTGCGGCGGCAGTACGGGTGTTTCTGGATCACGTTGTAAGGCCTCATCCACGCATGGCGTGGATCTACTGCGAGCCGCCGTCCGGTAGCGCCGGGCCATGCCCGGCGGAAGGCATGGCTCAGGTCGGCCACAGGCCGCGGATCGCGGCGATGCCCTGGCCGCCGTGGCGACGGGCCTGGCTGACGTGACCGGCATCGAGCCCGCCCAGCGCATAGATCGGCAATGACACCTGCGCCCGCAACGCGGCGAACGCTTCCCAGCCCAGTGGCGTGGCATCAGGATGGCTGGCCGTGGCCTGCACTGGGCCGAGCACCGCAAAGTCACAGCCCAGCCGCTGCGCCGCCCGCAGCTGCGCCAGGTCATGGCAGGAGGCGGCCACCCACTGCCCGGCCGGCAGCGGGCGCTCCTGCAGCGCCAGCACCTGCTCGCTGCCCAGGTGCACGCCGACGCCCAGCGCACGGGCCAGGTCGATATCGCGGTTGAGCAGCCACTGCATGCCCTGCCGATGGGCCTGCAGCGCCTGTTCGATCATCACCTGCCGCTGCGGATGGGTGGCCGGCAGGCGCAGCTGGATGCGCTGCTGGCCCGTCGCCACCGCCTGCTGCAGCTGCTCCTGCCAGCGCCGCACAGCGGCCTCGCCCTCTTCCGGCACCGGGGTGATCAGGTAGCGGTCGGGCTGGCGCAGGGCAGCCACCACCGGCAGGTCAGCCGGGGGCATCGAATAGCGGCCCAGTTTGTCCGGCGCCACCCAGGTGATGGCCTGGCCCTCGCGCCCGCGCGGGGCGCCATTCCAGCTGCGGATATGCCGCACTTCCAGGGTCAGGTGCTTGTCCGGGTAGTGCTGCGGCACGTCCATGATCCACTCGCCGATCTCGACCTCGATGCCAAGCTCCTCGCGTAGTTCACGCACCAGGGCCTGCTCGGAACTCTCCCCGGCCTCGCGCTTGCCGCCGGGGAATTCCCACAGGCCGGCCATGTCGCGGTTCTCGGTGCGGCGGTTGAGCAGGATGCGGCCACGGGCGTCGGTGATGACACCAGCCACGACATGAATTGTTCGTTTCGGGGAAGGCATGGGGGCAGGATGACTAATCGAACGCCCTCAAATCAACTCCCGTCTCCGACATTTGCTAGCAAAGCGCTCGACCCAACGAACATGTCGGTCGAAGCTATCGGGAAACCACCCTCAGGAGCCAGAGATGTTCCACCGACCCACCCTGTCTGAAGTAGTCGAGGCCTTGGACAAGCTGCGAGATATTGATCGCCCGTATGGGGACAACGAGGGCGATTCGATGAACGGCCCCACGATCTACCCTTTCCTGAGCAAAGCCCAGCAAGAACAAGTAGACACGGCCGAGGAGCTTTGCCTCGACTACACCCGCCGCCACAGCGACGAAATCGATCGCCGGGCGATCAATAACCTCATCAGAAAGGGGTTCGATGTTCAGCTTGGTCCTGCCCAGTACGAGGCCAACCGGCTGGTAGGAAGCATCGACTTCGGCGACATGACCCTCGATATCTCCGATTCCGGGCCCTTGGTGGAAGAATACTAGAAGTCCGGAATGCGGACCTCCTCGCCGTTAGGCAACCTTATGAACAGGCTGGGCGGGAATCCAGCCTGTTCATCCTTGAACCACTGCCTGCAAAGCCCTTCCAACGTCCGCTCCGTGATGCCCTTGGGTTCTCCTTCGGACAGGCATAACTCCCTCCAGATGTTCTCCACCGCGTCCTTTGGACTCGCCCACAAAGGGAGTGGCGATGCACTTCCTCGCAGTGAGAAGTAGAGATCGTGCGCGCGTGCTTGAGCCTGTCGCTTCTTCTCTCGACTGCGCTCCGAATTACGGGTGGCTTGCCGACTCCGACTGACACTGTCAATCATGGATCCGGCATAAGCAGCGCCCTGGTGCAATCCGAGCATGTGGGCAGCGTCAATCAGGTACGAGGCAGCTCTCTGCTCCTCTCCCGCCCCAATCGACAGCTTTGCCTTTTCCAAGAAACCAAAAATCGCGTGAAATGCGGCGGGGAGCTGGGGAGGTGTCTTCCCAGAGCTGGCGATGAGCTTAATGACTTTTTCTCTATCGCCGCCGATCATGAGTGCCAGGACATATGCACCAAGAGATTCACTTCCCACTTCACGTGCACCGAGCAATGGAATGATCAATTTCTCCAGTTCATGCTCGCTTGCCTGCCTGAGCCCATCCATGCTCATGCGCTGTACAAGCTCTTCGCCGAACAAATCAGCAATCGCTTCGCGATGAAGGTCGATGTACAGGTGAATTGCTTCTTCGTAGATGCGGTTCAGTTCATTGGAGAGCGATCTGTCGGTTCGCGGCAGAAAAAGATAGCCGATCTCCGACGACAGCTGCGGGCGCATCTCAGCGTGGACCAATTCAATTATCTCGTCCATTGCGCGAGCGTGTGCAGCACTCCGCCCCTCTAGACTCAGCTTCTGCCTGACCGCCAAAGCACGGAGCAGAATGTCCTGAATCTGACTCATGCCCGCATCTTCTTTGCTCATGTTGGTAGTTCTCCAAAAAAGAATCCCCGCGCAGGGCGGGGATCTCAGTGTGATAACGCTCTCTGATTCCTGGGCTCAGCTCAGCTGGCCGTGGCAGTGCTTGTACTTCTTGCCACTGCCGCACGGGCACGGGTCGTTGCGGCCGATCTTGGGTTCGTCGCGCTGCATCTGCGCCACACCCTGCTGCGCGGCCTGCACCTGCGCGGCTTCCTCGTCGGCGCTGTAGCCACCGGCATCCTGGTGCTGGAACTGCGACTGGCTCAGGCGCGCTTCGACCTGCTGGCGCTCGGCCGCTTCCAGCGCCTGCACTTCCTCGTCGCTGCGGATCCGCACGCGGGCCAGCAGGGTCACCACTTCGCGCTTGACGTTCTCCAGCATGTCCGAGAACAGCTCGAAGGCTTCCTTCTTGTACTCCTGCTTCGGCTGCTTCTGTGCGTAGCCACGCAGGTAGATGCCCTGGCGCAGGTAATCCATGCGGGCCAGGTGCTCCTTCCAGCTCTGGTCCAGCACGGTCAGCATCACGTGCTTCTCCAGCGCGCGCATGGTCTCTTCGCCCAGCCCGGCTTCCTTCTCGGCGAAGTGCTGGTTGACGCGCTCCTGCACCTTCACCGCGATGGCTTCGGCGTCCAGCTCCTCGTGCGACTTGACCAGGTCGGTCAGCGACATCTGCAGGCCGAAGTCCGACTCCAGGGTCGCCTCCAGGCCGCGCAGGTCCCACTGCTCGTCGATCGAGTTGGGCGGTACGAAGCGAGCCACGATGTCGAAGATCACGTCGTCGCGGATGCCATCGACGTTGTCCTTCACCGATTCGGCGTCCAGCAGTTCGTCACGCTGGGCGTAGATCACCTTGCGCTGGTCGTTGTTGACGTCGTCGAAGTCCAGCAGGTTCTTGCGGATGTCGAAGTTGTGCGCTTCCACCTTGCGCTGCGCCTTTTCGATCTGGCGGCTGACCAGGCGGTCCTCGATGACGTCGTCTTCCTTCATGCCCATCATGCGCATGGCCTTCTGCACCCAGTCGGAGGCGAAGATGCGCATCAGGTTGTCTTCCAGCGACAGGTAGAAGCGGGACGAACCCGGGTCACCCTGGCGGCCGGAACGACCACGCAGCTGGTTGTCGATACGGCGCGATTCGTGGCGTTCGGTACCGACGATGTGCAGGCCGCCGGCGGCCTTCACTGCATCGTGGCGCTTCTGCCATTCGGCCTTGATCGCCGCCTTCTGCTCGTCGGTCGCGCCTTCGCCCAGCTCGTGGATTTCCGCTTCCAGCGAACCACCCAGCACGATGTCGGTACCACGGCCGGCCATGTTGGTGGCGATGGTCACCGCCGCCGGACGGCCGGCGTTGGCCACGATGGTCGCTTCGCGGTCATGCTGCTTGGCGTTGAGCACTTCGTGCTTCACACCGGCCTTGCGCAGGTGCTCGGACAGCATTTCCGAGGTTTCGATCGAGGTGGTACCCACCAGCACCGGCTGGCCGCGCTTGGCGCACTCTTCGATGTCGGCCAGCACCGCATTGAACTTGCCCTTGCGGTTGAGGAACACCTGGTCCGGGCTGTCCTTGCGGATGGTCGGGCGGTTGGTCGGGATCACCACCACTTCCAGGCCGTAGATGCTCTGGAATTCGAACGCTTCGGTATCGGCCGTACCGGTCATGCCGGACAGCTTCTTGTACATGCGGAACAGGTTCTGGAAGGTGATGCTGGCCAGCGTCTGGTTCTCGCGCTGCACCGGCACGCCTTCCTTCGCTTCCACCGCCTGGTGCAGGCCGTCGGACCAGCGACGACCCGACAGGGTGCGGCCGGTGAACTCATCGACGATGACCACTTCGCCGTCGCGCACGATGTAGTCCACATCACGCTGGTAGATGGCGTGCGCGCGCAGTGCGGCATTCAGGTGGTGGACCACGGTCAGGTTCTGTGCCGCGTACAGGCCCTCGGTCTCGCCGTTGAGGATGCCGGCCTCGACCAGCAGACGCTCGGCGTGCTCCATGCCCGCTTCGGACAGGTGCACCTGCTTGCCCTTCTCGTCGACCCAGAAATCGCCCTCGCCGTCTTCGGCTTCCTGCTTGACCAGGTTCGGCACGACACGGTTGACGCGGATGTACAGCTCCGGGGAATCGTCGGCCGGGCCGGAGATGATCAGTGGGGTACGCGCTTCGTCGATCAGGATGGAGTCGACTTCGTCGACGATGGCGTAGTGCAGGCCGCGCTGGTAGCGGTCGGCCTTGGACAGCGCCATGTTGTCGCGCAGGTAGTCGAAACCGAATTCGTTGTTGGTGCCGTAGGTAATGTCGGCGGCGTAGGCTTCGCGCTTGTCGCTGTGCGGCATGCCCGGGTACACCACGCCCACGCTCAGGCCCAGCCAGTTGTACAGCTTGCCCATCTGCGCGGCGTCGCGGCGGGCCAGGTAGTCGTTCACGGTGACCACGTGCACGCCCTTGCCTTCCAGCGCGTTGAGGTACACCGGCAGGGTTGCCACCAGGGTCTTGCCTTCACCGGTGCGCATTTCTGCGATCTTGCCCAGGTGAAGCACCATGCCGCCGATCAGCTGCACGTCGTAGTGGCGCATGCCCAGCACGCGGCGGCCGGCTTCGCGGCAGACCGCGAACGCTTCCGGCAGCACCTTGTCCAGGGCTTCACCGCCAGCGATGCGCTGCTTGAACTCCGGCGTCTTGGCCTGAAGCTGCTCGTCGGAAAGCTTCTCGATCTCCGGCTCCAGCGCATTGATCTTGGCGACGATGCGGTTGAGCTGGCGCAGCTGTCGTTCGTTACGACTGCCAAATACGCGGGTAAGCAGGCTGTTGATCATTGAAGGAACCGGGTTGGATGGACACGACGCCCGGCCTCCCCCTTGGGATCCGTCCGCCGCAAACGAAACAGGGCGCCTGGCGCCCTGTCGATGGCAACACCCATTGTAGCTTGGGACGGGCGGCTGAGGTTTCAACCCCGCTTTGGGTAGTGCCGGCCGCTGGCCGGCAATCCGCGATGCTGCCGAAGATCATGAGGTTGCCGGCCAGCGGCCGGCACTACCCCAAGCCGGTGTTCAGCCGCGGCTGATGCGCCCGACCGGCGTGTTGCCGCCGTCGCCGAGGAACTTGCGCGGGTTGACCACGTTGCCGTTTTCCCACACCTCGAAGTGCACGTGGGCGCCGGTCGAACGGCCGGTGGAACCGGCCTTGGCCACTTCCTGGCCGGCACGGACCAGATCGCCGACCTTCACCACCAGGCGCGAATTGTGCGCGTAGCGGGTGACATAGCCATTGCCGTGGTCGACGTCGACCACGTTGCCGTAGCCACCCTTCACGCCGGCGAAGCTGACCACGCCTTCGGCCACGGCCATCACCGGGTCACCGACCCTGGCGTGGAAGTCCATGCCCTTGTGGGTGGCGGCACCGCGGCCGAACGGGTCGGCACGGGTGCCGAAACCGGAGGTCACATAGCTGTTGCGGATCGGCATGCGCGAGGGCACGGCGTTCTGCTGCAGCTGGTGGTCGAACATCAGCGATTCCATCACCGACAGCTGGCGGCCTGAAGCAGCGAAGCGCTGCTCCAGCACCTGTAAGTCGGCGTTGACGTCCTTCACCGGGATGTCGGCGGTCGGGCCGCCGGCATCGCCGTCACCGAGGCCGGGGGTCTCGTTGAAGTCGAATTCGCCGTCTTCCAGCTTGCCCATCTGGGTCAGCCGTTCGCCCAGGGCGTTGAGGCGGGTGGCCTGGGCCTGCAGCTCGCCGAGGCGGGCCGCCAATGCGTTGACCTGGGTCTGCGCATCGCGCTTGACCTTGGCCAGCTCCGCATCCTGGCGCTCGACCTTGGCCTGCAGGCGCGAATCATTCAGCGCGCTGGCGCCAATGCCGCCGGCAAGGCCGATAATGCAGCCTACCCCGAGCACGCTGCCCAGCAGGGCGCGGGGGCGGTCCTCGAAATAGAACCGCAAACGCGTGATCGGCGACGCCTTGGCCTGTCCTTCACGCGTTTTGATTACGATCTTTTTGAATGCCATCAGTGAGTTTTCATGTCTGAGCCGAAATCCAGCGTTCGCCCCGCGTCAGTGCCGAAACCGGCGCTGGATGCGGTGATGGCGGACAAAAGCGGGAACCCGCTGCGGCGTGCCTTGTGGCTCGACGCGCTGGACCGTCAGTTGCGCCCCCAGTTGCCGCCACCTCTGCGCAGCCGTTGCCGGCTGGCCAATGTGGACGGGGAACACCTCGTTTTTCTCGTCGAATCCCCGGTCTGGCATGCCAAGTTGCGGCTTGCCGAGGCCCAGTTGCTCGACGCGGCCCGTTCCATCGGGCTGAAGGCCACCAGGGTGACCATCAAGACTGCGTCCACCACTCCCTCACGCTCCCCAGCGATCGACAACCGGAATGGCCCCCACGCAGTTTCAGCCGCCACGCACAAAGGGCTACGCGACGCCTTGGCTTGCCTGCAGGACATTCCTTCGAAGCCGAAGAAGCGATCCTGAGGGCAACGGAGCATCCGGCTCCGCTCCCCGTCGCACGTGTCACCACGGCGTGAAACATTTCGGGGGCCGGGTCGCATCCTATCTGCCATCCGGGGCCCTGTCGTTAGATTGTTGTTAAAACAACGTTAAATTCAGGCTTCCGATCCAACAGGTTCACAAAATCGTGACCTCGAACCCGGCTTGACGATCGCCAAGCACGCTGAATGCGGCAACGGCCCCGGAAACGACAACGCCGCCCTGTCAGGCGGCGTTTTTATTTTCAATTCAATTACTTACGAAGATCAGGCGTAGGCCGGCGTGGCGTACTCAACCGGATCCGGCGTGGCCGGCGACTCGAAGGTGACCCATTCCCAGGCCGTGGCGTCGGCCATCAGCGCCCGCACCAGCTTGTTGTTGAGCGCGTGGCCCGACTTGAAACCTTCATAGGCGCCCAGCACCTGGCCACCGGCCAGATAGAGGTCACCGATCGCGTCGAGGATCTTGTGGCGCACGAATTCGTCGGCGTAGCGCAGGCCGTCTTCGTTGAGCACGCGGAACTCGTCCAGCACGATCGCGTTGTCCATCGAACCGCCCAGGCCCAGGTTGCGCTCGCGCATGTACTCCAGGTCGCGCATGAAACCGAAGGTGCGCGCGCGGGAGATTTCCTTGGTGTAGGCCAGCGTGGAGAACTCGATTTCCTGGCGCGACTGCTTGGCCGGGATCATCGGGTGATCGAACTGGATGGTGAAGCCCAGCTTGTAGCCCTCGTAGGGGGTGAAGCGGGCCACCTTGTCGCCCTCGGTCACTTCCACGGTCTTGAGCACGCGGATGAAGCGCTTGGGCGCATCCTGTTCCACGATGCCGGCCGACTGCAGCAGGAACACGAACGGGCCGGACGAACCGTCCATGATCGGCAGCTCGGCCGAGGACAGTTCGACGATGATGTTGTCCACACCCAGGCCGGCCAGCGCCGACATCAGGTGTTCGACGGTCTGGATCTTGGCGTCGTTGCAGGTCAGGCCGGTGCACAGGGTCACTTCGGTGACCAGCTCGGCCTTGGCCGGCACTTCCACCACCGGGTCCAGATCGACGCGGCGGAACACGATGCCATGGTTGGCCGGTGCCGGGCGCAGGGTCATGTAGACCTTGTCGCCGCTGTGCAGGCCAACGCCGGTGGCGCGGATCGTGTTCTTGAGGGTGCGTTGCTGGATCATGGGGGATGGCCGGAAGTGACACATTAGATTAACACGCGCGGTCCCCTACCCTGACTGAAAGGCAGGCAGGACACACCGGCGCGCCGATGGGACGCGCGTCAAGCAGGGCGGCCGGGCCCATCCTGGCCCGGCGCCCGCGTTTTCAGGACATGGTGGCGCAACCCGGGGAGGACAAGCCCCGGGCCACTCCGCTCAGTCCGCCTGGCGGCGCAGGAACGCCGGGATGTCCAGGTAGTCGTTGGGCAGTTCCGCTGCGGCCGGGGCCGAGGAGGCCGGCGCCGACGGGGTCGAAGCGGCCGCGGTATCGCTGCTGGCACGGCGCAGGCCCAGGCCCATGCCGCCCACCGCCTTGGACACGGCGTCGCCGCCGTTGTCGAAGTCACCGAACTCCGGCTGGCCGGTGGTGGCGTTGCGGACCAGCTTGATCGGCGCACGCTCGCCCGGACGCTGGGTCTTGCTGGCCGAGACGCGGTTCAGGCCGGTGGCGACCACGGTCACGCGCACTTCGTCCTGCATGTCCGGATCCAGCACGGTACCAACCACCACGGTGGCGTCTTCGGAAGCGAAGCCATCGATGGTGCGGCCGATCTCGTCGAACTCGGCCATGGTGAAGTCGGCGCCGGCGGTGATGTTGACCAGGATGCCGTTGGCACCGGCCAGGTTCACATCGTCCAGCAGCGGGTTCTGGATCGCGGCTTCGGCGGCGGCCTGGGCGCGGTCATCGCCACGGGCGGTGCCGGTACCCATCATCGCCAGGCCCATTTCGGACATGACGGTGCGCACGTCGGCGAAGTCGACGTTGATCAGGCCCGGACGCACGATCAGGTCGGCGATGCCCTGCACGGCGCCCTGCAGCACGTCGTTGGCGGCACGGAAGGCCTGGATCATGGTCGCGTTGCGGCCCAGCACGGTGATCAGCTTCTCGTTCGGGATGGTGATCAGCGAGTCGCAGTGCTGGCTCAGCTCCTCGATGCCCTTCAGCGCCACCTGCATGCGGCGACGGCCTTCGAACGGGAACGGCTTGGTGACCACGGCCACGGTCAGGATGCCCATTTCCTTGGCCAGCTGGGCCACCACCGGCGCAGCGCCGGTGCCGGTGCCGCCGCCCATGCCGGCGGTGATGAACACCATGTCCGCGCCCTGCAGCGCGTCCATGATGCGCTCACGGTCTTCCAGCGCGGCCTGGCGGCCGACTTCCGGGTTCGCGCCTGCGCCCAGGCCCTTGGTCACGTTGGTACCCAGCTGCAGCTGCAGCTTGGCACCGCAATTCTTGATGGCCTGCGAGTCGGTGTTGGCGGTGATGAATTCCACCCCATCCACCGCCGAGTTGACCATGTGCGCCACGGCATTGCCGCCGCCGCCGCCCACGCCAACCACCTTGATCACCGCATTGGGTGCCATCTTTTCGATCAGTTCAAAATGCGCCATGTCCGTGTCCTCGTTGTATCCGCTTTGGCTGGCATGGGCATTCGGGCGTCCTGCCGTCCTGCTGCATGCCGACGTTGCGGCTGTGTGGGTTGTGTGTTGCCGGTGTTGCGTCGTGTTGCCGGTGTTGCTGCCGGGGGTCACCCGGGTGGGGCCGGTGCCGCGTCAGAACTCGCCGCGGAACCAGGTCTTCAATTTCTTGAACATGCTGCCGGCGCGCCCGGTGGGCAGCGACGGGCGACGCGGGTGCTCGATCTGGCTGCCCATCAGCAGCAGGCCCACGCCGGTGGCGTGCACCGGGTTGCCGACCACTTCGCCCAGGCCGGTCACGTGCTGCGGGATGCCCACGCGCACCGGCATCTGCAGCATTTCCTCGGCCAGCTCGACCACGCCTTCCATCTTCGAAGCACCGCCGGTCAGCACCATGCCGGCGCGCACCAGTTCCTCGAAACCGGAGCGGCGCAGTTCGGCCTGCACCATTTCGAAGATCTCCTCGTAACGGCCCTGCACCGCCTGCGCCAGCGAATGGCGCGGCATGCGGCGCGGCGGGCGGTCACCCACCGACGGCACCTGGATGCTCTCCTCGGCGGTGGCCAGCTGGGCCAGCGCGCAGGCGTAGCGCACCTTGATCTGCTCGGCTTCCGGCGTGGGCGTGCGCAGCATGTGCGCGATGTCGTTGGTCACGTGGTCGCCGGCAATCGGCAACGAGGCGGTGTGGCAGATCGCACCCTGCACGAACACAGCGATGTCGGTGGTGCCGGCACCCATGTCGACCAGCACCACGCCCAGTTCGCGCTCGTCGGCGGTCAGCACCGCCACGCTGGAAGCCAGCGAGGACAGCACCAGATCGTCCACCTGCAGGCCGCAGCGCTGCACGCACTTGCTGATGTTGGCCGCGGCCGACTGCGCGCACACCACCAGGTGTGCGTGCACTTCCAGGCGCACGCCGGTCATGCCGACCGGGTTGCGGATGCCTTCCTGCGAATCGTCCAGCACGTACTCGCGCGGAATGGCGTGCAGGATCTTCTGGTCGGCCGGAATCGCCACCGCCTTGGCCGCGTCCAGCACGCGATCCAGATCGCCCCAGGTCACTTCGCCGTCGCGGATCGGCACGATGCCGGGCGAGTTCTTGCACTGCACGTGGTTGCCGGAGATCGAGGCGTACACCGAGCGGATCTCGCAGCCGGCCATCAGCTCGGCTTCTTCCACCGCGCGCTGGATCGACTGCACGGTCGATTCGATATCCACCACCACACCGCGCTTCAGGCCGCGCGATTCGTGCGAGCCGATACCGATCACTTCGATCGGGTTGCCCGGCGAATACTCGCCCACCAACGCCACCACCTTGGAGGTGCCGATGTCCAGGCCAACGATCAGCGATTTGTCACCCTTGCGATTCATGTCCTTTCCTGCGTCCTGCTGGCCGGGGTCGCCGGCGTTTTCGCCGGCGTGGCCGGGGTACCCCAGCTCAGCGTGAAACCATTGGTGTAACGGAGGTCGGCGCGCTCGATCGGCGCGTCCTGGCGGTTGAGCTGTGGCAGCACCTTGACGAAGCGCTGCAGGCGCGAGCGCGCGTCGTCACGGCCGACCACCACCTCGGTGCCGTTGCTCAGCACCAGCGACCAGCTGCCGCGCGCGTCCATCGTCACCCGCCGCACGTCCACACCGGCCGGTGCGAACAATGCACGCGAGTCGCTGTACAGCTTCATCACTTCTTCGGTCTGGCTGTCCGGGCCGTCCAGCTCGGGCAGTGCCAGGTCGGACAACTTCTTCGGCGTGGGGAACAGCTTGCCCTGCTCGGAGACCAGGCGATCGTTGCCCCAGCGCGCGAACGGCTTGTGCTCGACCAGGGTCACTTCCAGCACGTCCGGCCACTGCTTGCGCACCCGCGCACTCTCCACCCACGGCAGGTTTTCCAGCGCATCCTGGGCATCCTGCAGCTTGACCGCGAAGAAGCCGGCGCGCGCGTACGGCAGCAGCACCTTCTGCAGCTGCTCGGCCGGTACCCGCTTGAACTCGCCGTGCACGCGCAGCTTCGCCAGCGGCCAGCGCTCGGCGCCGACCCAGCCATTGACCACGGCCACCACCGGCAGTGCAACTACCGACAGCGCCAACAGCCAGACGAAGATGCGCAGCAGCGCGTTCATGCGTGCCTGGCCTCCAGGGTCTGCTCCAGCACGCGCCACACCAGTTCCTCGAAACCGATGCCGGCCTGGCGTGCGGCCTTGGGCACCAGCGAATGGCTGGTCATGCCCGGCGCGGTGTTCACTTCCAGCAGGAAGAAACGGCCGCTGCTGCGGTCGCGCATCACGTCCACGCGGCCCCAGCCACGGCAGCCGGCAGCGCGGAACGCGGCCAGCGCGATGCGCCGGATCTCTTCTTCGGCGTCACCGTCCAGGCCCGGGCACAGGTATTGGGTGTCTTCGGCGATGTACTTGGCGTTGTAGTCGTACCACTGGCCCTTGGGCACGATGCGGATCGACGGCAGCGCGACATCGCCGAGGATGGCCACGGTCAGCTCATCGCCGACCACCATCTGTTCCATCAGCAGCTGGCCGTCGTAGCGTGCAGCCAGCGCCACCGCCTCATCCAGGCCGGCCTCGTCGGTGACCCGGCTGATGCCCACGCTGGAACCTTCATTGGCCGGCTTCACCACCACCGGCAGGCCCAGTTCTGCGGCCAGCGCATGCACGTTGGAGGCATCGACCTTCCGGTACTGCGGGCTCGGCAGGTCCAGCGACAGCCACACCTGCTTGGTGCGGATCTTGTCCATGCTCAGCGCCGAGCCCAGCACGTCCGAACCGGTGTACGGCACACTGAAGGCGTCCATCAGGCCCTGCACGATGCCATCTTCACCGCCACCGTTGTGGCCGTGCAGGATGTTGAACACGCGGTCGATGCCACCGGCGGCCAGCGCCTTGGCCAGCGCCGGGATGCCATCCACCGCGAACGCATCGACGCCGCGCGACTGCAGCGCTTCAAGCACGTTGCGGCCCGAATCCAGCGACACCTCGCGTTCGCTGGAGCTGCCGCCGAGCAGCACGGCAACACGGCCGAACACGGCCGGGTCGGTCACGCGCAGCGGCGGGAAGGTCAGCGTGCTCACGCCTCGCCCTCCGCCTTGAAGCCTTCCACCGCGATCTGGGTGGCCACAGCGCCGATGTCGCCTGCACCCATCATCAGCAACAGGTCGCCGTCCTGCAGGACGTCCGGCAGCACGCTGGCCAGTTCGGCAGCCTTGCCCACCACCACCGGCTCGCTGCGGCCGCGCGCACGGATGGCGCGGGCCAGCGCATGCGAATCGGCACCGGCGATCGGTTCCTCACCAGCCGGGTAGACCTCGCTCAGCACCAGCGCATCGACGCTGGACAGCACTGCGGCGAACTTGTCGAACTGGTCGCGGGTACGGCTGTATCGGTGCGGCTGGAAGGCCACCACCAGGCGCTTGTCGGCCCAACCACCGCGGGCGGCGGCGAACACCGCCTCCAGCTCGCTCGGATGATGGCCGTAGTCGTCGATGATGCGGACCTTGGCACCGCTGGCGGTGGTCACTTCGCCCAGATCGTTGAAGCGACGGCCAACGCCGGCGAAGCTTTCCAGCGCACGCGCGATCGCGTCCGGGGCCACGCCCAGCTGCCAACCCACGGCCGCAGCGGCCAGTGCGTTCAGCACGTTGTGCTTGCCCGGCAGCGCCAGTACCACTTCCTGGCTGGTGCCCTGCGGCAGGCGCAGGGTGAAGCGCATGCGCGAACCTTCCTGCACCACATTCTCGGCGCGCACGTCGGCCTGCGGGCTCATGCCGTAGCTCATCACGTGGCGCGGGGTCCTGGCGGCCAGCGCGGCCACTTCCGGGTCATCGATGCACAGCACGGCCAGGCCGTAGAACGGCAGGCGCTGCAGGAACTCAGCGAACGCCGCCTGCACGCGGGCGAAATCGTTGCCGTAGTTCTCCAGGTGGTCGGCATCAATGTTGGTGATGATCGACATCAGCGGATTCAGGCGCAGGAAGCTGCCATCGCTTTCGTCGGCCTCGGCCACCAGCCACTGGCCACCGCCCAGCTTGGCGTTGGCACCGGCGGCCAGCAGCTGGCCACCGATCACGAAGGTCGGGTCCAGGCCACCTTCGCTCAGCACCGCAGCGGTCAGGCTGGTAGTGGTGGTCTTGCCGTGCGTACCGGCCACCGCGATGCCGCGGCGGAAGCGCATCAGCTCGGCCAGCATTGCCGCACGCGGCATGATCGGAATGCGCTGGCTGCGCGCTTCCATCAGTTCCGGGTTGTCTTCGCGGATCGCGCTGGACACCACCACGCAGTCGGTGCCCAGCACGTTGGCCGCCGAATGGCCGCGCATGATGCGCGCACCCAGGCTGGCCAGGCGGCGGGTGGCGCCGTTGTCAGCGTTGTCCGAGCCGGACACTTCATAGCCCAGCGTCAGCATCACTTCGGCGATACCGCTCATGCCGGTGCCGCCGATACCGACGAAGTGCACGCGCGGGAACGCGCGCACCAGGTCGTTGGTGTCGTGCAGGCGACGGATCATGCGCGGCCTCGCGCAGGGCAGGCGCGGTGGCATGCCTTCTTCATACAGCTTCCTCAAGAATGATATCGGCGATGCGCTCGGCGGCATCGACCTTGGCCAGGGCACGCGCGGCTTGCGCCATCTGCATGCGGCGGGCGGGATTTTCGGACAGATCGCGCAGCAGTGCGGCAATGCCGTCGGCCAGCGTTCCGTCCTGCTTCAGCAACACCGCCGCGTCGCGCTCGACCAGGTACTCCGCATTGCGGGTCTGGTGGTCATCAACAGCGGCGGGGAATGGCACCAGCACGCTGCCGACACCGACCGCGCACAGCTCGGCCAGGGTCGACGCGCCAGCACGGCATACCACCAGGTCGGCCCAGGCGAAGGCCTCGGCCATGTTGGCGATGAACGGCGTGATTTCAGCCTGCACGCCGGCCTTGGCATAGGCCTCGACCGCTTCGGCATGCAGCTTCTCGCCGCTCTGGTGGCGCACCTGCACCGGCACGTCCGCGCCCAGCGCCGCGATGGCCTGCGGCACGCCGGTGTTGAGCGCACGCGCACCCTGGCTGCCACCGACCACCAGCACGCGAAGTGGACCGTGGCGGTCGGCAAAGCGCTGCTCGGGCGGTGCGATGGCGGCGATTTCCGCGCGCACCGGGTTGCCGACGAACTCTTCGCCCTTGGCGAAGGTGCCCGGGAAACCGGTCAGCAGGCGGCGCGCGTAGCGCGACAGGATGCGGTTGGTCAGGCCCGGCGCACGGTTCTGCTCATGCACGATCAGCGGCAGGCCATGCAGACGCGTGGCCATGCCACCGGGGCCGGAGGCAAAGCCGCCGAAGGCCACCACCGCGCGCGGCTGGCGCTTGCGGATGATCATGCCGGCCGCACGCAGCGCGCGCATCAGCCGCCACGGTGCACCCAGCAGGGCCAGCTTGCCCTTGCCGCGCAGACCGGTGATGGCCAGCGTGTCGATGGCGATGTCCTGCTGCGGCACCAGGCGGGTTTCCATCGCGCCCTCGGCGCCCATCCAGGTGACCGGCACGCCGCGCTCGCGCAGCACGCGGGCCACGGCCAGGCCGGGGAAGATGTGGCCGCCGGTACCACCGGCCAGGATCATCACCGGGCGGGCGTTGGAGGTGCTGCTCATGACAGCCTCCCGAACGTCGGTTCGATGCGCGACTGCAGGCGGCTGGTGCCACGCGCGGCATTCGGCGCGGTGGTGGCCGCCGGTTCGGCGCTCGTCGGTACGCTGGCCGCCGCAGGTGCAGCAGGTTCGTCCATCGGCTCGGCAACGGCATCTTCGGCGCCACCACCGATACGCACGGCCTGGCGGCGCTCGGCGCGCTTGAGTTCATAGGACACGCGCAGCAGCAGGCCCATCGCCACGCAGGTCATCAGCACCGACGAACCGCCGGAGGAGATCAGCGGCAGGGTCAGGCCCTTGGTCGGCAGGATGCCCAGGTTCACGCCGATCGAAACAAAGGTCTGCATGCTGATCCACAGGCCGATGCCGAAGGCGATGTAGCCGGAGAAGTGGCGCTTCATTTCCACGCAGCGCATGCCCAGCCAGAAGGTGCGGCCCACCAGCAGCGCGTACAGGGCCACGATCACGCAGGTGCCCAGGAAGCCGAATTCCTCGGCGGTGACCGAGAAGATGAAGTCAGTATGCGCCTCGGGCAGGTAGTACAGCTTCTGCACCGAATTGCCCAGGCCAACCCCGGTCCATTCGCCACGGCCCACCGCCATCAGCGCATTGGACAGCTGGTAGCCGTCGCCCTGCTGGTCGGCCCACGGGTCCAGGAACGAGGTGATGCGGCGCATGCGGTACGGCTCGATGATCGCCAGCGCGCTCATGCCAACCAGGCCGATGATCACCGGCATCGACATGCGCGGCATGTTCACCCCGCCCAGCACCAGCATGCCGGCGGTGATCGCCAGCAGCAGGGTGGACGAACCGAAGTCCGGCTGCAGCAGCAGCAGCACCACCAGCGCACCGGCCACGCCCAGCGGCTTGAGCATGGCCGGCCAGGTCGCGTTCACTTCATCGCGGAAGCGCACCAGGTAGCTGGACAGCCAAACGATGTAGAGCACCTTCACCGCTTCCACGGTCTGGAACTTGGAGATGCCCAGGTTGATCCAGCGGCGCGCACCGTTGACGGTGCTGCCCAGGCCCGGCGCGAACACCGCCAGCAGCAGCACGAAGCAGCCCAGCAGCAGCATCTGGTTGTACTGCTCGATGGACTTCAGCTCGGTACGCGCGGCCACCACCGCCAGCACGATGCCGACCGCCAGGAAGATCAGGTGGCGGTTGAGGTAGTAGAACGGGCTGCTCATCAAGGCGATCGAGCTGGACGCCACCATCACCACGCCGACACCGGTGAGCGCGATGATCGCGCCCAGCAGCCACTTGTCGTAGCTGCCTTCGATGGCTTCAAGGCGTGTTGCCTGGCGGGACAGGTCGTTCATCTCAGCGCACCTTCAACGTGGCCAGGCCGATCAGCACGAGCACGACGGAGATGATCCAGAAGCGCACGATCACGCGCGGTTCGGGCCAGCCCTTCAGTTCGAAATGGTGGTGGATCGGCGCCATGCGGAACACGCGCTTGCCGGTCAGCTTGAACGAGGCGACCTGGATCATCACCGACAGCGTTTCGATGACGAACACGCCACCCATGATCACCAGCACCAGCTCCTGACGGGTGATCACCGCGATCGTGCCCAGCACCGCGCCCAGCGACAGCGCGCCGATGTCGCCCATGAAGACCATGGCCGGATAGGTGTTGAACCAGAGGAAGCCCAGGCCGGCACCGGCAATGGCCGCGCAGATGATCACCAGCTCGCCGGCTCCCGGAATCTGCGGGATCTGCAGGTAATTGGCGAACACCACGTTGCCCGAGGCATAGGCGAACACGCCCAGCGCGCAGGCCACCAGCACGGTCGGCATGATGGCCAGGCCGTCCAGGCCATCGGTCAGGTTCACCGCGTTGGAGAAACCGACGATCCAGAAGTAGGCGATGGCCACAAAGCCGATGCCGGCCAGCGGCAGCGCCACCGACTTGAACATCGGGATATAGAAGGTCAGCGCCGCCGGTACGTCGGCGGTCTGGAACAGGAAGATGCCCGCGGCCAGGCCGAAGATCGACTGCAGCAGGTACTTCCAGCGCGACTTCAGGCCGTTCGGGTCGCGACGGACAATCTTGATCCAGTCGTCATACCAGCCGATGGCGCCGAAGCACAGCATCACCGCCAGCACCAGCCACACGTAGCGATTGCGCAGGTCGGCCCACATCAGCACCGACAGGGTGACGGTAAGCAGGATCAGCGAGCCGCCCATGGTCGGCGTGCCGGCCTTGGAGAAGTGGGTCTGCGGGCCGTCGCTGCGGATCGGCTGGCCGCCCTTGAACTGGGCAAGCTTGCGGATCATCGCCGGGCCCAGCCACAGCGACAGGAACAGCGCCGTCAGCGCGGCAAGGATGGCGCGGAACGTCTGGTAGTTGAACAGCCCGAACAGGCTCTCCAACTGCTGCAACCATCGAGCCAGTTCATACAACATGCGGGGATTCCTCTCCTTGCGCCAGCAGCGCTTTGACGATCAGGTCCATGGCACTGCCACGGGAACCCTTGACCAGGCAGCGCACACCAGCGTGCAACTCGTCCTGCAGCGCCTGTGACAGCGCATCATGGGTGGCGAAATGGCGGCCACCTTCACCGAAGGCGGCCGCAGCAGCGGCAGTGAGCGGACCCAGCGCGTACAGCCGCTTGAGACCGGCCGCGCGGGCGCGCAGACCGGCCTGGGCATGCAGCGCCTCGGCATCCGGGCCCAGCTCACGCATGTCGCCCAGCACCAGCCAGCCCTCTTCCGGCGCAGCGGCCAGGGCGTCGATGGCCGCGGCCAGCGAACCCGGGTTGGCGTTGTAGCTGTCATCCACCAGCACCGCACCGTTGTGCAGCTGATGGGCGATCTGGCGGCCCGGCACCGGCTGTGCCTCGGCAAGCCCGGCCGCAATCAGCGCCAGATCGATACCGGCGGCCAGCGCCAGGCTGGCGGCGGCCAGCGCGTTGCTGACGTTGTGGCGGCCCGGCAGCCCCAGCACCACGCGAGCCTCTCCCGTCGGCGCGACCAGCACGAACTGGCTGCCCTGTGCACCGCCACGGATATCACGCGCGGTGACCTCGGCGGTGTGCTCCAGGCCGTAGCGCAGCACGCGGCAGCGCGGCGGGGTGCCGACGAAATGCTGCTCGAACCAGCGCCCGTAGGCATCGTCCACGTTGATCACCGCCACGCCATCGGCCGGCAGTGCCGCGTAGATCGCGCCCTTGGTGACCGCCACGCCGAGCAGGCTGCCCATGCGCTCCAGGTGCGCCGGGGCGATGTTGTTGACCAGCGCATAGCGCGGGCGGGCGATGTCGGTGAGGTAAGCGATGTCACCCGGCTTGCCGGCACCCATCTCGTAGACGGCGTAGTCGGCATCTTCCGGCGCGTCGATCACCGCCAGCGGCAGGCCGATCTCGTTGTTGCGGTTGCCCGGGTTGGCGTAGACCACCCGGTGCGCCTCGCGCGCCACCTGCTGCAGGATCGACAGCAGCAGGCTCTTCACGCTGGTCTTGCCATTGCTGCCGGTGATCGCGAACACCTCGGTGCCGCGGTCGCGCTGCATGCCGGTGGCGATCTTGGCAAGCGCCAGCTCGCTGTCGGCCACCAGCACCTGCGGCACGTCCAGCGGCAGCAGGCGTTCGACCAGCAGCGCGCTGGCACCGCGTGCCAGTGCGTCGGCGGCGAAGTCATGGCCATCGAAGCGCTCGCCACGCAGCGCCACGTACAGGCTGCCCGGGCCGAGGCTGCGGGTGTCGTTGCTTACAGCGTCGATGGCCACGTCATCGCCGTGGATCTCACCGCCGGCCCAGTGCGCGATCAGCGAAAGCAGGGTGCGCTTCATGCGGCGCCCTCCCCGGCCTGTGCCTGCAGAACACCGGCCTTGGCCGCCAGCGCAGCCGCCGCCACTTCGGTGTCGTCGAAGTCATGGCGCACGCCGTTCACTTCCTGGTACGGCTCGTGGCCCTTGCCGGCAATCAGGATGATGTCGCCGGCACCGGCGCGCTTCACCGCCAGGCCAATCGCACGCGCGCGGCTGCGCTGCACGGTCACCGCCCCGGCGTTCTGGAAGCCGGCCAGGATGTCGGCCACGATCACGTCGCCATCCTCGCCACGCGGGTTGTCGTCGGTGACGATGACCTGGTTGGCCAGGCGCTCGGCAATGGCGGCCATCTGCGGGCGCTTGCCTGTATCGCGTTCGCCACCGCAACCGAACACGCAGAACAGCGCGCCGTGCAGGTGGCCGTGCAGGCTGTCCAGCGCCTGTTCCAGCGCGTCCGGGGTATGTGCGTAATCAACCACCACGGTCGGCAGACCGTCTTCGCCACCGAGGCGGTTCATGCGGCCACGGATCGGCTGCAGCGCCGACAGCACCTCGGCGATGCGCGGCAGCGGCTGGCCCTGCGCATGCAGGGTGCCGGCCACGGCCAGCAGGTTGTCCACGTTGAAGCGGCCCAGCAGCGGCGACTGCACCGCGGCGCGCTGGCCGTCGATGACCAGTTCAAAGGCGATGCCACGGCCATCCAGCTGCAGCGCTTCGGCGCGCACGCCGGCCTCGCTGGCACCGCGCGAGCTCAGGCCGATCGGCTGCACGCCCGCCGGCAGGCCGGCGAACAGCTGGCGACCGAAGGCGTCGTCCAGGTTGATCACCGCCGCCTTCAGGCCCGGGCGATGGAACAGCCGCGCCTTGGCCGCGCCATAGCTGGCCATGTCGCCGTGGTAGTCCAGATGGTCGCGGGTGAGGTTGGTGAACACCGCCACGTCGTAGTGCACGGCATCCACGCGGCCCTGGTCCAGCGCGTGCGAGCTGACTTCCATCGCCACCGCACGCGCACCGGCGTCGCGCAGCTGCGCCAGCAGCGCATGCATCTGCAGCACCAGCGGGGTGGTGAAGCCGGTCGGTTCAACCGCACCATAAAGTCCGGCGCCGAGCGTGCCGATACTGCCACTGGGCGTACCGAGCAGGTGCCAGGCCTGGGCCAGCAGCTGCACGGTGGAGGTCTTGCCGTTGGTGCCGGTCACGCCAACCATCGCCATCGCCCGCGACGGCGCACCATGGAACTGGTCGGCCATCGCGCCCATGCGCGCGCGCAGACCCGGCACCGCGATCGCATCGGCCGGGGCCGGCAGCTCGGCAGGCGCCGGCGGTTCGAACAGGATGACGCCAGCACCGGCCGCACGGGCCTGCTCGACAAAGCCCAGGCCATGCGCGCCGAAACCGGCGATGGCGACGAAGGCATTGCCGGGGCGCACGGCGCGGCTGTCCAGCACCAGGCCGGTCAGAACGGGATCATGGCCCGCCAGGGCCACGTCCGGAAGCAACTGCGAAAGCAACATCGAAGGACTCATTGCGTGCCTCCCGTAGCGGGCGGCGTCTGGGCGTGCGCGCTGGGCAGCGCAGCATCGAATTCGGCGGCGGCATCAGCCGGCAGCGCGGCTTCGGCCGGCGGCGCAGGCAGGATCGAAGCCGAGTGGCCGACCTTGCCGGACTGCTGTGCGGCCAGCCACGACTGCAGGTCGTCCAGCGGCACGTCCATCAGGCGCAGGGTGCCTTCCATCACGTTGTGATAGACCGGCGCCGACACCAGGCCGCCGTAGAACTTGCCGGCCTGCGGGTCATTGATGACGATGACGGTGGCAAAGCGCGGGTTGGTGGCCGGCACCACACCGGCGAACAACGCGTTGTAATGACCACGCTCGTAACCGCCGGGGCCGGCCTTGCGCGCGGTACCGGTCTTGCCGGCCACGCGGTAGCCCAGCACCGCCGCCTGCTTGGCGCCGCCCTGGGTCACCACCGTTTCCATCATCGCCACCACCTGCTTGGCGACGTTCTCGTCGATGATCTGCTGGCCTTCATTGCGCTGGCCCTTGACGAAGGTCGGCGCGATCAGACGACCGCCGTTGGCCAGTGCCGAATAGGCAGTGGCAATCTGCAGCGGGGTGACGTTCAGGCCGTAGCCGTAGGACATCGTGGTCTTGGTGGTACCCGACCAGCGCGCCGGGCGCAGCACCACACCACCGGATTCACCCGGGAAACCACTGTGCGGCACCGAGCCATAGCCGAAGCGGCGCACGCCGTCGTAGAACACCTGGTCCGGCATCTTCGCCGCAACCTTGGCCGCGCCCACGTTCGAGCTGCGGGTGATCACGCCGGTCACGTTCAGCACGCCGTTGTTGCGCGGCACGTCGCGGATGGTGAAGCGGCCCAGGGTCATGTAACCCGGGTTGGTGTCGATGATGGTGTCCTTGGTCACCGCACCGGCCTGCAGCGCGGTGGCAATGGTCAGCGGCTTCATCGTCGAACCCGGCTCGACCAGATCGGTCACCGCACGGTTGCGGCGCGCATCGGGCAGCGCGCCGGTCAGCGAATTCGGGTTGTAGGTCGGCAGGTTGACCATGGCCAGGATCTCGCCGGTGGTCACATCCATGATCACCATCGAACCGCCGGCCGCCTTGTTGGCCACCAGCGCGTTGCGCAGTTCCTTGAACGCCAGGTACTGGATGCGGCGGTCGATGCTGAGGGTCAGGTCCTTGCCCGGTTCGGCGGCGCGCAGCAGATCGCTTTCGACGGTCTCGCCCTTGCGGTTGCGGATCACCCGCTTGGCACCGGCCTTGCCGCGCAGCCATTCGTCGAACGCCAGCTCCAGGCCTTCCTGGCCGCGGTCGTCGATGTTGGTGAAGCCCAGCACGTGCGCCATCGCCTCACCCTGCGGGTAGAAGCGGCGGAACTCGCGCTGTGCAGCCACGCCCGGAATCTTCAGCGCCACCACCTTCTCTGCCTCGTCCGGATTGATCCGGCGACGCAGGTACATGAATTCCTTGTCCGACTTCTGCGACAGGCGGCTGCTCAGCTCGTCCACCGACATGCCGACCGCCTGCGCCAGTTCCGGGATGCGCTCGGGCGAGCGCAGCAGGTCCTGCGGGTTGACCCAGATCGAGGCGACCGGCGTGGACACCGCCAGCGGCTCACCGTTGCGGTCGGTGATCATGCCGCGCGAGGTCTTGATCGGCAGCTCACGCAGGTAACGGGCTTCGCCCTGGCGCTGGTAGAAATCGCTGTTGATGATCTGCACGTAGGCGGCACGACCGACCAGCGACACCGAGCACAGGCCAAGCGCCAGCGCGACCCAGCGCAGGCGCTGGCGCAGGTTGAAGGCGTTGCGCGGGCGGTTGCGGCCGGTCTTGCTCATGGCCGCACCACCACGATGTCGGCGGCCTCGGGGAACTTCATGCCGAGCTTCTCGCGGGCGATGCGATCAACACGGTTGGCTTCGGCCAGCGTGGCCTGTTCCAGCTGCAGGCGGCCGAATTCCAGATTGATGTCATCGCGCGTGCGCTCGGCGCGCGACAGCTCGATGAACGTCTGCCGATGACGGTGACGCACGAACACGACGCCGATCGCCGAGGCCACGGTCGAGGCCAACAGGATGATCAGCAGCAGCCGGCTCATGCGCTGGCCTCCCGCTTCTGCGCCACACGCAGCACGGCGCTGCGCGCACGCGGGTTGGCGGCCAGCTCTTCGTCGGTGGCCTTGATGGCACCACCGATCAGGTCCAGCGTCGGCACGAACGCCACCGCCTCGGGCAGGCGACGGTTGGCCGGCGGCGCCTTGGCCAGGCGGTTCATGTACTGCTTGACGATGCGGTCTTCCAGCGAGTGGAAGCTGATCACCGCCAGCCGGCCACCGGGCTTGAGCCGTTGCACCGCCGCATCCAGGCCGGCTTCCAGATCGGCCAGCTCGCGGTTGATGTGGATGCGGATGGCCTGGAAGCTGCGCGTGGCCGGGTGGATCTTGTCTTTCCCACGCGGCATCACCGAAGCGATCAGCTCGGCCAGTTCGGCGGTGCGGGAGAACGGCTGCTTCTCGCGGCGGGCCACGATGGCGCGGGCGATGCGGCGGCTCTGGCGCTCTTCGCCGTAGGTCCACAGCACGTCGGCAATCTCGCGCTCTTCCACGCGGTTGATCCACTGCGCGGCGCTTTCGCCGCTGTCCGGGTCCATGCGCATGTCCAGCGGGCCGTCCTTGCCGAAGCTGAAGCCACGTTCGGCCACGTCCAGCTGCGGCGACGACACGCCCAGGTCGAACAGCACACCGTCCAGGCCTTCAGCCGTCGCATCCCACTGCAGCAGCTGGGCGAAGCTGCCACGGAAGATGGACACGCGCGCATCCGGCGCGAAATCGCGCTCGGCAACGGCGATGGCTTCCGGATCCTTGTCCATGACCAGCAGGCGCCCCTCGGGACCGAGCTGGGTGAGCACGCCACGTGCATGACCGCCACGACCGAACGTGCCATCCAGATAACGTCCGTTTTCGATCACCCTCAGGCCTTCGATGACCTGGGTGTACAGGACCGGCAGGTGCACCGCCGGCGACTGCGACACCGGAAGGTGACCGGTCTGCGCTTCTGGGCGCATCCGGGCACCCCGGCTCACAACTTCAGGTCGAGCAACCCATCACCCAGATCCTCGTCAGACAACGTCTGCTGGATCAGGGCCCGATGCGCCTGCTCGCTCCACAATTCGAACTTGTCGCCCATACCGAGCAATACCGCCTTCTTCTCAATGCCCACCGCACCGCGGTGGCTGGCGGGGATGCTGATGCGACCGTTGCCGTCCAGCTCCAGATGGGCGGCCGAGCCGACCAGCTTCTGCTGCAACAGGCGCACGACGCGCTGGGTGTTGGGCTTGGACATGACGTCGTCGCGGACCCGCTCCCATTCCGACTCTGCATACAGCCACAGGCAGCCGGCTTCGAACGGGTTGTAGGTCAGCACGAGACGGTTGTTGCTGGCGCGCGCGACGAGGTCGCGGTAAGCGGTGGGAACCGCCATGCGCCCTTTATCGTCAACTGTGATGGCCGTCTCGCCCTGGAACACGACGCGTGCACCTATCCTTCGCCCGGTGAAACATTGAACCACGAAAACCCACAAAACACCCGGATTTCCCTCTGATGCCCACCTTAGCAGCGGCCAAAGGGTTGTCAACAACTTTTCAGCGGGGAAATCGCCAGCCGCATCAATGGCTTGCAACAACCTTTAGAGAATTGTTCAAGGCTTATCCACAAGTTGCTGATCCGTCTCAATTTTTGAGATTGAACGGAAGTTCAGGGGTGTGGACAGGGCGTGAAACATCGGCCGCGCATTCATCCGCAGCGGGTCGAAAACGGCGTCAGACTGCGCAAACGGTGCACAATGAGGCCATGTGCCTGCTCGCTCTTGGCTGGATGCACCACCCGCGCTGGCGGCTGGTGATGATCGGCAACCGTGATGAGTTCCACGCCCGCCCGACCGCGGCGCTGGCCCCCTGGCAAGATGAGACCTCCGTCATCGGTGGGCGCGACCTGCGCTCCGGCGGTGGCTGGGCCGGCGTCGGTGCCGGCGGCCGGATGGCAGTGGTCACCAATGTCCGCGATCCGCTGGCCGCACAGACCGGCCCGTCGCGCGGCGCGCTGGTGGCCGACTTCCTGCGTGGCCGCGACCCGGCCGCGGTCCATATCGAGCGTTTGGCGACCGTGTCCGGCGCCTATGCCCCGTTCAACCTCCTACTGGCCGATAACGACAGCCTGGAGTTCCTGGGCAACCACCCCGCCGAACGCCAACACCTGGCCCCCGGCGTGCACGGCATGTCCAATGGCGCGCTGGACGCCCCCTGGCCGAAGACCCGTCGGCTGATGGCCGCGCTTTCCGCCTGGCTGAAGGAAGACGGGGTCAGATCCCGTTCCCAAGGGGAAAGGGATCTGACCCCGCTCTGGCAGGCCCTCGCCGACGAACACCGCCCCGCCGACAGCGACCTGCCCGACACCGGCATCGGCCTGGAGCGCGAACGCTGGCTGAGCCCGGCTTTCATCCGCGGCGACGACTACGGCACCCGCGCCAGCACCGTGCTGCTGATCGGCGCCGATGGCCACGGCCAGATCCACGAGCGCCGCTTCGGCCCACAGGGTGTCGCCCTTGGCCAGAGCCAGGTCGATTTCTGACCCTGTACCTGTTTTCTGTGTCTATAAATGTCTGCCTGCACGCCACACGATGACCGGGCGCGATCCTGCCGCGCGCCCCACCGATCCACAGGGAGTCATCGATGCGCCGTGTTCTCGTACTTGCCGCCACCCACCTGCTCACGCTCGGCCTCGGCTTCGGCCTGGGCGTGTACCTGCTGCCGATCCTGATCGCCCCGGATGATCCGCCGGTCGCCCAGGTGCAGGCCGCCATGGGCGACGCCCGCTACCACACCACCTTCCGCCGCGACCTCAAGGGCAGCGACGCGGTGCACTGGGCCGACGGCAAGGTCAGCGTCAGCGCGCGCCAGGTCGCGTTCGACGGCAAGATGGGCCCGGGGCCGGACTACAAGGTCTACCTGGTGCGCGACTTCGTCGACAACAAGGCCGACTTCCTGAAGATCAAGGCGCAGGCCCAGCGCATCGGCGAAGTGAAGACCTTCAACCGCTTCCTGGTCGACGTGCCTGAAAGCGTCAACGTGGACGACTACACCACCGTGGTGGTGTGGTGCGAACGCTTCGAGCAGTTCATTTCCGCAGGCCAGTACCGCATGCCGGGTTGAACAACATCCCGAGCATCTGAACGGAGAGCAGCCGAGCATGGCTCGGCTCTACTGTAGAGCCGAGCCATGCTCGGCTTACCGTAAGAAAGAGGCGGAGCCGGCCGATAAGCCGGGTTCTGTCGTGGACAGTCATTCCTCTAGGCGTTACGTCACCGCAACGCTCAAGCAACCTACCCGGATCCAACGCGGGCCGCGCCAAAGGATCCCTATTTGGTCTTGCTCCAGGTGGGGTTTGCCGTGCCGGTCTGTTGCCAGACTCGCGGTGCGCTCTTACCGCACCATTTCACCCTTACCGGCCTTCCGAAGAAGACGTAGGCGGTATCTTTCTGTTGCACTTTCCGTCGGCTTGCGCCGCCCAGGCGTTACCTGGCACCTTGCCCTATGGAGCCCGGACTTTCCTCGGCACCCCCTAAGGGATGACGCGACTGTCTGGCCGGCTCCGCCAGCGCGCATTCTAGCGCACGCGGGGGGTTTCTGCCCGGCGCTACCGGCCGTACAACGCCTTGCGCGGTGCGCCGGTCAACTCGGCGGCGAGCTTGGCGGCGGTCGACGGCGGCAGATGTTCACTCAATTTGGCGTACACCCGGCGGCCATGCGCCAGCTGCGCTTCCTCGTCATCGCCGGCGCCCTGCACCATCACCACGAACTCGCCCTTGCGCTGGTTCTCGTCGGCCTCGACCTGGGCCAGCAGGCCGGCCAGATCGCCATCGAGCACGGTTTCGAACAGCTTGGTCAGCTCGCGCGCCAGCACCGCCGGGCGCTCCCCGCCGAAGATCGCCGCCATGTCGGCCAGCGATTCGGCGATGCGATGCGAGGATTCGTAGAACACCATCGTGCGCACTTCACCGGCCAGCGCCTGCAGGCGGTCGCGGCGGCCGCTGGCCTTGGCCGGCAGGAAGCCTTCGAAGCTGAAACGGTCGCTGGGCAGGCCGGCCACGCTCAGCGCGGCGATGGCGGCACAGGCACCGGGAATCGGGCTGACCTTGATGCCGGCCGCACGGGCAGCACGCACCAGGCGGAAGCCGGGGTCGCTGACCAGCGGGGTGCCGGCATCGCTGACCAGCGCCAGCGATTCGCCGGCCTGCAGGCGCGAGACCAGGCGCTGCGCGAGGGCCTCCTCATTGTGTTCGTGCAGGGCCACCAGCGGCTGCTGGATGCCGAAATGGGACAGCAGCTGGCCGCTGCGGCGGGTGTCCTCGGCACAGATGGCGGCCACCGAACGCAGCACCTCCTGCGCGCGCGGGCTCAGATCGGCCAGGTTGCCGATCGGGGTGGCGACGACGTACAGGGTTGGCACACTCATTTCAGCGGTACTCACGGGGCAAGGGTAGAATCGTAGCGTGTACCCGGCCAAGGCCGCTGCCCTCATCGCATGGACCCGATCATGAACAAGCCCGCCGCACGGATCTCCGCCCTGTCGTTGTCGCTGCTGCTGATGGCTGGCTGTGCCACCACCAGCCTGACCAGCGCGCCCGAATCGCCGGGCCAGAGCCAGGCGCTGGCGCTGATCGACCAGGGCAAGCCGCGCGACGCCGCACTGCAGCTGGAAGGCCTGGCCGCCACCCTGCGCGGCGGTGCCCGCGCCAACGCCCTGGCCGATGCCGCCTGGGCCTGGAACCTGGCCGGCGACAGCGCCCGCGCACGCAGCCTGCTGGGCCAGCTCACCGCCCGCCAGCTGTCCGGTGCCAGCCTGCAGCGCTACCAGCTGACCGGCGCCGAGCTGGCACTGGCCGACAAGCAGCCGGCGCAGGCGCTGGCGCTGCTGAAGGACAGCGGCGACAACGTGCTGCCGGCGCTGCGCACGCGCTGGTACCTGGCCCGCGCCGCCGCCCTGCAGGGGACCGGTGACAGCTTCGGCGCAGCTGCCGAACGTGCCCGCGCGCATGCCGGCCTGACCGGCACCGCCCGCAACGAGAACCAGGCCGCCATCGCCGGCCTGCTCGGCACCCTCGACGACACCACCCTGCGCAGCCGCGCCGCCGCGCTGCCAGCCAACGACCCGCTGTACAACTTCGCCGGACGCGCACTGATCGCGCGTGGCCTGCAGCTGCCGCGCCCGTTCGACCGTGATGGCGCGGCCCAGTTCGATACCAGCAAGCGCCCACCGGCACTGAGCGACGGGTACCGCCCGCCGGTCAAGCTGGCCGTGCTGCTGCCGCTCAGTGGCCGCCTGGCCACCGCCGCGCAGCCGGTGCGCGATGGCCTGCTGGCGGCCTACTACGGCGAGACCCGCCGCCGCCCGGACATCAATTTCATCGACACCGCCGGCACTCCGGCCGGTGCGCTGGCCGCCTATGACAAGGCCGTCGCCTCCGGCGCCGACTTCGTGGTCGGCCCGCTCGGCCGCGACGAAGTGGATGCCGTGTACGGCCGCCAGCAGCTGAAAGTGCCGGTGCTGGCGCTGAACCGTGGCAAGGACGCACCGCCGGCCGGCAGTGCCGGTTTCTCGCTGGCACCGGAAGACGACGGTATCGTCGCCGCCGAATACCTGCGTGGCCGCGAGCGCGGCAAGGCGCTGGTGATCAACAGCGCCGACGACACCGGCCGCCGTGCTGCCGCCGCCTTCGCCCAGCGCTTCGCCCAGCGTGGCGGCCAGGTGGTGGCCACGATCGGCGTCAGTGACGCGGTCGGCGATGTCGGTGCGCAGGTGCGCAATGCCGGCCAGGTCGATGCCGTGTTCCTGGCTGTGCGCGCGCCGCAGGCCCGCCTGCTGGCTCCGCAGCTGGCGCTGGCCGGTGCCGGTGGCGCCACCCGCGTCGGCACCTCGCAGCTGACCGTCGGTAGCGGCAAGGTGGAAGAAGACGTGGCGCTGGACGGCATCGTCTACCCGAACGAAGCCTGGAACGTGCGCAGCGTGTCTGGCCTGCCCTCGGCCAGCCAGGTCGCCAGCACCCTGCCCAGCGCACGCGGTGCCGCCGGCCGCCTGTTCGCCTTCGGTGCCGATGCCTGGAAGATCACCGCCTACCTGGACAAGCTGTCCAACGAAGGCGGCCTGGACGGTGCCACCGGCACCCTGTTCCTGGACAGCAACGGCAACATCCTGCGCCAGCCGGCCTGGTCCACCTTCAATGGCGGCCGGCCGATGCCGATCGTCGGTGGTCGCTGAGCGCAGCCAACGGGGCTCGGCGGTGGAAGCCGCCGCCGAGCAGCACCTGCAGCAGGCCGGTTTGTTGCCACGCGCGCGCAACGTGCGTTATCGCGGCGGTGAACTGGACCTGGTGATGGACGACGCCGGCACCGTGGTGTTCGTGGAAGTGCGTTACCGCGCGCGATCTGATTTCGGTGGCGGTGCGGCCTCGGTGGATGTACGCAAATGCCGACGTGTGGCGCATGCCGCGTTGTTGTACCTGCAGGACCATCCGGCGCTGGCCGATGCGCCTTGCCGCTTTGATGTGGTGGAAGCCACGGGTGAACCGCCGCAGCTGCATTGGCTGCGCGATGCGTTCCGGTTGGATGATTGCTGATGCCTTCGATCATCACCCATGCCGCTGTGCCGCTGGCGCTGTGGTGCGCCGCCGATCGTGGCCGCATTCCGGCGTGGCTGCTGGCTGCGGGTGTGGTCGCGGCCATGCTGCCCGATGCCGATGTGCTGGCGTTCGCGCTGCACATTCCCTATGCCGATGCGTTCGGCCATCGGGGTGCCAGCCATTCGTTGTTGTTTGCCGGCGTGCTGGCGGCGTTGGCCGCGGTGTTGGCGTTCTTTGGTAGCGGCCGACCTTGGTCGGCGGTTTCGTGCCAACCAAGGGTGGCACCTACCACGGCGCGGCCAACGGTGGCGTCCACCGTACAGGCGGCGGTATTCGTCTTCATCTGCGCCGCCAGCCATCCCCTGCTCGACGCGATGACCTCCGGCGGCCTCGGCGTTGCCCTGGCCTGGCCGTGGAGCGAACAACGCTTCTTCGCCCCGTGGCGGCCGATCCGCGTTTCACCGTTTGCCCCGCAGTTCTTCAGCGCACGCGGCATCGCCACGCTGCTCTCTGAACTACGCTGGGTGTGGCTGCCGCTGGCCGGCGCCGTTGTTGCCTGGAAACTGATCCAACCCGCTCCTGCTGCCCCACGAGATCCGTCATGAGTACTGCCCTGCCCGCCGCATTGATTGCCGAACTGTCTGCCCTGCTGGGCGCGGAGGGCTGGCGCATGGATGACAACGCGCTGGAGGCGAACGCGCAGGACAACTCGTGGCGCCACCAGCGCCCTGCCGCCGTCGCGCTGCCCGCCAGCATCGAACAGGTGCAGGCACTGGTGCGTGCCTGTCGCGTGCACGGCGTAGCGCTGGTCGCACGCGGCGCAGGTACAGGTACCACCGGCGCAGCGGTACCAGTGCCGGGCAGCATCGTGCTGTCGTTCACCCGCATGGACCGCATCGTCGAGATCCGCGCCGGCGACCGCTGCGCCGTGGTGCAACCGGGTGTGTTGAATGGCACGCTACAGCAGGCGCTGGCGCCGCATGGCCTGTTCTGGGCACCGGACCCGTCCAGCGCGGAGATCTGCAGCGTGGGCGGCAACCTGGCCTGCAATGCCGGCGGCCCGCGCGCGGTGAAGTACGGCACCAGCCGCGACAACGTGCTCGGCCTGGTGGCGGTGACCGGTACCGGCGAGGTGATCCGCTGCGGAGGCGCCTACACCAAGGATGCCACCGGCTACGACCTCACCCACCTGCTGGTGGGCAGCGAAGGCACGCTGGCGCTGATCGTGGAAGCCACCCTCAAGCTCACCCCGCTGCCGGTCAGCCAGGCCGGCCTGCGCGTGCTGTATCGCGATGCCGATGCTGCCGCTGCTGCGGTGTCACGCCTGATGTCGCAGCCGGTGGTGCCGACGCGTCTGGAATTCATGGACGCACGCAGCCTGCAGCTGCTGCGCCTCAACGGCGCCGAGGTGCCGGAAGCTGGCGCGATGCTGCTGGTCGAAGCCGATGGTGATCTCGACACCCTGCCCTACCTGCTGCAGGCGCTGGCAACTGCCGCCGAAGGCGACGGCATGATCGAACTGGACGTGGCGATGGAAGGCCGCGCGCGCGACCAGCTGTGGGCGGCGCGCAAGGCGCTGTCGCCGGCACTGCGCAGTGTGGCACCGGGCAAGATCAACGAAGACGTGGTGGTGCCTGTATCGCGCATTCCCGATCTGGTGGCGGGCGTGCAGGCCCTGGCGCGCGAGTATGTGCTGACCATCGTCACCTTCGGCCATGCCGGCAACGGCAACCTGCACGTCAACATCCTCTATCACCCGGATGACGCCGACGAAAACGCACGTGCGCATGCCGCGCTGCCGAAGATCTTCGAACTGACGTTGGCGCTGGGCGGAACGCTGTCCGGCGAACATGGCATCGGCCTGGCCAAGCGCGATTTCATGGCGCAGGCGTTCACCCCGGCAACACTGGCAACGATGCGCGCGATCAAGGCCGCCCTGGATCCGGACGGCATCCTCAACCCGGGCAAGGTGCTGCCGCCTGGGTGATGCAGGCCGATGCATCCACCGCACTGTAGAGCCGAGCCCATGCTCGGCTGCCGTCCGCTCAGGTCACGATGACCCCGCGCTTCGCGCGGTGAGCCGAGCGTGGGCTCGGCTCTACATCGGGCTGCAATGGCGGTACATGCGCATTCACGGTTGGACTCACGGCGCCGAATCGAACACCACGGTTACATCGCCCTGCCAGCGTGACTCCGGAGCTTTCAGCATCTCCGCCACAGCGGGGCCGGTGGCGGCAAAACGCAGCCGCGAGTGCCGGTTCTGCAGGTACGACTGCGGCGTGAAGCGCGGTGCCACCTGCCCGCTACGCTCACTCACCAACGGCGTATTCCGAGCGAACGCGCCACTACGCATCTCGCGCATGCCCGGCATGGTGACATCCACATTGATCGGCACCACCTCGCGCGTTGCGGCGTTGGCAACATCGCACTGGCCACCCAGGTCATGCTCGCAGCGCATCTTGACGCTGAACCCGTTGGAGCTGGTCAACAGGAACGGCAGTTCCTGCCGCAGTCGTGCCGGCGGCTTGCCATGCCGCGTCCACTGGCTCCAGCCGCCAACCGGCGCCAGGCTGACCTTCGGGCTCGGCTCGGTGAAGGTGGCCTGGAACTCATGGGACACGGTCGGGGTGAAGCTGACGATCAGCTCCGTATCGGACAGACGGGCATTGGTGCCGAAATCAAAATCGCCGCCCGGGCCCAGCGTTGTGTGCAACCACCCGGTGTACTCCCCCGATTCCACCGCCAGCGGATTCGGGGACTGCACCAGATAGCCGATGCTTACTTCGCCCAGCATCATCGCGGATTCGAATGCGAAGTTGGTGCGCTTGACACTCACGCTGCGGTTGTGGAGCAGAGCCCGTGCTCGGTTCTGACGCGGGACGAGAACGGCAGCCGAGCAAGGCTCGGCCCTACAGGAGACGAAGCAGGCGAAGGTGGTCCGGACCGCCCCATGGTGTTGGGATGAGCAGTACCTGAAGCGTCCTACCGTTCCCCATGTGCTTTACAACAATTTGTATGGGACGGCTGCGGGCGGGGGATGAGACTACGCCCAAAAATGGCATCCAGTTTCGCTCTCAGCCCACCAGATCACATTGCTTTCACGAGGAATGGATGCAAGCCCAGGCTCGTCCATCGCAGTCGAGCCGCCCCGCTCCACGACAAGGAATCCCGATGACCCTCGCCCATACCGCACGCCCGCATGGCATGCCCCTGCAACGCCCACTGCTGCGCAGCCTCCTGCTTGCGCTGGCGGCTGGCCCTCTTGGCACAGCGATGGCCGGTGAGCTCGATGGCCAGACAGCTGAAGTTGTCGCCGGTGATCCGGTCGAGGCATGGCGTCTCATCAATGGCTCCCATCTGACCGTGCGTGGCGGCCAAACCGAGCAGATCCAGGCAGAGGATACGTCGCAGGTCATTCTCGACCGTGCCCAGGTGAGCCGCAGCGGCAATCAGATTGCCGCCATCCAGCTATGGGAGCGATCCTCATTGATCGCCGACTCGTCGAGGATCAACGGCGAGGTGGAACTCAGAGGCGGCAGCACTTCGCTGACAGTCAAGGACAGCAGCATCCGCGTGTCGGCAGCGGATCTCAGCCCCAACGCCGCAAAGTCGGTAGGCGTAGGACTGTCACAGGGGCTCGACGTCAGCACCCGCGATGCGCCTTATGCCCTGATCGATGGCACGTCGATCCACGTGGACGATCTCGCCTCACCCACTCGTCCCTATAACAGTGGCCTCGGCGTGCGCATGCTGGTCGGCCAGATGGACATCGTCAATCGCTCCCGCATTGTCGCCGCCAACGTGGGCGCCATGCTGTGGGGCGAGCGCAACGGTGACGGCATGCTGCGCCTGCATATCAATGACTCCACGCTGCAGTCGGGACGTGGCGCGGCCATCCATGTGATGCCGATGTTCGACAACACCTACGACATCACCGTCGCCAACGGTGCACAGCTGATCGCAGGCGACGGCACGCTGTTGCGTGTCGCGCGCGAGGGCAGCGTTCTTGCCGCGCGGACCGACGTTGACTTCACGGTGGACGATGCCCGTCTCATCGGCGACGTCACCTTCGACCCCTCTTCCGTCACCAACGGCACACTGGATGTGATCCTGCGCAACAACGCGCAGATCGACGGGCGCTTCCTCAACGTCACCACCGCCAGCATCGACGGCGGCAGCACCTGGCTGATGACCGGCGACAGCACTGTCGGCCACCTCACCCTGGGCAGCACCGGCACGGTGGCACTGGGCAACGCCAGCACCTTCAACACGCTCAACGTGGACCAGTTCACCGGCAACGGCGGCACCCTGCTGTTCAATACGGTGCTGGGTGACGATGCCTCGCTGACCGACAAACTGGTGATTGCCGGTGATGCCAACGGACAGGCCAACGTGCGCGTGCTCAATGCCGGCGGTGCCGGAGCGAAGACCGAACGTGGCATCGAACTGATCGATATCGGCGGTGCCTCCAACGCGCAGTTCGACCTGGTCGGCCGCGCCGTGGGCGGCCAGTACGAGTACTTCCTGGTGAAGGACGCCAATGGCAACTGGTACCTGCGTTCGCAGACCGGCGCCGGCCCGGACCCGTGCCTGCTGGACCCCACTCTGCGCGAGTGCAAGCCGATTGACCCGGTGGACCCGGTCGACCCGATCGACCCGGTGGACCCGCCACCGCCCGTGCTGCGCCCGGAAACCGGTGCCTATCTGGCCAACCAGTTCGCACTGGACCAGATGCTGCGCCACAGCTATCGCGACCGCCAGAGCGGCGCCACCGCCAACGACGGTGTGCGCGGCTGGGCGCGCGTGGACACCACGCAGAGCAAGCTGGGCGCGGTGGATGACCAGCTGGACCTGCGCGTGGACCGTTCGCGCCTGCAGCTGGGTGCCGACGTGGGCGCGTTCGATGAGGGCCGTGGTCGCGTGGGCCTGATGGGCACGCTGGCGCAGTCGCGTTCGACCTCACGTTCGGACATTACCGGCTACAGCGCACGCGGCACGCTGGACGGTGGCGCACTGGGCGTCTATGGCAATTGGTCCAACGATGCGCTGTACGTGGATGCCAGCGTTCAGCGCGGCCAGTTCCGCAACCGCGTGCAGGGCGAAGGCCTGGCCGAAGAGCGCTATGACTCGGACCTGTGGCAGTCGTCGCTGGAAGCCGGCTACCGCATCGGCATCGGGCAGATCGGCGGCACCGCACTGAGCCTGCAGCCGGAGCTGCAGCTGGTCTACACCGGCGCAAAGACCGACGTGCACACCGAAGCCAATGGCACGGTGGTACGTGCACTCAGCCACAGCGGCCTGTCCGGCCGCGCCGGCCTGCGCCTGCAGGGTGAATCACGCTCGGCAGTGGGTGCCTCGGTCAGCCCGTACCTGGCGGCCAACTGGTACCGCGATGGGGCCGGCAACGGCATCGCCTTCGATGATGAGGTTTTGAAAGCGGGCATTCCGCGCAACCGCTATGAACTCAGTGCAGGTGCACAGATTCAGTTCCGTTCCGGGCTCAGTGCGCGGGGTGGCTTCGGCGTGATGCACGGTGACAGCGGCTACCGTGAAGCCGGCGGCAGCTTGAGCGTCGCGTACCGCTGGTAAGCGCGGAAAAGCAGCGCGTACTGCACGTTGTAGAGCCGAGCCATGCTCGGCTCTACAGGACGCAAGAGGTCATGGGCATCTTCCGCTCCAGGAACCTCCTCACTTCCGTGGCTGACCTATGAAGCTCACATCGAAACCCCGACACCACCGTCTTTCCACGGCGCGCCCCGGCTTTCTCGCCTGCTACCTGCTCACCGGGCTTGCCAGCACTACTTTCAATACGCAGGCGCGCGAACTGGTGGATGATGCCGCGCAGGTACTCCCAGGCCATCCAGCACAGTCCTGGCGACTGCTGCAAGGCTCGCACCTGCAGGTCAACGGTGGCGAAACACTTGGCATCAAAGTGTTCGATGGTTCCTCTGTGGTCCTGTTGAATGCAGTGGCACGACTGCCTGATCACTCCGGGCAGTACACCACGATTCAGCTGGAAGGCACGGCATCGCTGGCAGCACACGACTCTTCGATCCTCGGCAGAGGGCTGGCGCTGGCGGACGCGGCCTCGGCGCAACTGTTCGGCAGCAACGTGCAGGTCACCCGCGCGGCTGGCCTGGGCGCTTTCGACAGTACCTCGGTCGGAATCGACCTGACCCACAACACCGGCGCGGTATCAGGGGCGCGAGTGGAGCTTGACGCCACCCACGTCCGCGTTGAACAGACTCAATTTCAGATCCCGGGCAACACCGGTGTCGGCCTGCGCATGGCTCAAGGCCACGTTGTAGTGCGCAAGGGTTCCCACATCGATGCAGATCATATCGGCATGGTCCTTTACAGCGCCGGTGATGATCTGACCAGCAGCATTGTGATCGATGACTCGACCGTCATGGGCCGCACCGGTGCGGCAATCCGCGTCGCCACCATTCGGAGAGCCCCTGCATTCGACATCACGGTCTCCAACGGCTCCCGGCTCTGGGGCGGCGATGGCCATCTGCTGCAAGTGGGCCCGTTTATTGGCGTGCCTGGCGCTTCCAGGGTTCGCTTCAGCGTGGACAACGCACGGCTGGCAGGCGACGTTGCCAGTGACGAAGCCAGCGCACGACAGGGCACACTGGATGTGATCCTGCGCAACAAGGCACAGATCGACGGGCGCTTCATCAACGTCACCAGCGCCAGCATCGACAGCGGCAGCACCTGGCTGATGACCGGCGACAGCAACGTCGGCCACCTCACCCTGGGTGCGGGCGGTACCGTGGCGCTGGGCAATGGCAGCACCTTCAACACGCTCAACCTGGACCAGTTCACCGGCAACGGCGGCACCCTGCTGTTCAACACCGTGCTGGCTGACGACACCTCGCCGACCGACACGCTGGTCATTGCCGGCGATGCCAATGGCCACGCCAACGTGCGCGTGCTCAATGCCGGCGGTGCCGGTGCGAAGACCGAGCGTGGCATCGAACTGATCGATATCGGCGGTGCCTCCAACGCGCAGTTCGACCTGGTCGGCCGCGCCGTGGGCGGCCAGTACGAGTACTTCCTGGTGAAGGACGCCAATGGCAACTGGTACCTGCGTTCGCAGACCGGCGCCGGCCCGGACCCGTGCCTGGTGGACCCGGTGGACCCGGTGGACCCGCCGCCGCCGGTACTGCGCCCGGAAACCGGTGCCTATCTGGCCAACCACTTCGCACTGGAGCAGCTGCTGCGCCATACCTATCGCGACCGCCAGAGCGGCGGCGCCGCCAGCGATGGTGTGCGTGGCTGGGCGCGCGTGGATGCCACCCACAGCTCGCTGGGTGCGGTGGACAACCAGCTGGACCTGCGCGTGGACCGTTCGCGCCTGCAGCTGGGTGCGGACATCGGCGTGTTCGACGAAGGCCGTGGCCGCATCGGTGTGATGGGCACCGCCGCACGCAGCAGCGCCACCTCGCGTTCGGACATTACCGGCTACAGCGCACGCGGCAAGGTGGATGGTGGCGCGCTGGGCGTCTACAGCAACTGGGCCAACGACGCGCTGTATGTGGATGCCAGCGTGCAGCGCGGCCAGTTCCGCAACCGCGTGCAGGGCGAAGGCTTGGCCGAGGAACGCTACGACTCGGACCTGTGGCAGTCGTCGCTGGAAGCCGGCTACCGCATCGGCATCGGGCAGATCGGCAGCACCGCACTGAGCCTGCAGCCGGAACTGCAGCTGGTCTACACCGATGCGAAGATCGACGTGCATATCGAAACCAACGGCACCGTGGTGCGTGCAGCCGGCAGCAGTGGCCTGTCCGGCCGTGCGGGCCTGCGCCTGCAGGGCGAATCACGCTCGGCAGTGGGTGCCTCGGTCAGCCCGTACCTGGCGGCCAACTGGTATCGCGACGGCGTCGGCAAGGGCATCGCGTTCGATGATGAAGTGCTGAAGGCCGGCATTCCGCGCAACCGCTATGAACTCAGTGCCGGTGCGCAGATTCAGTTCCGTTCCGGGTTCAGCGCGTGGGGCGGGTTCGGCGTGACGCGCGGTGACCGCGGTTACCGTGAAGCCACCGGCAACCTGTCCGTGGCGTACCGCTGGTAATGAATAGAGAACAGCGCCGTTTCTACGCCGAGCATGGGCTCGGCTCTACAGGACTCCGCAGCGGATGCGCTTCGACGCACGATGTCGCAATCGGCGCGGCGTGGTCGCTGATGGCGGCGGCACGCGAACACCGCAACTTTTTCGACTTTCAAACTTTTCTCATTGGTACGGCGGCACCCTTGTGCACATCATGGCGCGCCACCGACAACGGGTGGCACGGGCTTCCAATCCCGTTTGATTAACGTCGTATACGCTTGCCTGCCGGCGTCGCTCTTTCCTTGTTGGGCGGCGTCGGCAGGCATTCTGCCCGCGCTTCCATGGCGGGCGGTGCGTGGGGGCCTCGGCCCGCCGGCGTTTCTACGGCGTTAGTCACCGGTATTGGAACCACGCACCGTCCGCCGCCCTCGCTGTCAAGCAGGGCGGCCCCTTGCTTCGCACTCAAGGACGCCGCCATGACCTCATCCAAGTACCCGCACCTGTTCGCCACGCTCGGTGAAGCCGCCACGCGCCTGCCTGACGATCTGGCACGCACGCTGGAAAGCACCTTCGCCTCACTGCAGGAAGGCGAATCGCCCGGCACCATTACCCTGCTGGCCTGCCTGCAGCACATCCGCCAGGGCGATGCTGCCGATGGCCAACCGTGGCCCGGCAACGGCCGCACGCCGGGGCAGCGGCTGGCGCTGGCGCGCATCGACCGCGCCAATGCCGGGTTGACCTTCCTGCTGGAGTTGCTGCACGCCACCGAACGCGTGCGCGTGGATGGAGAGGTTGCCCAGGAGATGGGCGATGGCGCGCGCGAAGGCTTGCTGCTGGCCTGCCGTGGGCTCTCTGAATATGTGGATGTGCAGTTGCGGGTGGCGTAGAGCCGTGCCGATGACCCGTCAGCGGTAATCCAGTGTCAGCACCGCCTGACCTGCAAGGGTTCCCCCCAACAGCGCCGCCCCCTGGCGCGCATACCGCGCCTGCAGGGAAATTTCCTGCGCGCCAACTGATGATGTTCCATGGCGCCACGCCTGTTGCAGTACCACCGGGCTGCCACCGCGCAACAGTTCAATACGCACGCCCTGGGCGGTGCTGTCCGCGGTCGGAGCCAGCGTACTGCCGGTATTGCCCGGCAGGGTTGCATCGGTCAGGGTGAGGGTCAACGGGATACCGGCGGACGTGCAGTCCATGCGCACCTTGAATGCCGTCAGGTGCGCATGGCTGCCGGCCGCCGCCAGATCCTGCGCATCCACGTCGGGCAGCGCCACCGGCACATCGCGCATGGCGCAGGACTCCACCGGCATGGTCACCGAAACGGACAGCGCCGACTCGGCCCGCATGCCCAGCATGGGGTACTCCAGCACGTATTTTCCCAGCACCGTCGGTGGCGTATTGATCATGCCGGCACGCGCAACCACACCAACATAGGGCTCGGCGATCAACTGGCCGCCGCTGGTCGTTCTGGCCACCAACGGTTGCGCCTTGCCATCCTCCAAAGCGAAGCGGGGTCGTCCACCAGAATTTTGCGAACGCACGTGGAAGAAGTACAGCGGCGAGGTCGGGCTGGTTTCGTAGGTGGTATAGGTGGCGCCTTCGAACACCACCGTGGATATCGGGGTCAGCCGCTGCCCTTCCAGGCGGACGGTCAGCGTGTGCACGTCACTCTGGTCGCAGCCCGGTGATCCTGAACTCCGGCCCGGCGGGCGAAAGCAGGGCCGTGCCGGGGAAGCTGACAGCCTGTTGAAAATGCGGGGCATGGGCGCTGTCGACGACGGCGGTGCAGGCCCAGGCTGTGCCGCAGACGCCCAGTAGACAGGCTGCCAGCAGCCCACACAGGACAAGCCGCCCAGACACCGCTCGCGGTGCGGCGGAAGATCGCTCGCACATGGAGACTCCTGAGGGTAGTGCTACATGCAGCTGTCAGCGGTAGCTGGCGGTCAAAACGGCTTGGCCTTCCACCACGCCGGGGCGAAGGGCCCCCGTGGTCCGCACATAGCGGGCTTGCAGATCAATGCGCTGGCTGCCGGCTGCAGACAGGCCATGATCCCATTGCCGTTGCAGCACCACCGGCACCCCGGCACGCAGCAGCTGCACGCGCACCGCCTGCGCCGTTGCGTTGGCCGTAGGCACCAGGTCGCTACCGCGGTTGGCAGCATCGTTGGCGTCGCTCAGGCTCAGCTTCACCGGCACCCCTGCGTGCGGACATTGCAGCGGCACCTGCACATCAACGGTACCGGCGGTGGCGCCCACGATGGCAAGGTCCGCCGGCGATACATCATTCAGCGCGGTGGTCACATCGCTCAGTACGCAGGTGGAATTCTTTACCCGCACCGTGATGCTGGCCGGGTGCTGCATCACCAGTGAGGGGAAATTGCGCAGCCATGTGGTGGCGGTCCCCACGTTGGTGGAGGCGCCCTGCATCGCGCCTCCACGCGACACCACGGCCACGTTGAACGTGGAATTGATGGTGTTGTTCGCGCCCAGCCGCAGCGATTCGATGGTGGCGCGACTGCCAACGGTGACCGGCGTGTAATGAAGCCCAGAGCCGCCGGTGCCGCCCCCGGGGTAGCCCACGTGCCGGAAGATCAGCAAGGGGGAGTTCGCGGCGAACTGATACGTCACATACTGCTGTCCCTGATGGTCCACCGTACCCACCGGGCTCAGCCCGGTGAACGATGGGTTGATCTCCATGGGCAGGCTATCGCGCGTGCAGCCGAGGACCTGGGCGATGTTGACTGAGGCGAAGCCGAGCCAACCGGTCAGGACGATACCTGGGCGGTGGTCGTTGACCACCTCCTGGTCCACCACCAGGTTGGCGGTCTGGCCAAAGCTCGAACACGCCACGGCCTGCGCAGCGGGTACACCCAGCGCAAGGGCCAGCATGATCGGGAACAGGCGTCGTGCACTAGGTGCGAGGTTGCGCGATGGGGTCATGATGTGGCGACTCGAAAGGGCGGGCAATGGCTGCGGGGCGGTCAGCTGCAGGGCGCGGTAAGAGGGGATGAGGTCGAAGCGGCTGCTGGCGTGGGCGTTGGGTAGCCTGCCTCGAGGAACTCAAACCTGACCCCGCTGCCGGGGAGGGACGTGTTCACGTGCCTGGGAAAGAAGAACAGCGGAGAGGTTGGCCCCAGCTCGTAGGTGGTGTAGGTGCAGCCTGTGCCGCAGACGCCCAGTAGACAGGCTGCCAGCAGGCAGCGATGCAATGGCAGAGGGTGCAGTCTGCGGGCAGGGTTCGGAGCATTGGCGGCAAGGGAAGCCATGGTGATATCCGGAAAGAGACTATGTGGGTGCAGAAACAGCAGGAAGCCGTGAATCGATTCGTGCCTGACAGCGGAGGCGTGCGCTGCAACGGCACCGACGGGCATTGGTGGAGGCCCACCTGGGCTGGCAAGCTTGAGCGGGCCCTGATCGGTGAAACAGCGTGGCAACCAAGGTTGGCACCTACCCGTGGCTGAGCCTGTGCAGACAGCTAGCGGTACGTCGCCTCGATCACCGCCTGCCCTTCCACCGCACCCGACAGGAACGTGCCCGCTTCGCGGTAATAGCGCGCCGACAGCGCGATGTTCTGGTTGCCTATCTGGCTCTGCGCGATGGACCAGGTCTGGCCCAGCACCACCGGGGCTCCCTCGCGCAGCAACTGCACGCGCACGCTGGCCGCCGTGGTGTTGGAGGTGGGCGTCAAGCGGCTGCCGGTGTTGCCGGCCGCGTTGGCATCGGTCAGCTTCATCGTCACCGGGAACTGGCCGTTGCAGTTCATCACCACGTTGAAGTCGCGGCTGCCTGCGGTACTGCCAGCGGCAGGCAGGACGGCGGCGGAGATGTCCTGCAGAGCGACCGGCGTATCGGCAATCGTGCAGGTGGGTACTTTCAGGTTGGCGGTGACGGTGAAGGTGTCGGTCTTGACGAAGGCGGGATACAACGGGGACATCCGCGAGATAGCGCCAAGATACGTCGACGGCACCGGCTCCATGATGCCACCGCGCGATACAGCCGCGACGCGTACTACTGAACCGCGGCCCGCGGAATCGAGCCCCCTCGATGGATAGTGAGTAGCATGCCGGATATCCAATGGCACAGCATCGTCTCTGATGTTGCCAGAACCTGTCCAGATCTGATGTGAGAAAATCAGCAGCGGTGAGCGTGGATAGGCAGTAAAGCCAAATGCCGGGTATGTACTCCCGTCAATTGTGACGTTGCGAACAAACTCCAGCCCGGCCAGCGATGGAGTCACGTCCATCGGCACAACGGACATGGGCGTACACCCCAGAAGGAACTGCGCATTCGCGCCCGCTCCGAATTGCCACTGTGCAATCAGCTTGTCCTGCTCGGCGTCATCCCAGGCATCGATCAGCAGATTCACCGGAGCGCCCGCGTTGTGCTGGCTGGTGCAGGCCATCGCTGTTGCGGAAACCAACAGGCCCAGCGCCGCCATCATCGGCACGAGCAACTGTCGGCGCATATGTTTGGTGTGTGTCGTCATGCCCGAATCCCAATTGCCATGCGTCAGCGCGAACACGCTGTTTAACGGTAAACCGCGGTCACAGTGATCTGCGCACTGACGTTACCGGCCTTCAGCAGCGTGCCGGTCTTTCGGTAGTAGCCGGTGCGCATGTCCAGCTTGCCGGCAGCCGCGCCATTGATGGAAATCGTCTTGGTGTTGCCCTTCTTCAGGAACGTGTTGCCGCTGGTACCATCCAGCAGTACCACGGCTACACCGGTGGCACCGCCCGTTGCCTGGTTCTGCCAATGGCCATCCTGCGCAGCATCGTCGGCGCCGTCGAAGGTCAGGGTCAGACCGGTTACGCCCACGCAGCCGGTGAAGTTCAGCACAGCGGGCTTGATGCCATTGTCATGGCCGGCCTTCAGATCGGCCGCGTCAATGTCATCCAGCGCCACTGGCACGTCGGCCATGGTGCAGGTGCCAGGCAGCACTTTACCGGTAACGGTGATGGTGGCCGTATCGGCGTAGGCGTGGAAGGTGGCGCCGAGCAACAGCGCGGCGCAAACGGCATGCAGAGATTTCATTGGGATACTCCTTGGGTTGAAAGCACCGGCTCGTCGGCCAGCAGGTGGGGCGGCGATGCCACGCAACGCGCCTTGGCCCAGTATTGGCCGTGGGCATCGGCGGCTTCGGGCATCGCGTAGTGCACGCGGCAGGCAATACCGTCTTCGGTCTGCACATGCACCACGCCGCTGGCTTCCAGGCCACGCAGGGCCATCACGCCACCCTGCCCCACCTGGCCCAGTACGCGCCCGTCGGGGTGGGTAATCTGCGCGCCATAGGCCAGTGGGTTGCCGTCGGCATCGCTGGTATCGATCAGCCACAGCCGCTCGTTGCGCGACTGGAAGCTGATCTTGACGATGCTGCCCGCGGTGGGTGCCACGCGTTGCGAGTTGCCAAGCACTTCCACATCCAGCGGCAGATGCGCGGTATCCAGCTGGATCTGGTTCCAGCGGTACGGGCTGGTATAGGGCAGCACCGCGTAGCCATTGCCTGCTACGGTAACGTTGCGGCCACCCACCACCTTCGCGCCCTGCGCACCCTGCGCGTCCACCAGCGCGAAGCTCTCGCCCAGCGCCGGTCCGAGATTGAGGCCACCGTGGTGCAGCACCACGCTGCCTGTAGCACCGGCATTGAGGCTGCTGCGGCCATCGGCATGGCTGTAGCCGGCGCTGAGGTCGGCACGGCTGCCCTGGTAGCTGGCGTAGGCGTTGTAGCCACTGCTGCCCTGGCCGCGATTACCGGACAGGCTGTAGGACAGCGGGTAGTCGTGCCCCAGGTTGCCGTTGACGCCCAGCTGCTGCTGGCTGCCCTGGCGGCTGTGGGTATAGGTTGCGGTGGACCGCGGCGCCACGGCACTGCGGCCCAGCGGCACGCTCAGCATGAGTGACAGGCGTGTATCGGGCCGGCCGTTGGCCGTGCGGTAGCGGGTGGCCGAGACAGTGTAGTTGGCGCGGCGGTAGCTGCTGTGGAAGCCAAGCTGCAGATCGTTGTGCCTGCCGGGGCGGTTCCAGTACGCCACATGGCCACCACTGAGGTACAACTGGCCGCGCTGGCCGATGCGCTGCGAGAAGTTCAGCTGGAAGCGCTCGCGGGTACGCATGACGAATTCATCGGCCGCCTGCGGCCGATCGAACGTCAGCTGCGATACATCGGTAAGGGTCAGGAAGCCATCGGTGCTGTAGCGGTACGCGGCCAGACCCAGATTGGTACCGGTGCTCGGCACGCTGCGCTGGTAGTTCAGGCGGTAGCTTTGGCCCGACGACGTGGGCAGCCCCGGCACGCTGGCGCGGGCGTGGGTGACATCGGCACCAATGGCGCCGAGGGGCGTATTGAACGCTGCGCCCACCAGGCCGGCCTGGTAGTGTTCGGTCAGCTGCACCCCGCCCAGAAGGGTCATGTGGTTGCTGACGCCGCGCGCATAGGTGGCTTCGGTGAAGCGCAGTGCCTGCTGGTGCCGCCCCGTATCGCGCAGTGCGCCGGCGGTAACGCTGAACCGCTGGCTGCCCTCGCGCAGCGCTTGCGGCACTGCCGAGAATGAAACGGTGAAGCGCTCCTCGCGGCCATCCGCCTCGGTAACGGTCACGTCCAGATCGCCGCTGCCGGCGTTGGGGTACAGATCGTCGATGGCGAACGGACCCGGCGCCACGGTGGTTTCGTGCAGTACCGCGCCGTTCTGGCGGATGGTGACGCGTGCATTGCTCTGTGCCACGCCGCGCACCACCGGTGCATAACCACGCAGCGAATCGGGCAGCATGCGCTCGTCGGTCGCAACGCGTACGCCGGTAAAACCCACGCTGTCGAACAGTTCGCCACCGGTGCTGGCCTGACCCAGTGTCAGCTGGCTGTCCCAGCGTGACAGATCGCGCTGCAGCGTGCTGTTGAGCGTGCTGTAGTGCGAGCCGTGCCGGCCGTGGGTGAGCGAACTACGGTGGCGCAGCCGCCAGGCGCCCAGGTTCATGCCGGTGGTCAGGCCGGCGTAGGTATTCTGCTGGCCCTGCGTGCGGTAATGGTTGATGGTGTACCCGAGGAAAGCCGCGGCAATGCCGTGATCACGCAGGGCCGGGTCGACGAAGCCACGCGCCTGGCGCTGCAACGCCACCTGCGGCAGCGAGATGTCCAGCCGCAGCTGGCTGTCGTCGTAACGCACCGTCGCGCCTTCAACCACCAACGGCAGATCGATGCAGTGCGGTGAGGCGGCCGCTTCCACCGCGCTGCGCGCCGCATCGCTCAGCCCCAGCGCCAGCAACAGCGATGCCGGCACGCAGGGCTGTGCAACATGGGGCACATCGGAGGCTACCAGCTCGATGTCGGTGCGGCTGACAAACGTCCCGTTCAGATGCACATCAACGTTGTACACCCCCGGTTCCACCGGATTACCCACGCTGAAACGCGCCAGGTCTTCGCCAACGAAACCAGTGGCGAAGCCATCACTGAATTCCACCTCACCGCCGGTGCGTGCGTGCGCCGGTACCACCGCCGCAAACACCATCGTCGTGGCAATGGCTGCAGCCAGGGTACAGCGGGAGGGGGGCCGCCAGGCTGGACGGTAAGGTTGTGAGGAAGACATGCGCATTGCTTTGAACGCGGCCGCAGTGCAGCCCCGGTAATGATGGGAGGCGTGCAGACTAGGGACTGAAACGGCCATGGGATATGCAATTGATTGCAATCCGACTGGCAAGGCGGAATCTGCAACAAGTTGCACCTGCACAGCGCTGAGTGCATGCGGGAGTTAGATGTTCCCCGGGTGTTAACGACAATTGCAATTATTTGCATGGATCGTGCTGCACGGGGCGACGAGAATGCGCCGGGTAGAGAGACCGGACCTGCCAGCCACTACTGCGGTGAACGGCCTTCCCTCGGGCATCGTGCCCGGCTACACCTCGCCACCCATTCCCCAGCGTGGAGGAAAAAGGGTGGCATTCCCGATTCCCTTTCCTGCGGAAATACGCACACATGAAGAACCTGAAGACCCCGATCGCCCTGGCCATCCTGCTGGCCGCCGCACCGGCGGTGAACGCTGCCGACCTGACCATCTCCGGTGAGGTCGTCGATTCCACCTGCACGGCCGCCATCACCGGCGGCCTGGCCGTGACGATGAGCAAGATCGACCTGGCCGACCTCAAGCGCAGCGCCCGCGTTGGCCGCAAGGCGCTGGACGTAGTGGTTACCTGCGACGGCGCCAGCAGCTCGCAGGACGTTGCTGTGCAGTTCACCGGCCCGAGCACCGCCGACGGCGCACTCGCCCTGACCGCCTCCAGCGGCGCCAAGGGCGTGGCCTACAAGATTTTCGACAACACCGACACCCTGCTGCCGATCAACGGGATTCCGACCCAGTACGTCACGGTCGCCGACGGGGCCCCGCAGACCCTCAACCACAGCGTCTGGTACGCCGCCTCGCTGCCGGAGGACGAGATGGTGGCCGGCTCCGCCGTGGCCAACGCACAGATGGACATCATCTACAAGTAAGCGCCCGCCGCCCGGCAGTCTGCTGCCGGGCGGCTCTTCCCGAGGACACCTTCATGAAACTTCGCACATGTGCGGCACTGCTGGCCCTGGCCGCAACAGCCAGCGCATTTTCTGCCTCCGCCGCGGTAACCCTGCAGGGCACACGTGTGGTCTACGACGGCAGCAAGGGCGCCACGACGGTCAACGCCAACAACCGTGGCGATCGGGTCGCGCTGGTGCAGGTGTGGCTGGATGATGGCGATGCCAGCGCCAAGGCCGGCAGCCAGAAACTGCCCTTCGTGCTGACCCCCACCACCCGTCGCATCGATGCCGGGCATGCCCAGGCCTTCCGCCTGACCTATGCGCCGATGGCTGCTGCGGCGTTGCCGGGCGACCGCGAATCGCTGCTGTATTTCAACCTGCTGGATATTCCCCCAAAACCGGAAAACAGCGAAGGCAAGAACATGCTGCAGTTTGCCGTGCGCACGCGGGTGAAACTGTTCTACCGGCCCGCCGGGCTGCCCGGCCAGGCGCGCGACGCGGCAGCCGCACTGGAATGGCGGGCCGAGCGTGGCACGTTGCAGGTGCACAACCCCAGTGCTTACCACGTCACCCTGGCCAAACTGACGCTGTCCGATGGCAAGACCATCGACGTGGACATGGTAAAGCCAGGCGAGCGCATCAGCCTGCCGCTGCCGGCCGGCGCTGTCGAACCCACCGCATTGACGTTCCAGTGGCTGGATGACTACGGCACTGCGCGCGATATCGAGGCCCGCGTTGCGCGTTGAAGCGGCGCCTCGGCGTCTGCTTCGTGCACACGTTCACTTGTTGAGGCAACCCCATGCGCCGCCGACGGCCCGCCTCGCTGGCCGCGCGTGCCTTGCTGCTGCTTGCGCTCGGCGGCGCCATGGCGTCGATGAGCGCACTGGTGTGCACTTCGGTCGAGCCGGGGGCGATGCCAGCCTCATGCTCGATACCTGGGACGACGTTACCCCCGACGTCCGTATCAGCGACTCTGTCGGATCTACAGCAACCGTGTTTCTACGTGGTTGCCCTGGCACAGCAGCTGCGCCAATCACCATCACTGCAGCCATGCCTTCGCTTCAGTTCGCGCCCATGGTGACTATCGATGGCACACCGTACAGCAGGGCTGTAGGTAGCTGCCGTGTCGCGCGGCGGTGCGATGGAGAGCCTGCCAGCGATCATGATCGGCAGCTCAACGTACTTCGCGCCGAGCTACCCCACGCGGGTCAAGAGGGATACCTACACGGTGACCGCCAACATGCGCACCAAGACCTGCAGCCTGGCCGATCGCACGGGGGCGTTGCCTGAGGTCTCCGGACTGGGTCTGGCCTCCCCCCAGGCAGTACCGCCGGCTGGCGCGTGCTCAACGTGAGCATGAACTGTAACGGCACCTTCCGGTGCGCCTGCACCTGACCTGCGCCAACGATCCGGGCAGTACCTGCAGCCGTCTGGTTCCCACTGCCAACACTACCGCCAGCGGCGTACGGGTGCAGCTGCTGCGCGATGGGCACCCGGTGGTACTGGGCCGGACCTGGAATGTGCAAAGCCGGGATGGGAGCCAGGATCTTGGGCTGTCTGCCGGGTACTACCGCGAAGCCAGTGGCTTCGGGGCAGGCGACTTGGAGGGACAGGCGATCCTCACTGCCACCTGTCGATAGCCGCGCGCCCCGCGACGCTCGGTGAAGCCGCCACGCGCCTGCCTGACGATCTGGCGCGCACGCTGAAAAGCACCTTCGCCTCACTGCAGGAAGGCGAAGCGCCCGGCACCATTACCCTGCTGGCCTGCCTGCAGCACATCCGCCAGGGCGATGCCGCCGATGGCCAACCGTGGCCGGGCAACCGCTGCACGCCGGGGCAGCGGCTGGCGCTGGCGCGCATCGACCGCGCCAATGCCGGGCTGACCCTCCTGCTGGCGCTGCTGCACGCCACCGAACGTGTGCGTGAGGATGGGGAGATTGCCCAGGAGATGGGCGATGGCGCGCGCGAGGGCTTGCTTCTGGCCTGCCGTGGGTTATCTGACTATGTGGATGTGCAGCTGCGCGCGGCGTAAGCGATGCCGCATTGTTTTGGTAGATGCCAACCTTGGTTGGCAGGGTCGGCCGGGCTCATATCCGCTGAAACAGCGTGCCAACCAAGGTTGGCACCTACCAGAGCGATATGCCAACCAAGGTTGGCACCCACCACGGCAGCGTGCCCCGGGGTGCTTCAGGCGAAGTGCTGGTAACCGCCGTCGGCGGCTTCGCCATCCACATGCACGCCCTGCCCTTCGGCGATGCGGCCGATGCGGGTCAGTGGCACGTCCAGCGACTCGGCCAGGTAATGCAGCGCGTCGCGCTGGTCAGCGGCAGCGGTGAAGCACAGTTCGTAGTCGTCGCCGCCACGCAGGGCGCAGTCACGCGCGCCCTCGCGGCCGAGCAGCTCGCGCAGCGCGGGCGAAATCGGCAGCAGATCGGCATCGACATGCGCGGCCACCGCACTGCGCGAGGCGATGTGGCCCAGGTCGGCCAGCAGGCCATCGGACACATCCACCGCCGCATGTGCGAACGCCCGCAGGCGCAGGCCCAGGGTGACACGCGGCGTGGGCCGCAGCAGGCGCAGGCGCAGGCTTTCGTAGTCCGCCAGCAGCGTGGCAGTAGCCACGCTCAGCGCGTTCTGCTGCCACAGCCGCAATGCACCGGCGGCATCGCCCAGCGTGCCGCTGACCCAGATGTCATCGCCCACCTGTGCGCGGTCGCGGCGCAGTGCCTGGCCACGACCGACCTGGCCCATCGCAGTGACCGACAGCGACAGCGGGCCACGCGTGGTGTCACCTCCAATCAATGCGATGTCGTGCTGATCGGCCAGTGCGAAGAAACCATCGGCGAAGGATTCGATCCAGTCTTCGGTAGCTTCCGGCAACGACAGCGCCAGCGTGCACCACGCTGGGCGTGCGCCCATCGCAGCCAGGTCGGAGAGGTTGACTGCCAGGGTCTTCCAGCCGATGTCGAAAGCCGGGGTTTCCACCGGGAAGTGCACGCCGCTGTTGAGGGTATCGGCGGTGACCACCAGCTGTTCGTTCGGGCGCGGCTGCAGCAACGCGGCGTCATCGCCGATGCCGAGCAGGATGTCATCGCGCTCGAGGGTGCGGGCGCGGATGCGGTCGATGAGGGCGAATTCGGCCAGGGACATGGGGCGCTCCCGCGGTTATGCATGCCGCGCAATGCGCGGTGGGCGGTAGTGCCGGCCGCTGGCCGGCAACCTCAGGTTCCCCGCAGCCGCCGGCCAGCGGCCGGCACTACCACAGGTATGGGTCAGTGACCCGATTCGACCTTGCGCCATTCCACGGCGGCACGATCCAGCACGCCGTTGACGTAGGTGTGGCCGTGTTCGGAACCGAAGCGCTTGGCCGATTCGATGGCTTCGTTGATCACCACGCGGTACGGCACGTCCAGGCGGTAACGCAGCTCGTATGCCGCCAGGCGCAGCACGGCACGTTCGATCGCGTCCACTTCCTCGATGCCACGGTCCAGGTACGGGGCCAGGGCTTCGTCGATGTCACGACGGTTGTCGAGCACGCCGTGCAGCAGCGCCTCGAAATACGCCAGGTCGGCGATTTCGCGGGCCTGCTCGTGGGCGAACTGGGCGATCAGCGACTGCGCGTTGCCGCCGGAGATCTGCCAGGCGTAGATGGCCTGCACGGCACGACGGCGCGCGCGCGAGCGCAGCACCGGATCGACGCCATCGCGGCGGACGGGTTTACCGGAGGGCTTGCCCTGGGTGTTCTTGTTCATGGCAGCTGCTCCAGAAGATTGACCATTTCCAATGCGGCGAGCGCGACTTCCTCGCCCTTGTTGCCGTGGCTGCCGCCTGCGCGGGCCTCGGCGTCTTCAACGCGTTCCACCGCCAGCACGCCGTTCAGCACCGGCACGCCGAAATCCAGCTGCACGCGCATCAGGCCTTCGGCGCAGCGGTCGGCCACGTGTTCGTAGTGGCGGGTGTCGCCACGGATCACGCAGCCCAGGGTGAGAATGGCGGCGTGTTCGTGGGCGGCGGCCAGGCGCGCGGCGACCAGCGGCAGTTCCCAGGCACCCGGCACGCGGATCACGTCGATGTTGGCTTCGGTGATGCCGTTGCCCGCCAGGCTCTGGCGGGCGCCAGCAACCAGCGTATCGGTGATGCGGGCGTTCCAGCGGCTGGCCAGGATGGCAAAGCGCGCCGTCTCGGGGGTGCGAAGATCGCCTTCGTAGTGGCTCATATGCGGCTTGGGGGACTCGATAAGGGGGTAATTCTAGCGTGGATGGGCCCAAGGGGGCGTGCCGACCACCGGTAGTGCCGGCCGCTGGCCGGCAATCACGGGGAACGCGGTTGCCGGCCAGCGGCCGGCACTACCGATCCCATGTGCAGCGGCTGCCTACGGGGCCACCGTCTCCACCACTTCCAGGCCGTAGCCGGCCAGGCCGATCTGGCGGCGTGGGGTGCCCAGCACGCGCAGCTTGCCCAGACCCAGGTCGGACAGGATCTGCGCGCCGGCGCCGTTGCGGCGCCACTGGCTCACGTCCTTGTCCTTGCCCGGCACCACCGGCGCCGGCTGCTGGCGCAGGCGGGCCAGCAGGGCCTCGCCATCACGCGGGGCCTGCAGCACCACCATCACGCCACTGCCTTCAGCAGCGATCGCGCGCAGGGCATCGGTGGCGGCCACGCCGAAATCATCGCGACGCCAGTGCAGCAGGTCGGCCAGCGGGTTTTCCACCTGCACCCGCACCAGGGTGGGGGTGTCGGCATCCGGGGTGCCACGCACCAGCGCGAAATGCAGGTCGTGGGCGATGCGGTCGCGGTAGGTCACCAGCTTGAACGGACCGAATTCGGTGTCGATCTCGCGCTCGTCGACGCGTTCAACGGTCTTTTCGGTGGCCAGGCGGTAGGCGATCAGGTCGGCGATGGAGCCCATCTTCAGGCCGTGCTCGCGCGCGAACACTTCCAGTTCCGGGCGGCGCGCCATGCTGCCGTCCGGGTTCAGGATCTCCACCAGCACGCCGGCCGGTTCCAGCCCGGCCAGCATGGCCAGGTCCACGCCGGCTTCGGTGTGGCCGGCGCGGGTCAGCACGCCGCCGGGCTGGGCGATCAGCGGGAAGATGTGGCCCGGCTGGTGCAGGTCGGCCGGCTTGGCGTTGGGCTTTACTGCGGTGCGGATGGTGTGGGCACGGTCATGCGCGGAAATGCCGGTGGTGACACCCTCGGCCGCCTCGATGCTGACGGTGAAATTGGTCTGGAACTGCGCGGTATTGGCCTGCACCATCGGCGCCAGGCCCAGATCGGCCGCGCGGGTGCGGGTGAGCGGCAGGCACACCAGGCCACGGCCGTGGGTGACCATGAAATTGATGTCCGACGGCTTGACCAGCTCGGCGGCCATGATCAGGTCGCCTTCGTTCTCGCGGTCTTCGTCATCGACGATGACGACCATGCGGCCCTGGCGGATGTCTTCCAGGATCTCGGGAATGGGGGCGAAGTTCATGCGCGGGCTCCTTCACCCAACAACCGCTCGACATACCGAGCGACCAGATCGATTTCAAGATTGACCGCGCTGCCCACGCCGGTAGCGGAGAACGCGGTGTTGGCCACCGTGTGCGGAATGAGGGCGACTTCAAAGCCTTCGTCGTCCACTTCGTTGACGGTGAGGCTGACCCCGTCCACGCAGATCGAACCCTTCTTGGCAATGTAGCGGCGCAGCGCCGCCGGCGCGGCGAAACGCCAGCGCTGGGCGCGCGCATCTTCGTGGATGGACAGCACCTGGCCGAGGCCGTCGACGTGGCCGCTGACCAGATGGCCGCCGAGGCGGTCGGTCGGACGCATGGCACGTTCCAGGTTGATGACTGCACCCTCGGCCAGCTGACCGAGCGTGGTCAGGCCGAGCGTCTCGGTGGACGCATCGGCCTGGAAGCGGCTGGCGTCGAACGCGATGACGGTAAGGCACACGCCGTTGATGGCGATGCTCTCGCCCATCTGCACGTGGTCGAACGGCAGGCTGCCGACGTTGAAGGTGAAGCGGACATCGCCGCCGATGGCTTCGCGTGCGGCCAGACGGCCGACGCCTTCGATGATTCCAGTAAACAAGAAACGTTCTCCGCGGAAAGTGAGCGAAAAACGCCGCAAGGCAAACAGGCGGGCGCAGGGCCGCAAAGGCCCTGTGGCACCGTCTTCTTTCATCCGGACTATACCGTCGGCTCCGGCATTGGACCGGATCTGCTGACCCCCGGCCATAGACCGGGGCGCTCGCGGGCTCGTGCTTGCGCACCTACCGCCGGTGGGGAATCGCACCCCGCCCTGAAGACGTTTGTGTACCGGCGAACCGGCCTGCGTAGTGTAGCAGCCCGGCCTGAACGGGGTGCCCCCGGGGTCGGATCCCCTTGCGCAGCAAGGGGCTCCGACCCCAAGTGTGCCTAATGGCCCTCAGCTGTGACGGCCGTCTCTCGCAATTTGTAAAACTTTCATTAAACTTGGCGCCGGTCGACATGACGTCGCCACGGGCCGCCACAACGGCGCGCCCGCCAAAGGACTGAGAATCACAGGAATTCCGATGCGCAAGATCCTGATCGCCGCCGCCTTGCTGGCCGCTTCCCCGCTGGCCGCCGCTGCTGAAGGCCTGAGCTACACCTACGTCGAGGGCGGCTGGACCCAGGCCCGCACCGATGACAACGACTTCAACGACCCGAAGATCGACGGTGGCTACGTGCGCGGTTCGTTCGCGCTGGCCGAGCAGGTGCATGTGTTCGGTGGCTGGTCCTACGCCTCCAATTCCTACGACTACCCCTACGGCTCCTACAAGCTGAAGCTGAGCCAGCCGGAGCTGGGCCTGGGCTACCACATGCCGTGGACCGACCGTCTGGACTTCACCGCCGACGTCGCCTGGCTGCGCCAGCAGTCCGAGATCACGGTGCATTCGGATTTCTACGGCCGCCTGCGCGGCAAGGACCACACCAACCTGGCCCGCGCCACCCTGGGCCTGCGCGGCAAGCCGTCGCCGAAGACCGAAGCCTGGGCCAAGGCCGGCTACATGGATGGCGGCAACCACTTCGAAGGCACCTGGGTCGGCACCGTCGGCGGCCAGATCAACTTCACCCGGACCTGGGGTCTGGTCGGCGAGATCTCCGGCTACCGCGACGTCACCCAGTACTCCGCCGGCGTCCGCGCCAGCTTCTGATTGCTCGATCCTCGTCGTGCGATCGAACGGGCCCCGCAAGGGGCCCGTTTTTTTTTGGCTCGAACGCACCCGCATCCGATCACTGCGCACCATCGAAAACACCGGCAGATGCGCTAGGCTTGCGCGCCTCTGGAACAGGAATTCCCACCATGAACACCCCCTTCCGCACGCTGCTGGCCAGCGCCCTGCTGTGCACTCCGCTGCTGGCCGGCGCTGCATCGGCCCAGCTGAGCCCCGAACAGGCCTTCGACCTGTATGCACGCGCCCTGCTGGAAGACGACGCAGCCGCGACCCGCACGCTCAACGATGCGCTGAAGCCAGCCTTCGAAGGCCAGGACGCGCTGACCCCGACCCCGGGTGCGCTGGCCAAGGCGCTGGCCGAGCCGTGGCAGACGGTGCTGGCCAGCACCGGCGCAAAGGCCGATGCCGCTGCGGCCGAAGCGCTGTATGCCAAGGCGCTGCGTGATTCGAAGTGCCGCGCCACCGAAGGCGTGATCGAAGACAACGAGTACCTGGAAGACCAGAAGCTGGCACGCATCAGCTTCACCTGCCAGGTGCCCGACCTGGCCAAGGTGCGCCCGCTGTTCGCCGCCAGCCTGGCCGCCGACGCCACCCCGGCCGTGCGCACTCAGTTCACCCAGGCCTATACCCAGGCCTTGCAGAGCGGCATGCGCGTGCCGGTCAGCGGCACCTTCACCCTGTACCCGGCCAAGGACAACGGTTACTGGTACAGCGGCAATTTCGATGACCTGGTGGGCACCGTGACCGGTGCGCTGGCACCGTTCGAAGACTGGATGCAGGACGCGCAGGCGGCCACTGCGCCGAAGGTGACTGGCGTGCCGGGCTGCGACCTGCTGCTGCAGCAGCACCGCGCCTGCGTGGCGAAGATCGCGCCGGAGCAGATCAGCGGCGTGGACGCGATGGCCGAGGAACTGAAGGCCAAGGCACAGGTGCAGTCGGCTGAGGAGATGACGCAGGAGTGCAAGGCGCTGCGCCCGATCGCCGAGATGATGTGGACCGACGCATGCGCCTGACGTGGCGTCGCTGAAGTACATGGGGCTGGCAGCACTGTTGCTGGCCCCGGTGGCAGCCCACGCCAGCACCGATCCCGCCCTGCAGGTGTTCGACCTGTACGCGCAGGTGATCGTGCACGGAGACCCGGCCGCGCAGGCATCGCTGGCGCGTTACCTGCCGGGCGATCAGGGGCCGGCGATGGCGACCGCGCTGGCCACCATGAGCCACCTGGACCAGGCCCCCGAGCTGGCCGATTGGCCGCTGGCCGCCGCGGCTGTGCGCACGCGGCAGCGATCGGTACGGTGCAGCATCGACAGCGTGCGCTACCCACAGGCCGCAATGGCCGACGTTTCCTTTCGTTGTCGCCTGCCTGACCTGAGTGCATTGCTGCCGGTGTATCGGCAGCATCCGGTGCCGTTCAATGGACCACACCCGCCGTAGATGACAATACCGCTGGCAACGGCGTACACGCGGATGATTGCGGTGGCACCGGATCGCGAGAGCATCATCGGCGTGTCGTTCCAGCGCGATCATGACGGCGCTGCCTGGCGCATCGTCAACCCGACGCCGCTGTTGAGCGCGGTTGCCGATGCCTTCCTGCCATTCTTTGAATGGAATGAACACCTGCCCGACGAGGCCAGATGATGCCGCGCCTGCTGTTCTTCCTGCTGTGGGTTGCTTCGACCGCCGCTGCACAGACGCCCGCACCGACACCGACACCGACACCGACACCGACACCGACACCGACACCGACACCGGAGCAGAGCTTCGACCTGTTCGCGCGGTTCATGCTGGAAGGTGACGCCGACGCCGAAGCGCGGATCGCCGCCTTGACCGGCATGCCAATGCGCACCGAACGCTGGGAAGATGCAGTGGACCGGATGGTCGTTGGCGAGGCATCCGCAGACAACGCGCGCGCACGCGCTGGCCGCGATCTTTCGCGGCAGGTGGCGCTGGCACTGCGGCAGACCCACTGCCGCAGCACGGGCAGCGAACGCCACGATGGTGACGACGTCCAGGTCGCCACCGTCGCGTACACCTGCCAGGTACCCGACTACGCGGCGATGGACAAAGGCACGCCGGGCGACACGGCCAGCGCGCCGGGCGATGAGGGCGAACTGGCAGGGGTTCAGCACGTAATCGCCCTGCTGCAACGCGCTCCCAGGCGCGTCCATGCCGGCAGCGTGGTCATGGCACGCCTCAATGAGGATGATGTCTGGACAACGCAGGATATGCCCCCGCTGCACCAGTGGATCGAATTGCTGCTGGCGCTGCCGGAGTAGAAGATCCCACGTGCAGGACGCCCGGGAAACGTATCAGGGCCGCATCAGCAACCGTAGATCGTCACCGACCTGGCGTTGATCCACCACGCGCAGGCGGCGTTGCTGGTCCATCGCTTCGATGCCCAGTCCTGCCAGCAACGGGCGGCCGGTCTCGCCGAGCAGGATCGGCGCCTGGTAGAGCAACAACTCATCCACCCAGCCGCCACGCAGTAGCGCACCGGCCAGCGTGGCGCCTGCTTCGGTGTGCACTTCATTGATGCCACGCTCGGCCAGCAGGGCCAGCACCGCGCCCAGGTCGAGGCGACCATGGCGGCTGGTGACACTGGCGAACGCCGCGTCCGCGGCATCCGGGGGGCTGACCACGGCGTTGTGCAGGTACAGCGTCGGCGCCCCGCCCTCGCGCACGCGGCTGCACTCCAGCGAGCGCAGGCGTGCGTCGAGCACCACGCGCAGCGGTGGCAGCACCTCGGTATCGGGCAGACGCACGGTGAGCATCGGGTCGTCGGCGATCACGGTATCGGCGCCGGTCAGGATCGCACCGGCGCGCGCGCGCCAGTGCTGGACATCCTCACGCGCGGCCGCGCCGGTGATCCACTTCGAGGTGCCGTCGGCCATCGCGGTGCGGCCATCGAGACTGGCGGCCAGCTTCACCCGCAGCCAGGGGCGGTTGCGCTCCACCCGCGACAGGAAGCCCTTGTTGAGCTCGCGCGCCTGTGCGGCCATCAGCCCCTCGCTCACCTCGATGCCCGCTTCGCGCAGCAGATCGAAACCACCGCCATCGACCTTCGGGAACGGATCGCGCAGTGCCGCAACCACGCGCGATACGCCGGCTTCGATCAGTGCCAACGCGCACGGCGGTGTGCGCCCGTAGTGCGCGCAGGGCTCCAGGGTGACGTAGGCAGTGGCGCCGCGTGCCTCACTGCCGGCTTCACGCAGTGCAAAAACTTCGGCGTGCGGGCCACCGGCGCGCTGGTGCCAGCCCTGCCCGACCACGCGCTCGCCATGGGCGATCACACAGCCGACCATCGGGTTGGGGCGGGTGGTATAGGCACCGCGCTCGGCCAGGCGCAGCGCATTGGCCATGTGCAGGTGGTCGAGAACGGAGAACGGGGTGCTCATGCCGCCATGGTACCGCTGTCGGCGTTGATCCACGCCATGCGTGGATGGGTGTCTCCCTGCCAACCCAGGTTGGCATCCACCCGGCAAGCCCGGTCAGCCCTTCTTTTTCTTGGTCAGGGCAATCACATCGCCCAGCAGCTGCAGCTGTTCGGTGCTGGACGGCAGATCACGTTCCAGCTTCTCGATCTCCTCGCGGAAATCGGCCACGTCCTCGAAGCTGCGGTACACCGATGCAAAGCGCACATAGCCGACATGATCGAGCTTGCGCAGTTCGTTCATCACGAACTCGCCAACCTTGATCGAGGGCACTTCGCGCTCGCCACTGATGCGCAGCTGGTGGACCACTGCGCGCACCGCCGCTTCGATCTTGTCTTCGGCCACCGCGCGCTTCTGCAACGCGCGATCGAAGCCGGCACGCACCTTGCGCTGGTCGAAGGCTTCGCGGGTGCCATCGCTCTTGACGATGGCCGGCAGCTTCAGCTCGACCGTTTCCATGGTGCTGAAACGCTCGCCGCACGCTTCGCATTCACGCCGACGGCGGATCGTCGCGCCGTCTTCAGAGACGCGCGAGTCGATGACCCGGGTATCGGCATGTTGGCAGAAGGGGCAGTGCATGGAACGCCTGGCTCAGGGGACAACCTAATTGCCACGGTCATGGCAGCGTCGCAAAGGTACCTGAGAAGGGCCCATGCAGCAAATGCTGTCTGCGCGAAAGTGCCTGCGTAGCGGCCGATCCGGCCGCCTGACGGATAGCTCAACCGGCCTGACCGGCGCCGGCGACATCCTGCCCGCAGCGCAGCCAGGCCAGATGTGCGGCCGGCAGCAGGAACGGTGGTCCCAAGCCCAGGTAGCTCAAAAGCGCGAATTCGCCCTGCTTGAACACCAGGTGCAGTGTGACCGCGACCACAGCCAACGCCGCCAGGACGCCCAGTCCCAACCCCACCCACACAGCAGGCGACGATTGCCGCAGGCCGGCGCGGCCACGGCGCAGGAACACACCGCTCAGCCACAACCACGACAGCAGGCCGATGACGCCGCCCGACGACCACAGCAGCAGCACGGTGGGTTCGTTGCCGGACAGATACTTCCCGTCCGCCACGACCATCAGCCCCAGCACCGCGACGGTGCCTGCGGCGGCAAGGGCCGGCAGTCCGAGCAGCAGGCCGCCGACTGCCACCATGCGCTTGTGTCCGCTTTCATCCATGCGCGGGATTCCTGATGGCGGGGTCAGAGCCCTTCCCTGCGGGAAGGGATCCGACCCCACTCCCCGATCAGCCGTAGACCGGGTACTTGCGGCACTGCGCGCTGACGGCATCGCGCACGCGGGCGATGACGGCGTCATCGTTCGGTGCGTCGAGCACGTCGGCGATCCAGTTGGCCAGGTCCACGCAGTCCTGCTCGGTGTAGCCGCGCGTGGTGACCGCCGGGGTGCCCAGGCGCAGGCCCGAGGTGACGAACGGCGAACGCGGGTCGTTCGGCACCGAGTTCTTGTTGACGGTGATGTGGGCCTTGCCCAGCGCGGCTTCCGCATCCTTGCCGGACACGTCCTTGCCGATCATGTCCACCAGCATCAGGTGGTTCTGGGTGCCACCGGAGACGATCTTGTAGCCGCGCGCGATGAGCGTGTTGGCCATCGCCTGGGCGTTCTTCACCACCTGCTGCTGGTAGGCCTTGAAGCCCGGTTCCAGCGCTTCCTTGAAGGCCACGGCCTTGCCGGCGATGACGTGCATCAGCGGACCGCCCTGGATGCCCGGGAACACGATCGACTGCAGCTTCTTGACCAGGTCTTCGTCGGCGCCCTTGGCCACGATGATGCCGCCGCGCGGGCCGCGCAGGGTCTTGTGGGTGGTCGAGGTGACGACGTGGGCGTGTTCCAGCGGGCTCGGGTAGACGCCGGCGGCAACCAGGCCGGCGACGTGCGCCATGTCCACGAACAGGTAGGCACCGACCTTGTCGGCGATGGCGCGGAAGCGCGCCCAGTCGATCACCTGCGAGTAGGCCGAGAAACCGGCCACGACCATCTTCGGCTTGTGCTCCAGGGCCAGCCGCTCGACTTCGTCGTAGTCGATCAGGCCCTGATCGTTCACGCCGTACTGCACGGCATTGAACAGCTTGCCGGAGGCATTGACCTTGGCGCCGTGGGTCAGGTGGCCGCCGTGGGCCAGGCTCATGCCGAGGATGGTGTCACCCGGCTGCAGCAGCGCGAAGTACACGGCCTGGTTGGCCTGCGAACCGCTGTGCGGCTGCACGTTGGCGTAGTCGGCGCCGAACAGCTGCTTGAGGCGGTCGATCGCCAGCTGCTCGGCGATGTCCACGTATTCGCAGCCGCCGTAGTAACGCTTGCCCGGGTAGCCTTCGGCGTACTTGTTGGTCAGCTGGCTGCCCTGGGCTTCCATCACCGCCGGGCTGGTGTAGTTCTCGCTGGCGATCAGCTCGACGTGGTCTTCCTGGCGCTGGGTCTCAGCGGCGATGGCCTTGGCCAGTTCGGGATCGTAGGATTCGATGCGGACGTCACGCGGGAACATCGGGTACTCCAGCAGGCAGGGAAAAGGGGTACGGCTCAGCCCTTGATTGTAGCCCCGCACCGCGCCGCTGGGGCCGAAACGGACGGGGCCGGCATCCCCGAAGGAATCCGGCCCCGTATGGTTTCGATTGACGTTGTGGGGTCAGAGCCCGTTCCGTTGGAGCGGGATCCGACCCCGTGGCCGGCTCAGCGGCCGCTGAGCACGTACTGGGCGATCACGCCGGTGGCGATGGCCACCAGCAGCATGTTGCCGCGGTCATCGCGGATCCAGTGGTGGCCATACGGCGGGCGGCGCAGGTGGTAGCGCGGGTAGTCGTTCACCACGTAGACCGGGCCGGAGTAGTAATTGCGGTAGGGCGAACCGACCCGCCAACCGTAGTTGCCATAACGCGGCGGCGGCGGCGCCGGCCGGTAGACCACGCGCGGCGGTGCCGGGCGGTAGTAACGGTCGTGATCGCGGTGCCAGTCGCGGCGGTCTTCGCGGTAGTCGCGGCGTGCCTCGCGGCGGTCGCGTTCCCAGTCGCGGCGGTCCTGGCGCCACTCACGGCGGTCTTCGCGCCATTCACGGCGGTCACGGTGATCGTTGTCGGCGAAGGCGGGGGCCACTGCGCCGAGCGCCAGCACAGAGGCCACGGCACTGGCCACTACTCGATTGATGCGCATATCGGACCTCTGCTTGGGTGGGTGGTGAGCCCATATTGCGCATACGATCTGAACGGTTTCCGGCTGGAAACGCTTCCCGCTGCGGGACTGTGACCGGGTATTCAGGCCGCAGCCAGTCCGGCGCGGGCCTCCCGGCGCGGCGCAGCAGCGGTTCCGGCTATAATTGGCGGTATTCCATTTCAGTCTGTGCCCGCTGCCGCAACGGGATCTTCCCGTGACGGGCCGGGCGCAGGGCCGCGCCTACGGAGACCGCATGTCCTCGCAATACATCTACACCATGAACCGCGTGTCCAAGGTGGTCCCGCCCAAGCGGCAGATCATCAAGGACATCTCGCTGTCGTTCTTCCCGGGCGCGAAGATCGGCCTGCTGGGCCTGAACGGCGCCGGCAAGTCCACCGTGCTGAAGATCATGGCCGGCGTGGACACCGATTTCGAGGGCGAAGCCCGCCCGCAGGCCGGTATCAAGGTCGGCTACCTGGCCCAGGAACCGGAGCTGGACCCGACCAAGACCGTGCGTGAAGCGGTGGAGGAAGGCGTGGGCGAAGTGCTGCAGGCCCAGGCCGCGCTGGAAGCGGTGTACGCCGCCTACGCCGAGGAAGGCGCCGATTTCGACGCGCTGGCCAAGGAACAGGAGCGCCTGGAGGCGATCCTGGCCGCTGGCGATGCGCACACCCTGGAAAACCAGCTGGACGTGGCCGCCGATGCGCTGCGCCTGCCGCCGTGGGATGCCATCGTCGGCAAGCTGTCCGGTGGTGAGAAGCGTCGCGTTGCGCTGTGCCGCCTGCTGCTGCAGAAGCCGGACATGCTGCTGCTCGACGAACCGACCAACCACCTCGACGCCGAGTCGGTGGAATGGCTGGAACAGTTCCTGGCGCGCTACACCGGCACCGTGGTGGCCGTTACCCACGATCGCTACTTCCTGGACAACGCCGCCGAGTGGATCCTGGAACTGGACCGTGGCCGCGGCATTCCGTGGAAGGGCAACTACACCGACTGGCTGACCCAGAAGGACGAGCGCCTGAAGCAGGAAGACAACCAGGAAAAGGCCCGCCAGAAGGCGATCCAGAAGGAACTGGAATGGTCGCGCCAGAACGCCAAGGGTGGCCGTACCAAGGGCAAGGCGCGTCTGGCCCGCCTGGAAGAGCTGCAGTCGGTCGATTACCAGAAGCGCAACGAGACCAATGAAATCTTCATCCCGCCGGGCGAGCGCCTGGGCAATGCGGTGATGGAGTTCAAGAACGTCTCCAAGAAGTTCGGCGACCGCCTGCTGTTCGACAACCTGAGCTTCCTGGTGCCGGCCGGCGCCATCGTCGGCATCATCGGCCCGAACGGTGCCGGTAAGTCGACCCTGTTCAAGATGATCACCGGCCAGGAAAAGCCGGATACCGGCGAGATCGTGGTCGGCCCGACCGTGAAGCTGTCCTACGTGGACCAGAGCCGCGACGCGCTGGAAGGCAACCACAACGTCTTCCAGGAAATCGCTGGCGGCCTGGACATCCTCAACATCAACGGCATCGAGATCCAGTCGCGCGCCTACATCGGCCGCTTCAACTTCAAGGGCCAGGACCAGCAGAAGATGGTCGGTTCGCTGTCCGGTGGTGAGCGTGGCCGCCTGCACATGGCCAAGACCCTGCTGCAGGGTGGCAACGTGCTGCTGCTCGACGAACCGTCCAACGACCTGGACATCGAAACCCTGCGTGCGCTGGAAGATGCGCTGCTGGAGTTCCCGGGCAACACCTTCGTCATTTCGCATGACCGCTGGTTCCTGGATCGCATCGCCACGCATATCCTGGCGTTCGAAGGCGATTCGCACGTGGAGTTCTTCCAGGGCAACTACCGCGAGTACGAAGAAGACAAGCGCCGCCGCATGGGCGACGACGCCGCGCCCAAGCGCCTGCGCTTCAAGGCGCTGAAGTAAGAAAGGAAGAACGGCCGCGCTCTGCGCGGCCGTTCTGCATCTGGGTAGGTCACCACCGTTGGTGGTGACGCCCGCCCCCATTTCCTGCGCAGTCCGGCGCTTTTTTCACGCTGCGACCGCGGTCTTCACGCCCATCAAGCACGCCTAACACCTTGTCGCACATGGCCCGTTGGCAGCTTGCAACTGTTTGTATGTTCCGCCGCACCGCCTTCGGTTTTCCTACGCCCCGCTTATCCCCCAACGTAGGAAACCCCCAATGAAAGCACTGATCATCACCACGGCAGCCCTGATGCTGTCGGGCACTGCCGCGGCCGCCAGCTCCGACTGGGACGGCTACTACGTCGGCGTGCAGGCATCGCACAGCGAAGGCCACAGCAAGGACCGCAGCAACGCCAACGCATCGGAAAAAAGCATCCGCGGCTTCACCGGCGGCGTGCAGGGCGGCCGTCGCTGGCAGTTCGACAACAACATCGTGGTGGGCCTGGAAGGTTCGCTGTCCTTCGGCAACGTCGGGCGCGACTGGAAGGACCGCGAGCAGCACCAGTACAGCCCGTACCACGGCAAGGATGCAGTGACCCGCGCAGGCGCCGTTGATGTGACGCTGGGCCGCGCGATGGGCCGCTGGCTGCCCTACGTCGGTGCCGGCGTAACCGTGGCCCAGCAGGAGTTCACCTTGGGCTGCGACAAGTCGCTGGTGGAAAAGACCAACGGTTGCCGCGTGGCCGAGTTCGAGAACCGCGCCTCCCACGTGTCCACCGGCGCCCATGCCACGGCAGGCGTGCTGTACCGCTTCAACGACCGGCTCTCGGCCGGTGCCGAGTACCGCTACACCCACCTGGGTTCCAGCCCGGTGACCCTGGAAGATCCCAACTACCCGGCTGCGGCCCGCCGCAGCTTCCATACCGACTACAGCAGCGTTACGCTGAAGTTGAACTACCACTTCTAACCGCCTGGCGACGTACCCGCAGGTCCCCAGGGGCGGCAGGGCGTGCAGGCATGAGAGATCTGCGATGTCCCTGTTCGAGCGCCTGTTCCAGCTGCAGCAGCACGGCACCACCGTGCGCACCGAGCTGCTGGCCGGTGTCACCACCTTCCTGACGATGTCCTACATCGTCTTCGTCAACCCGGAAATCCTGGGAACCACGGGCATGGATGCCGGTGCGGTGTTCGTGGCCACCTGCCTGGCCGCGGCATTGGGTTCGGCGGTGATGGCGCTGGCCGCCAACTTCCCGGTCGGCATGGCGCCGGGCATGGGCCTGAACGCGTTCTTCGCCTTTACCGTGGTCGGCGCCGCCGGGTTGCCGTGGCAGCAGGCATTGGGCGCGGTGTTCATTTCCGGCCTGGTGTTCCTGGTGCTGTCACTGACCGGTGTGCGCGCCTGGCTGGTATCCGGGATTCCTTCCTCGCTGCGTTCGGCCATCGTGGCCGGCATCGGCCTGTTCCTGGCGATCATCGCGCTGCAGAAATCCGGCGTCATCGTCGGCAACGAAGACACCCTGGTGGCGCTGGGCCCGCTGAACACCGCGCCGCCGCTGCTGGCCCTGGCCGGCTTCCTGCTGATCGCGGTGCTGGAAGCGCGCCGCATCCGCGGTGCGATCCTGATCGGCATCCTGGCCGTGACCGGCGCCGGCTGGGCGCTGGGCGATGTGCAGTACCAGGGCCTGGTCTCGCTGCCGCCGAGCCTGGCACCGACCTTCCTGCAGCTGGACCTGCCGGGCCTGTTGCACCATGACGGCGGCGCGCCGCTGGCGGTGCTGCTGCAGGTGGTGCTGGTGTTCGTGCTGGTGGAAGTGTTCGATGCCACCGGCACGCTGTACGGCGTGGTCGGCCGCGCCGGCCTGCTGAAGCTGCCGGGCGCGCAGAAGCGCTTCGGGCGTGCGCTGCTGGCCGACAGCACCGCGATTGTTGCGGGCTCGCTGCTGGGCACCAGCAGCACCACCGCCTTCGCCGAAAGCGCCTCGGGCGTGCAGGTGGGCGGGCGCACCGGGCTGACCGCGCTGGTGGTGTCGGCGCTGTTCCTGGCCGCGCTGCTGTTCTCGCCGCTGGCGGCGATGGTGCCCAGCTATGCCACTGCACCGGCCCTGCTGTTCGTGGCCGGCCTGATGCTGCGCGAGCTGGTGGAAGTGGACTGGAGCGACCTGACCGAGTCGGTGCCGGCGGCGCTGTGTGCACTGGCGATGCCGTTCACCTACTCGATTGCCAATGGCCTGGCGTTCGGTTTCATCGCATACGCCGCGCTGAAGGCCGGTACCGGCCGCTGGCGCGAAGTGCATCCGGCAGTGTGGCTGGTGGCGGTGCTGTTCACCCTGCGCTACGCGTTGGAATGATGCCTGGCTGAGGGTCAGAGCCCATTGCTGCGCAATGGGATCCGACCCTGCCGCACTGCAATTACCTGCGCAGCTGCAGGCGGCCGTCAGCAGCGAAGCGCCAGCGCCCTTCGGCCCAGCCACGACCGAACAGCGCCAGCATCTGCGAGTAGTAGGCCGGCGCGTCAGCACGCTGCTGCTCGGCGCTGGGCAGGCTGGCCAGCACGGCATCGGCACGCTCGGTTTCGCCCTGGGCGATCAGGTACGGCAGCAGCGCTGCACGGAAACCGTAATTGCCTTCGCCCTGCCCTTGTCCGCTGCGGGTATCGATCTTTTCCCACATCGGCGCACCGCTGCGCAGGCGCTGCAGCGGCCCGGACAGTGCGGCCAACTGCGCGCGGAACAACGGATCGCGCGATGCGGTCATGCCGGCCCAGGTGTAGCAGCGGATGGCATCGTAGCTGCCGACCGCGCCGCGCACCGGGTCGACCACGAAGCGATCGCCTTTCCACGCTGCCCAGTCCGGTGCGAAGCCGTGCGGGCTGCTCTGCTGCAACAGCTGCACACTGTTGCGCGCCAGCGCCTGCCACGGCCCGCTGCGATCCTCCGCCGCAAAGCGGCGCAGCAGCGGCAGGGGCAGATAGCTGGGGTTGACCCGCGTGGCGTCCCCTTCGATGAACCCCTGTGGACCGGGCAGCAGCATCGGGCCGAGCCCGGGCAGGTCCACGATCTCACGTGCCCGCACCTGCGCCAGCATGCCCTCGGCGATGGCCTTCAGGGCGGGACGGCGCCACAGGCGCGCGCCTTCCAGCAGCGCGTAGGCCAGCCACAGATCGGAGTCCGAAGCCGGGTTGTCGTCCAGTACCCGCCACGCTCCGGCGTCATCGCGTCCCCACAGCCAGGCCGGCAGGCGCTTGCCCATGTCGCCAGCGGCGAGATTGTCCTGGGTCCAGCCGAGGATGCGGTCGAACACCGCCTGATCGTTGTCCACCAGCGCGAAGAACAGGGCGTACGACTGCCCTTCCGAGGTGCTGCGCTGGTCCTGCTGGCTGCGGTCGATCATGCGCCCGTCGCGGCTCAGGCTGCTGTCCACCAGCACCTTCCAGGCCGGCCAACGCGGCACCGGCTGCGCCTGCACGCACGACCAGCCCAGCACCGGCAGCACAGCGGCCGCCTGCAACAGGCGACGGCGGCGCAGATCAGCGGAATTCGCCATAGGGCACCAGCGGAGACACGGGCAACGGCAGGTTGCCCTGCCAGGGCTTGAAGGTATAGCGCAGGTAGAGCTGGAACGAATTCGGCGAGAAATCGCGGCTGCGCTGCAGGGTGCCGGCCGCGCCCAGCACGAAGTGATCGCCGAGGCGGCGTTCCACCGCGCCGTACAGGCGATAGCCGGTGCCGGTGCTGCTGCTGTTGCCGGTGTACAGGCCGGCCTCGTCCAGCCGCAGCGGGCCGTACTGCGGCTCGAGCTGTGCAATCACGCGCTCGATCACTGCCTGATCGGGGAAACGGCTGATCGACGCGGTGCGCGCACTGGACACACTGACCGAGCCATCCAGGCGCACCGACCACACATCATTACGCCAGGCAAAGCTGACCGGCAGGCTCAGCGAGGCGTAGCGCTGCGGGCTGTAGTAACCGCCCTGGCCCAGCGAGTAGCCGCCCAGATCCTTCTGGTAGCGCCAGTACATGGCGGTGGTGCCCACGTCCAGGCGCAGGTCGGTGCGCTGGATCAGCTTGTGGTACCAGCCCACCATCGCGCGTGCACGGGTGTTGTCGACCACGTTGCGGCCAGTCAGCCGGTGCCAGCTCCAGTTCGACCACACGCCGTTGCGGCCGCCCTGGTCGTAGCCGAGGCTGAAGGTGGCGCCGCTGGCGGTGACCCCGCCCCAGGCGATGCCACTGCGCGGGTCGATGGCACCGGCCTGGGAGAGCAGCGAATTGGTCATCGGCCGCCGCGACACGGTGGCGCCCCAGCCGAACCGGCCGAGATCGCCGTTGAGGGTGACGCCACCCAGCCAGTTGCCTACCACGTAGTTGGACGGGGTGTGGCCGATGTCGAGGTTCCAGCGGTCGTCCAGCGTGCGCCAGCCGACGGCGAAACCGGCACCAGAGCTGCGCCGCTGGTGCACGAAGCGGGTGCAGCCCGGTGCGCGCAGGTTACTGCCGTCGGCCTGCAGCAGATCGAGGTCGCAGCTGCCGAAATCCTCGTCGTAGGCCCCATCCGCGTCGGTCTGGAAACGGCCGGCATCGAAGTTCACCTGCTCGATGCGCGCCCAGCCCAGGCCACCGGCGAACGGGGCATCGAGATGAGCGATGCGGGTATCGCGCGACAGCCGCGAAATGCCCGGGGTTCCATCGCTACGGCGGCCGGTGTCCTGCATCACCGTCAGGGTGGGATTCTCCTGCTGGTACAGGGTCTCCACGTCGCTGCGCAGGCTGCGCCGCAACCAGTCATCGCCGGCGGTCTCGCGGCTGGCCAGGGTCAGCGCACGATTGTCGCGCGGCTCGGCCTGGGCGGGGGCCAGCAGGCCATTGTCGGCCATCGCCTGCGCGTACATGTCCAGCGCCTGCTGCGGATCATCGCGGCGCACCAGCCGTGCCGCGTCGCGCCAGGACTGTGCATCGGGTCCGGTCCTGCGCGCCAGCAGTGCGCGCAGGATCGCCAGCGCCTTGGTGTCTTCGCGCAGGTCGGTCCAGATCGTGGCGAGCTGACGCTGCTGGCCGATCTCGGCATCGTCCACTGCCGGCGGTGCGTCGTGCATCTGGCGGCGTGCGCTGGCCAGGTCGCCGCTGCCGATCCAGGCCTGTACCTGGCCCAGCTGCGCGTCCACATTGTCCGGCTGCGCGGCGAGCACGCGCTGGTAGTAGTGCAATGCCTGTGCGTGGTCACCGCGCAGGCGCGCCCATTCGGCCATCAGCAGATCGTTGTCGGTGCTGGGTGGTTGCTGCTGCAGCAGCGCGATGGCCTCGGCCTCACGTCCCTGCGCACGCAGCTCCCACAGATGGTCGACCAGCTGCTGGCGTTTCAGGCGGGTGGACAGCGCGCGGATGTCATCGTCCCACTGCGCCTGCGGCAGCGCGTCGAGCACCGCCAGCGCCTGCGGCAGGCGATCGGAGCCGGACAGGTACAACGCCTGTGCGTAGCGTGCCTCGGCACTGTCGTTGCGGGCCGCCATGTCGGCCACCACGGCATCGGCCTCGTCCTGCCGGCCCGCGCTGCGCAGCTCGTTGCCCAGCGCGTAGGCCAGCCAGGCATCGCCCGGCAGTTCGCTGCGCAGCTGCTGTCCCAGCGTGATGGCGGTGGTGGCATCACCGCTGGCCAGCGCCTGTTCGCGGCGCTCGCGCAGACGACTGATCTGCAGCTGGCGCAGGTCTTCGGCATACAACCTGCGCTGGGCAGCGGGCAATGCGTTGATGAAGGTTTCCAACCGCTGCGGATCGGTGCGGCCATACAGCTGCACCAGCTTGCGGATCACGTTGGCATCGTTGGGCGCCATCCGCCGTGCCAGCTGCAGCTGCCGTTCGGCCGCGTCGTCATCGCTGCGGGCCACGGCCACGTCAACCAGGCCCAGCGCCGCATTGACGTCGCGCGGTTGCTGGCGGCGTGCCTGCGCGTACAGACGCTCGGCCTCATCCAGCCGGCCTGCGGCCAGCGCAGCATCGGCCTGGTCCAGCTGCAGCCAGTAACGCGTGCTGGCAATCAGATCACGCCACTTGTCGCTGCTGTCACCGGCCGGTGTGGCCTGCACCGCACGCTGGAAGTAGCCGATGGCCTGCTCACGCCGTCCCTGCCGCATCAGCGCCATGCCCAAACCGCCCAGCAGATCAGCCTCACGCGGATACCCCCGCAGGGCCTGCAGGAAGGCGCGCTCGGCTTCGGCGTTGCGGTCGGCATCCAGCAGCTGCTGGCCACGCAGGCCCGCACGCCAGGCCGGGTCGCTCACCCGCTTGTGCTGGTCGGCATAGCGTTCGCGCACCAAGGCCAGGTCGTTGAACGTGGGGTTGCGGGTGATGAAATCCTGCAGGCGGCGCACGCTGCGTTCGTCGGCCGGCTGCTCCTTCAGGTATGCCCACTCGGCATCGGCGGCCATGCCACGCGCCTCCGGGTTGCGTCCCATCCGTTGCAGCGCGGCCAGCGCTTCGTTGTCGCGGCCGGCGGCGAACAGCAGCTGCGACAGCGTCTGCAGCAGCGTCACATTGCCCGGGTAGCTGCGATCGAGCTCGCTCAGCGCACGGATCGCCAAGGCGCGTCCATCGGCCTGGCTGCCACGCAGGCGCCAGTACTCCAGACCCAGCTGCAGGCCGGGCGGATCGTCATTGAACAGGCGACGGTAGATCGTCAGCGCTTCGGCACTGCGGCCGCCGGCGGCAAACAGGCGGGCCTGCTGCAACTCCTGCTGAAGATCGCCACGGTAGGCGCGCCAGAGGCGTTCACCGGCCGCCAGTTCGCGGCTGCCGGCACCGAGCTGGCGCAGCCGCTTCAACGTGGCCTCGGCATCGTCCAGCTTCTGCTGCGACAGCTGCACCTCCAGGATCGCCACCAACGTAGCGCGATCATCCGGGGCCAGCATCCGCAGCCGCGCCAGTGCGTCCTCGATCAGGCTCTGGCGGCCGGTGGCCTCACCGATGCGCACCTGCTGCAGCAGCCATTGCCGCTGCTCGGCCACGGTGCCGCCGGGGGTCTCCGGCAGCGCCTGCGCCGCACACGGGGCGGCCCCGGCCAGCCCAAGCAGGACCAGGCCGGATGCGGTGACCAGCGGGTGCCGCCTGCGTGCCATCAGTGGCCCGGGTCCAGGCGCTTGGCTGCCACCCAGCGCAGCGTGCGCCACAGCAGGAAGGCCACCATCAGCACCACCACCGTGGCCAGCACGGCCAGCAGCGCGGGGTGGTCGGCCAGGTGGTACCACAGCAGCAGCCACCACGGCAGTGCGCCCACGTAGTAGTGCTCGCCGACGAACTGGCTGTGGATACCCGAACTGCGCAGGATCGCCACCGATCCGGCGATCGCCTCACGCTTGCCGGTATCACTGAGCGCGTCGTCGAGCAGGCCATAGTCGGCGGCATTGCTGGCCGCCAGCGAAACGATGCTGCGCTGCGCGTGGTGCGGCGATTGCATGCCGATGATCGCGGCGAACGGGGCCTGCGCGGTCACGGCCACTTCAGTCACCGCCGGGTCGCCGGCACGGCTGCCGCGCCGCGCCTGTTCCATCGCCGCCTGCGGCGAAGGCGATTGGCCATTGAGCAGGCGCGTGCGCTGGTCGTCGATCAGCAGCGACAGCTGCTGGCTGCCGCGCAGCTCGGCCGGCAGCGCGCCCAGCATCAGCAGGTCCGCATCCAGCGCACTGGCCTGCTTCCAGTCATCGGACAGGCGCAGGCCGTAGGCCGGGTAGCCACTCTGCACGCCCAGGCCGCCGACCAGGTTCAACAGCAGGCCCACCTGCGCTTCGCTGGAAACCGACGGCACCAGCACCACGGTCTCGGACAGGTCGGCCATGCGGGTGAAGGGGAAGCCGCTGAGCGCGAACGCCGACAGGTCCGGCAGCCCCATGTAGTGATGGAAGCCGGAGAAGTCGATGGTCGAGTCTTCCTCGATGGCCGCCTGCAGGTTCGGCGGCAGCACCGTCTGGCAATGGTCGCGCTGGGCGCTGCCCATCACGCTGGCGAAGTTGAAGTCGAAGCGCAGCTGGTTGCGGTCGCCCAGCTTCAATGCGGGGATCAGCAGGCGCCCGTCATCGGCACCGGCATCGCCGGCCAGCACCGGCAGGCGGATTTCCTCCAGTCCCTGCTTGCCGTTGCGCCGCACCAGCGGGAAGCTGGAGATGAACTGGTCGTTGATCGCCACGCCCAACCGCGATTCATCGCTGCCGAACGGCGGCGTGTAGCGGTAGCGCAGGTTCAGCGGAATGCCCTGGTTGCGCCAGATGAACAGATCCGGCGGCAGGTTGAGGTTGACCGTGATCGGCTGCGGCGACACGCCGTTGGCATGCAACTGCTGCGGGTAGTCCAGCAGCTCGGCCAGGCGCACGGCACGGTCGGTGCGCACCCAGTTCGGCGCATCGTACGGCTTGCGCGGGGCCAGCGGCTTGATCTCGTCGATGCTGACCTGGCGGCCGCGGAACAGCACGTTGCCGGCGGCCATCGCGGCCACCGCCTTCTGCAGGTCCTCATCGTTGCGGCCGAGCACCAGCAGCAGCTTGCGCTGCGGGTCTTCCGGCAGCGCCATCAGTTCGATCACCGGCCCCTTCACCGGTGCGTGGTTGGCGATCACCGGCGGGAACCTGCCGTTGACCGCCAGCACCACCGCATGGCCGCTGTCGGGCAGCGCACCGAAGCTGACCGGGAAGCGCGCCTGCCGCCACCAGCCGGACAGGCTGCCGAAATAGGAGGCCATCACCGCCGCGGCACGCTGCTGGCCCAGGCTGGGTGCGGCAGCGAACACCACCGGCAGATCCAGACGCGCGGTATCGCGCGGGTCGAAGAAGGGCAGCGGGAAATTGGCCAGATCGTCCTGCATCGCCAGCGGCTGGCCGCCCAGGCGCAAGGTACTGTTGCTGGACAGGTTGACCCACAGCGAGCTGTGGGTTGGCTCTTCGCAGATATCGGTGTAGTGGCCGACAAACTCCAGCCGCACCTGGTTGAAATCGGCGATCAGGCGCGCATCCAGCGGCAGCTTGGCCTGCACCGGGCGCCCCAGCTGATCGTTGCTGATCGGCACCACGCCCATCATCGCGTCGTTGAGATAGACCCGAAGATGCGACAGGGTCGGCAGCAGCGACGGTGAGGGCGTGAAGCTCAGGTCCAGTTCGGCATCGCGTACCAGGCGGTCACGGCGCACCTGGAACTCGAACGTGGTGGCATTGCGCACGCCGGACAGCAGTGTGTCCTGGCGCCGCCCGAGCTGGGCAAAGGTGTTCTGCCGCTGCCACGGCCAGGCACTACCGGCCCAGGTCTGCGCCAGCGCCGGTTCGCTGCCTGCGGCAGGTGCGGCAGGCACGGCCGCCGTCCCGGTCGGCGTCGACGACGGCAGTGTGGCCGCCGCAGCGCGCGCGGCAGGCAGGGTGGCGGGGAGGGCCGGCGCCGGTGCGCTGTTGCCCGAAGCCACGGGCAGGGCCAGCAAGGGCAGCAGCAGCCAGCGCAGAGAAAGAGGAGTGCTCATGGACGAAGCCCTGGATCAGCGGCTGGGTCAGCCGGGTGGGAAGGAAGCGGACGTTGCGGGGCAAAGCTGGCCATCCATCGCAGCAGGCGACGGCTCCAATGCATCGGACGGTCGAGGTCGAACGGCGTGAAGTCGCCCATCCGCCGGTAACCACGCCAGCCCAGCACCAGCACGCTCCACAGGCTGCGCGGCAGGCTCTTGGGCTGGTAGCCGGCATGCCAGTCCAGCCAGGCATCGGCGCGGGCGAACGTGCACTGGGCGAACTCCACGCGCTGGCGCTCGCTCTCGAACAGCAGCAACAGGCCCAGGCGATGGCCGACGGTGCGCTGCACGCGGGCCGGGAACGCGAACTCGCGGCGTCCACGCCCCAGCAGCACCTGCACGCGCTCGCCTTCGGCCAGCAGCGCATCCTCGCCCAGCTCGATGCCGACGCCATCATTGGAGTAATCCTGCAGCACGCCGCGCAGACGACGGCCATCGGGAATCTGCAGCGCCATCGGCAGGCGCGTGGTGACCCGGTGCGTGCGCCGCACCTGCTGCACTTCGGCGGCCACGGCCAGCGCGCCACCAATGATGAGCAGGTTGTACAGCACCCACAGCGAGCTGACCACGACCGTGCCACGCTCATCGGCCGGCCCGTGCATGAAGCGCCACACAGCGAAGCACAGGCCCAGCACGTTGAGCAGCGCCAGCACCAGGTACGGCCGCGCCACGCGCCAGTCGAAGCGATCTCCGGCCTGCGTACCGCCCTTGTCGGTCACGTTGAACTTGCCTCGCCCCGGGCTGAACAGTGCCACCGTGGTCGGCCGCGCGATGTACCAGGCCAGCACCGTTTCATACACTTCGCCCCAGAACGGGCGCCGGTACTTGCCCTGGATGCGCGCATTGGTGAGGCTGGCGTGCGCCATGTGCGGCACCACGAACAACAGGATGGCCAGCGCCGGCGCGTAGATGATGTAGACGTGCAGCAGCAGGAACGCCAGTGGCGCGGTCAGGAACACCAGGCGTGGAATGCCGGCCAGGAAGTGCAGCATGGCATTGGCGTAGCAGAAGCGCTGGAACAGGCTCAGGCCTTTGCCCAGCAATGGGTTGTCGATGCGGAATATCTGCACCATGCCACGCGCCCAGCGGATGCGCTGGTTGACGTGCGCGCCCAGGCTGTCGGTCGCCAGGCCCGCCGCCTGCGGAATGCGCAGGTAGGCCGAGTTCCAGCCACCGCGATGCAGGCGCAGCGCAGTGTGCGCATCCTCGGTGACGGTTTCGGTGGCAAAGCCGCCGATCGCATCGATGGCCTCGCGCCGCAGCACCGCGCACGAGCCGCAGAAGAAGGCCGCATTCCACAGGTCGTTGCCGTCCTGCACCAGCCCATAGAACAGCTCGCCTTCGTTGGGGTCGCTGCGGAACACCTGCAGGTTGCGTTCGAACGGGTCGGCCGAGAAGAAATGATGCGGGGTCTGTACCAGCGCCAGTTTTGGATCACGCAGGAACCAGCCGCAGGTGATCTGCAGGAAAGAGCGCACCGGCAGGTGGTCGCTGTCGAAGATCGCCACCAGCTCGCCGTCGATCAGCGTCAGCGCGTGGTTCAGATTGCCGGCCTTGGCGTGGCGGTTGTCGCTGCGGGTAATGTAGTTGACCCCGGTCTGCACGGCGAATGCGCGGAATTCCTCGCGCTTGCCGTCGTCCAGGATATGGATGCGCAGCTTGTCGGCCGGCCAGTCCAGGCCCATCGCCGCGTACACGGTGTGCCGCACCAGCGCGAGGTCTTCGTTGTAGGTGGGGATCAGCACATCCACCGTCGGCCACTGCCGGATGTCCTGCGGCAGTGCTGCCGGGCGCCGCCGCAGCGGCCAGGCCACCTGCACGTAGCCCAGCATCAGCACCAGCCAGGAATAGGTCTCGGCCGCCAGCAGCACCACGCCGCAGACCAGGTCGAAGGTGCTGTTCCAGTTCAGCGTGGCGGTATAGCGCCACCACAGGTAGCGGCAGGACACGGTGATCGACAGCACCACCAGCACCAGCGTGGCGTAGCGGCCCTGCATGCGCCGCACCAGCAGCGCGATGGCCCACAGCAGCAGCACGAATACGAACTGTGCGACATAGGTGAACGGCTGGGTGATGCACAGCACGGCCAATCCCAGCGTGGCCAGCCCGATCAGCAGCGTCAGCAGCTGCCGCGACCGTGGCGACAGCGCGCGCGCCCGTTGCCCGAACCAATGGGCCAGGCGGCTGTTCCAGAATTCGCTGGGCGCATCGCGCATCGCGCGCAGATAGCGCAGGCGGCCGCGCCCGGCCGCACCGCGCAGCTCGGCAATGCGCTGGCGGCGGGCTTCGGCCAGGCGCAGCCGTCGCCTGGAAGCCTTCGGTACCAGCCGCACCACCGACAGCCAGATGGCCTGGATCAGCAGGCGCAGCGGGTCACCCAGCCGCCAGCGCCGGTCACCCTGCACCTGCGGAAACGCCGTGCGCAGGCGCGGCGCCAGTGCCTGCCAGGCCGGTCCCTCCAGCCGCAGCAACGCCCAGCCCATCAGCTGCAACAGCCACAGCACGGCACGCGTCGGCCACGCGGCATGGACGCGCTCGCGCATTCGGCTCCAGCCCAGGTAGTAGACGCGGCTGCTCATCAGCGCTCCCCTGCCCTGCCCTGCCGGCGCGCGGCTTCGGCCAGGCACCACAACACCAGCCCATCGACATCGGCGGCGGCCAACGAGTTGGCGGCATGCCGCCCCAGCGGCTGCTTGCTGGCCAGCGCCGCCGGCACCTGGGCATCTTCATGCAGCGGCTGCGGCACCAACCGACGCGCGTGCGCATGCAGCCACAGCTGCATGAGATCGCGCTGCACGGTGATCGCCGGGTCGTAGCGGTTGGCCAGCAACAGGCGATCGTCGTCGCGCTGGCGCTGCAGGAACACATGGCTGACCGGGTCGACGCAGGCCAGCCGCAGCGGCAAGGTGCAGCGTGCGTGCTGGTTGATCGCAGCCGCATGGGCCGGCAGCCGCTGCGGCAGATCGAACAACAGCCAGTCGAACTGGCTGGCCAGTTGTGGCAGCCGGTCAGCCCACAGGGTGGGCGTGTCGTGCAGGTGGCGTTCCACCTGCATCGCGCCCTCGGCATCGACCCGCCCATACGGCAGCACGGCCAGGCCCGGCGCGCAGGCGAAGGCGGCATCGCGCCAGTCGCTGCCCTCCAGCAGCGCGCGCGCCCAGCCCCCCTCCACATCGGCCGCCAGGCCCAGATGCAGGCCGAGCATCTGATCGGGACTGCACTCGACCAGCAGCACGCGCACGCCCTGGGCATGCAGGCCCTGTCCCAGTGCCGCCAGCACCGTGGTCACCCCGGTTCCACCGTGGATACCCTGCAGCGACAGCACGGTGCTCATCGGCGCTGCTCCAGTTCGGCCCGCTCCAGTTCGGCCAGCAACGGCCAGCGTGCCAGTGCCTGCGCACGCTCGTGCTGGGCCGAGAAATCCACGTACGGCAGGCCGGGCATGTCCAGGCTGCGGCGCAGCAGGTCGATGTCATCCTCTTCCACCGACAGCGTGGTGGGCACGGCAAGAATGTTGGCGGCCATCAGCGCGCGTCCTCCGGATAAGGGCTCCAGGTCTGGCTGCCCTGCAACTGCAGCCACGGCTTGCCGTCGTAGTCGATGACCTTGGCGCCTTCGTTCTCGGAAACCGAAGGGGTCTGCGGCAGGCCCTTCAGCAGGGTGTCCCAGTTGCGTTCGCTCGGCGGCGACTGCGCATTGAGCGCATACACGCGCGATACCAGTTCGGACAGGGCCAGATAGCTGCTCGGCTCGGGCACGTGGCGCGGCCCGCCGGCGGCCGGCGCGCCCATGCCCACCAGCTTGACGCCCACCGGCACGTGGGTGATCGACGGGCTGGGAATCTCACGCATGCCCGGAATCTGCATGCGGTCGCCATGCAGGGCCGCGCCGTGTTCGGGCACCACCACGATCATCGCGCGGCGCCCGCTCTTTTCCACCGCATCGACGAAACCGGCCATGTCACCGAGCACCATTTCCGCGCGCGCCTTGTAGTCGGCGGCGTTGGAGCGACCGTCGGCACCGACGATGCGGTTGCCGTCGTGCAGCGAGATCGTGTTGTAGAACAGCGCCACCTGCTGCGACGCCTCGGCCTGGCGCTGCTTCCACCAGGCCATCAGCACGTCGCCATCGCGCCGCAGCGGCGACTTGTCGAAGGCCACCAGCGCCTTGGGGAACGCGTTGATGTCCATCGGTTGCGCCTGCAGGCCGCCGTACTGGTGCAGTTCACCGATGAAGTCGTCGAAGTGGCCGTCGTGGTTCATCGCCAGCTCGCTCTGGAAGCCCAGACGCTGCAGGTTGGAGAACAGCTGGCACTCGGCCGGCACCGGATCGAACAGCGCGGTATGCGAGGTCTGGCCACAACTGGCGCGCAGCAGGCGGATCGCCGCCGGGCCGCTGTAGGCGGTGGCCGAGTTGAAATCGTCGAACACCACGTCCATGTGGTCGAGCAGGTTGTTCTGTCGCAGCCCCACCTCATCCAGGTCGCTCCAGGCCAGCGAACAGATGTTGAGGATGATGACGTCGAACGGCGCGCCGCTGGACGGCGCCGGGAAGTTGGTCTTCAACCCGGCCTGCTGCTGGTAGAAGCTGGCCAGCCAAGCGTTCAGGTTTTCATTGTTGGCCGGTGGCAGGCTGCCACCACCACCGCCGCCATCGCTACGCGCCGACGCCGTGGCGGCACCCTGCACCCAGCCCAGTCCGGCCGGCATCGGTATCGCCAGCACCGCCATGCCGAGCATGCCGAGCACGCTCAGGGTGGTGATGCGCAGCCAGGGCTTGAGCAGGAAGTACGCCACCAGCAGTACCGCCAGTACCGCCACCATCTGCCAGTTGATGAAGCGCTGCGCCAGTTCGAGCCAGTAGTCGGCCGAAAAATCCAGCACACCCGGTTGCACCAGCAGCCGCTTGAACGGTGGCCACCAGGTGTCCTGGTAATACAGCGCTACGCCCACCGGTACCGCCACCACGGTGCGCACGATGCGCGCCCAGCGCCAGCGCAGCGGCACCAGCAACGCACCGAGGAACAGCAGGTTGGGCAGGATCTTCAGGTCGAGCGCGCCCATCCAGGCCAGCACCACCTTGGACAGGAAATACAGATTCCAGCCGCGCAGGTCGGCCCACGCGAACGGCGATGCGGGAACGGTCTGCGGACTCATGCAGCGCCCCGAGGTGCACGCCGGCGCACGCCAACCCGGCGCAGGTGGCGCGGTGGCAGCGCACGCGCAACGCTGCGGCGCAGGGCACGCCACAGGCTGCCCAGCATCACGCCAAATGGAATCATCACCAGTGCACAGGCGACGATCAGGGTCCACAGCTGCTGGTCGGTGGTCATGCGGAATCTCCCAGCCGCAGCGGCGTTGGAGCGGTGAAGGACGGCCCTTCCACGGCCGCGGCCACCACCGGCAGTGCCGCCGGAGGGGGCGGCAGCACATCGGCGTCGGGATCGCTGCCACTGGCATTCATGGCTGCGATGTCATATTCGGCCAGGCGCTGGTAGCCATCGAACAGCTCACGCCACGGCAGGCGGAACAGGTTGCCCAGCGCCTGCTCGACGGCATCGCGACGGCAACCGAACAGGAACAGGCGTACCTGGCCGCGATAGATGCAGGCCAGATCGCCCTGGCGGCGGATGCGCAGCTGCTGCAGCGTCTGCTCGGCGCGCAGCCCGGCAACCGGTTGCAGCGCCAGCACGGCGCTCTCCACCGCACTGCCATCCTGGTCGATGCGCTCGCTGGCAATCTGGCGGAAGCGCGCCACGTTGACCAGGCCCCTGAGCGCGGGAGGACGGTGGGCACGGATCAGCGGTTCCGGATCGTCGGCAAGCTGGCCCTGCCAGCGCTGCCGCTGCACGGTCTCAAGCAGGGTCAACAGGCGCGGCAACGGCGTATCGGCCGGCACCACCAGGCTGCCACCGCACTGCATCAGCAGGCGCTCATCGGCATAACGAAGGCAGGGTTGCAGCTCACGCACGACCAGCTTCAACGCGTTGCCACGCTCGCGGCGCAGGCGATGCAGCAGCCGCGCCAGCGCATCGACCTGGGCGTTTTCGGTGATGGCCAGCACCACGGTCGCCTCGCGCGCCTGCAGTGCCGCCGGCAGCAGACCGCCCCAGCCATCGAACAGGCGCCATGCGGCCGACAGCGGTGGCGCACCCTCCAGCACCTCGGCCTGGGCCAGGAACACATCGCGGTCGCTGCCGCTGACATCGTGGGCGGGGGCGAGGACGGCATCGTCACTGCGCCGATGGTGCAGCGCGTTGCCCTCCTGCACCACGCCAAAGGACTGCTGGGCGACCACGCCGTGGCTGTTGGACCAGTAGTGCAGCAGCAGCTGCAGCGCGCCCCGGTGCGGATGCAGCTGGGCCACGCCCGCGCAGGTGCGGTTCAATGCCAGCAGGCGCGGGGCCAGGGTGGCCACTTCGCCGTGGCACAACAACAGCAGCACCTGGCGCGCCTGCTCGGCCCACGCCTGCAGTTGCGCGCACCAGCGTGCCAGGCGCGCGTCATCCCATCCATCCAGCGCTGCAACCGGAAACTGCACCAGGCTCAGTCGTGTCTGTGCGGACGCGGTGCGCGGCAGATCGCCGACCAGACCGCGCAGTGCCTGCTGCATGCCACGGTGCGAACGCTGGAACAGGCGCAGCTGCGCCGGCCCCTGTGCGGCCGGCAACAGCGACAGCATCGGTTCGGCACCACGCCCCAGGGTGATCAGCACGGCGTCGTGCAGTGCATCGGCAGCGGCCAGCACGCCGGCACCGAGCAGATCGGTCGGCGCGCTGCCGGCGGCAACCACCCAGTACAGGCCGCCGCTGCGCATCTCAACGTATTCCGCGGGGAGTCCGGCAATGGCAAGGTGGGTCGCTGTCACGCCGGGTCCTTTCAGCGGCGCTCAGCCGGGCGAAGTACCCGGTGGCGACGCTGTGGTGTAGGGAAGCTCGATTTCATGACATACATCACATTCATGTTGCTGTACGGTCATGATAGCTCCGATCTTCACGCTTGCGGGATCAAGACGCGGTCAACGCCGCCTGCAGGCAGGCGACGTTGGGGTGCGGCGCAGCGGTGGTGGAAGGTGGCCGTTGGCCGCGTTATTCGTACTGGATGGTGAACGTTGCCTGGCCGTTTGCGACACCGGCACCGACGGTACCGGCCTGTGTCTGGATGTAACGGGCGCGCAGCGGCAGCGCCATGACGCTGGTACCCGGCGCGGTGGTGCCGACGTTGATGGTCTGGCCGAAGCGCACTTCGCGTTCGGTGGTGCCGTCGCGCTGGACCATCTGGATGCCGATGCGCGTGGCGCTGTTGCTGGCCGCGCTGAGCTTCAGCACGCCCGCCATGTTGGAGCTGTCCTGGTCGGCATCCAGGCGGATGCCGATCTTGCTCTGGTAGGCCGCTACATTGCTGCCCTGGCAGTTCAGGCGGATCTCGAAGTCGCGGTTGACGGCCTTGGAACCGACGCCGGTGAAGGTGGTGTTGGGCACGCTGCCGAAATCCACGGCGATGTTGCGGCTGCCGGCCTGCACTTCGCAGGTGGGGCTGACCACGGTGGTGCCCGAGCCCTTGAAGGTGGAGGTCAGCACCGGCCGGCTCGCACCGTCGCCATCGAAGTAGTAGGTGGTGAAACGGCCGTTCGGTGCGATCACGCCCGAGCCGGTCTGCGCGGCGGTCTTGATCAGCTGGATGCGGAAGGTACCCCCCACCAGCGAGATGGTGTTGTTGCTGCCGAAATTGATGGTGTGCGGGTAATAGGTCTGGATCGCGCCGGAGTCGCGGTACAGCCGGATGCCCACGCCCGCCACGTCGGTTTCATAGACGTTGGAGAATCCGGCCACCGGGCGCTTCTGTGCGGCATTGACGTACTCGCCGATCGAGCGCCCCCCGGACCAGTCGCAGCGCGCCACGCTGTTCTGCTGGTTGATCGGCTCGCTGATCTCCTTGATCACGCCACCGACCGGGGTGCTGGGCAGGATCACGATCTGGCCCATGTCCATGGTCACGTCCTGGGCCACGAACCAGCTGCTCTGGATGCGGCAGGCGGCACTGGCCTGCTGCGCCAGCAGCACGCCGCCAAGCATCGCCAGCGCGGCCAGCGCCTTGCGGCCTCGGAAAGAAATCAACGGCATGCTGCCTCCAGCGGAATGAAACCGGTCTTGGACGCGTCGGCGCCCGCCGGAACCTGGTAGTCGATGGTGCAACGCTGTTCGGCACCGGCACCCCACTCCACCTGCAGGCGGCCCTGGTTGTGCTCGCTGCGCACGTACAGGCGCCCGCCCTGGCTGACCATGCCCACCGGCTGGCCCTGCTCGTCCTTGACCTGCGCACCGAAGGGCATCGTGCGGCCATCGGTGTTGCGCACCTGGATCAGCAGTGCGTTGCCCTTGCGGGTATCGAAGCGCAGGTAGCTGATGGCACCGGCAAACGGCGCCACCGACTGGCTGGTGCTTTCCAGCTCGACGTCGTGGGCCATGCCCTGCGGGTCGAGGGTGACGGTGTTGAGGCGGTACGGCGACACGTACGGCACCACCGCGTAGCCACGGCCATCCACGCGCAGGCCCGGCGCATTGCTGACCATGGCATCACGTGCGCCCGGCGCCTCGACCAGCACCATGGTGTCGCCACGCTGCGGGGTGAAGGTGAAGCCGCCCGGGTGCACCACCACGCTGCCGTTGGCGCCGACCGAGGCCTGGCGGAAGTCGCGCGAGTGGCTGTAGGTGGCGTTCAACGCGGAGTAACGGCTGCGGTATTCGACGTTGCCGACGGCGGTGGTGCCGCCCTCGCGCGAATCCGACAGCGCCGCGCCGTAGCTGAAGTTGTTGTCCACGCCGGCCGAACCGGTGATGCCGACGCGGCTGTTGTCATAGCCACCACGGTCGCGCGCGCCGAGGTCGGCGCTGAACGACACCGGGTGGGTGCCGCGACCCAGCGGCACGCTCATCGAGAACAGGTACTGGGTATCGGAGCGGCCCAGCACGCCTTCTTCGGTGCGCAGCGCCGAGAAACCGTAATTCACCGAACGCCAGGCATTGTTGTAGCCCACCTGGTACTGCTTGGAGGTACCGCTGCGGTCGTAGAAGTCGCGCACCGAGCCGGTCACATACAGGGCACCGCCACGGCGGCCCAGCGGCTGGTTCAGGGTCAGCTGGAACTGGCTGCGCTGGCGGCCACGTGTGGTCGGATCGATGCCGCGGGTGTCCGCGTCGCGACCATACAGGGCGTCCTGCAGGCTGTAGAAGCCTTCGGTGGAGTAGCGGTAGGCGGCCAGGGTCAGGTTGGTCCCGGTCTCGCCGATCATGTTGCTGTAGCTCAAGCGCACGCTGGCACCGGTGTGGTCACCGTAGTGGTCGAACGAGGTGCGCGCGTGGGTGACATCGGCGGCGAACGCGCCGATGCGCGTGGACAGGCCGACGCCGTACAGCAGCGACAGGTAGCCTTCGCTCAGTGCGCTGCCGCCGTACACGGTCAGCTGGTTGCCGATGCCGCGCTGGTAGGTGCCCTGCACCAGCCAGGGTTCGTCGGCCAGCAGCTTGTTGCGCACCTGGCCGGCGGTCAGCGCGTAGCGCGACACGCCCTCGCGCAGCATCTGCGGCACCGAACCGAACGGCACCTTGAACTCGCGGCGGCGGCCGTCGGCCTCGATCACGCTCACTTCCAGATCGCCGCCGTAGCCGGTCGGGTACAGATCGTCGATGACGAAGCTGCCCGGCGAGACAGTGGAGGAATAGATCAGCTGCTGGTTCTGCCGCACTTCCACGCGTGCGTTGGTCTCGGCGATGCCACGCACGACCGGCGCGTAACCGCGCAGCGAATCGGGCAGCATGCGATCGTCGCTGGCCAGGCTGGCACCGCGATAGCCGATCGAATCGAACAGTTCGCCGGTGGTGTACGCCTCACCGACGGTGAGCATGCCGCGCACCTGAGGAATGCCACGCTGGGCGTAGGTGGCGATGCTCTGCCAATGGCGGCCGTCGCCATCGCTCCAGGTCAGGTTGGAATCATGGCGGAACTGCCAGCCGCCCAGGTTCAGGCCGGCGTTGAGACCCAGGTAGGCACTGCGGTTGCGCTGGCCACCTTCAACGCGGCTGTCGCTGTCGATGGCGTTGAAGCTGTAGCCGACGAAACCGGCATTGATGCCACGGTCCCACAGCGCCGGATTGACGTAGCCGCGCGCCTCGCGGCGCAGGAACACCTGCGGGATGCTGAGGTCGTAGCGCAGGTTGCCGCTGTCGTAGACACCGTAGGCGTTGGCCATGCGCTGCTGCACCGGCACGCAGCTGCTGGTGTCGGTGGGCACGGACGGGTCCTGCTGCAGCAGCACGGCCTCGCTGTCCACGCCCATTTCCTCCAGCATCGGCAGCGGCAGGCAGGCGTCGACACGGCCCTGCGCATCGGCCTTGAACTGCAGGTCACGACGGCCCTGCCAGGCACCGTTGACGTAGACGTCGACACGGTAGCTGCCGGCCACCATCGGGTTGCCGTTGCTGAAAGCGGCCAGATCGACCTGCTTGGCCTGGCCGGACAGGAAGCTGGAATTGAACTGGGCCGACTCCGGCGCACGCGCGGTGGCCGCACCACTCTGGGCCATCAGCGCCTGTTCGCCGAGATTGGCCGGTGCGGCCAGCGCCCATCCTGGGCAGGCCACGCCAGCAGCCAACAGGCAGATCGCCTGATGGATCGACAATGTCAATCTGTTTCCGATCACACTGACATTCCTTCAATTCGCCGCACGGCGGCGGTGGCGGGATGCGCGGGCCGATGGCCGGCGCGGCGCGTTCAGCCCCCGGTGCTGCCGAGGCGGATCGTGTGTTCCACCCGGCCGCCGTAATCGTTGATGGTGATGAAGCGCACCTGGTCGGTGCCCGCCGGTGCGGCGAACTCCAGGCTCTGCTTCGGCGCGACCATTGCGCCCTTGTCCTCCACTGCCTTTTCACTGCTGCCGGTGAGCGCATGCACTTCGGCCAGCGTGACGTGGAAGGGGCTGGGGTTTTCCACCCGCAGGCGGTCGCCGGTGCGGGTCCAGCGCAACGCGGCCGGTGCGTCATTGGCGACGCCCTTCAGGCCCTGCGGCCGGTAGAACAGCTTCAGCCGCGAACGGAACGCGACCTGCAGATAATTCTGGTCGCCGCTGTCGGCGTTGTCCGGCGACGGCGGCACATCCAGCACGTTGAGCCAGAACACCGTCTCGCGGTCGGTCGGCAGCTGCGCGCCGGAGAAGATCACGCGCAGCGCCTGGCTGCGACCCGGTTCGACGCGCGCGATCGGCGGCGTCAGTACGAACGGGGCATCGCTGGTGTCGGCGGTCTGGTTGGCATCGCCGCTGTCGATCCAGGCCTGTACCAGCGCCGGCGAGTCGCCCACGTTGTCGACCTGCACGGTGACTTCGCGCGCCTGCGCGGGGTAGATCACGCGGGTGCCATTGACCACCACGCCGGCCAGAGCGTTCTGGCAGAAGGGCAGCGTGAACGCTGCCAGCAGCAGCGCCCGGGGAAAGAGTGCTTTCATCGGAAGGACTACGCTCGAGGGGTGTGGCCAGAGGCCGCGGAGCACTGGCCGGCGCATACGCCGGCCAGTGCGGGTACGGCGACGATCAGTTGTAGATGATCGTGTACTTGACGCTGCTGGTGACGTCGCCCGGGGTGGCGGCGGCAGTGGCGTAGTACTCGGCGTAGTAGTTCAGGTCAGCCGAACCATCGGTGCCGACGGTGACCCACTGCGAGTTGGTCTGGGCCAGGCCAGCGCCGGCAGCCTTGACCGGCAGGAACTGGTTGTTCGAACCCGGCAGCTGCAGCTGCACGTTGGTGGCAGCGTTGGCCGAGGCCTGGTTGACCAGGCGGCCGCTGTTGAAGTCAACGGTGGAACCCGGCTCGAAGTAGGTGGCGACGTTGCCGGCGCTGCACTTGGTCAGGTTGATGGCGAACGGGGTACGACCGGCCACGGCACCGGCGGTGGCCAGGGTGTTCTTGGACACGGTCGGCAGGGTCACGGCGAAATCCTTGCCGCCCGGGGTCGAGATGGTGCAGGTCTTGTCGGTCACCTTGCCATTGAAGGTGATGGTGCCGTCGGCGGCGTTGGCGGCCAGCGGAGCGGCGGCCAGCATCAGAGCGGCAATGAGGTTGATCTTGTGCATTCGCTTTTACCTAACCCTACTGAAGAGATGAGAAGTAGAGGAGGAAGCAAGGAGCACTGCCGGGCTAACAAGACCCATCCTTGCGTCTCACCTGTGGCCGGATCCGGATGTACCTCCCCTGGATCCGTGACGAAAGTATATGCACAAGTGTGATGAAAGTCTCATTATTTTTCTGAACGTCAATTCATTGACGCCCCATGTGTGACGTGTTACCCGGATTGAGACTGCGTCGGCGCGGGAACGTTGACGGTGCCGCCATCGAGTGAGAAGCGACGTCTTTTGACGCAACGAGTGACGCTACCGGCACGCGCGGAAACCGTACGTTTTCTAGGGAGAATCGGCTTATTTGATGCGCATCACTCTTTGTTGGTGATGGCCCTAGCAGATTCGGAATCGTCCTATTAAAGCTGGATCGAAGCTGTCGCTAACTAGGACACACCGAACCAGAGAACGTGTCATGAGGAACTCCCTTCTGCTGTGCGTGGCGCTGATGTCGCTCAGTGCCGTGGCCCAGGCCAGCAGCGGCAGCATCCGCTTCAGTGGCCGCATCGCCGAACCGGGCTGCACGACGAACCTGTCCCAGGGCGAGCTGAGCCTGGCGGCCTGCCCGCCGTCGGCCAAGGGTTCAACGGTGGCGGTGACGGCGCTGGCCGACGGCCAGGCCGCCACGCTGCGCGACGGCAAGCGCCAGGGCCATAAGCTGTCGGTGTCGGCCAGCGCATTGCGCGCCGGCGATATCGCCTTCTCCGAGCGCTACCGGGTGGAAGCGGCGCGGCAGCAGCCGCTGCAGGGCGCGTACCTGGTGGTGGTCGATTACCTGTAAGGCGCCGGGGCGACGCCCCTACTCGGGCTGAGGCAGCTCGAAGACCTGTCGCAGGTAGGCCAGGTAGCCAGGGTCGTCGCACATGCTCTTGCCCGGCGAATCGCTGAGCTTGGCCACCGGCTGGCCATTGCAGCGGACCATCTTGATGACGATGTTGAGCGGCGTCGGGCCCAGGTCATTGGTCAGGTGGGTACCGACCCCGAACGCGACCTGGCAACGGCCGCGGAAGTAGTCGTACAGCCGCATCACCTTGGCGATGTCGAGCCCATCGCTGAACACCAGCACCTTGCTGCGCGGATCGACCCGGCGCTGCTGGAAATGCGCGAGCATGCGGTCGCCCCAGTCGAACGGATCGCCCGAATCGTGGCGGACGCCGTCAAACAGCTTGCAGAAGTACATGTCGAAGTCGCGCAGGAACGCGTCCAGGCCCACCACGTCGGACAACGCGATGCCCAGGTCGCCGCGATACTCGCGCGCCCACGAATCCAGTGCGGCCACCTGCGAATCGCGCAGGCGCGGGCCCAGCGCCTGGAACGCCTGCAGGTACTCATGGGCCATCGTGCCGTGCGGCGTCATGCCGTACAGGCGTGCGAAGTGCACGTTGCTGGTGCCGACCAGTTGCGGCCCCAGTGCATCGCGCAGCAACGGCAGCAGGCGCGCGTGCCAGTCGCGGGAATAGCGCCGGCGGCTGCCGTAGTCGGCAATGCGGCACTGCTCGAAACCGGGCGTATCGCGCAGCAGCGCGGCCTTGGCCTGCAGCCGGCGCTCACCTTCGGCGAAGTCGGCGGTGGTGGTGTTGCGGAACCAGACCTCGTTGATGATCGCCAGCAGTGGCACCTCGAACAGGATGGTGTGCAGCCACGGCCCGGTGATGTCCAGCTCGATCTCGCCGGGCACGGTCTTCGACGCACGCAGCTGGATGTACTTGCGATCGAGATGGAACAGGCCGAGGAAGTCGGCGAAGTCCGGCTTCACGAAACGCAGGCCACGCATGTAATCCAGCTCGGCATCGCTGAAGCGCAGCGCACACAGATGGTCGACTTCTTCGTCGATCTGGTCGATGTAGCGCGCCAGGTCGATGCCGGGGGTACGGCACTTGAACCGGTACTGCACCTGGGCGCCGGGATGCTGGTGCAGCACCGCCTGCATCATGGTGAACTTGTACAGGTCGGTATCGAGCAGAGACTGGATGATAGGCATGGGGCGGATTATGCGCCCGGCCGGGTGAACCGGGGGCGCCGCCGGTAGATCCACGCCATGCGTGGATGCGCCTGCGGCGCTACAACGACCGGCGCAGCAACCTCGGCACCAGCATCAGCGCATGGGCCCAGATTGCCGCAAACACCGCCACACGCACCGGCAGCGAGCGTTGCCCGGCCTCGAACTTCTGGAAGTAGCGCCACAGGCCCTTGTGCTTGTGCCATTCAACGAAGAACGGACGCGAGCGGCTGGAGACACCACGCACGTGAGTGACCTGCAGGTCGTTGGCGATGGCCACCACCGCCCCGGCCGCACGCGCGCGCCGGCACAGGTCCAGGTCTTCGGCATGCAGGCGATAGCCCGCATCCCAGCCGCCGATGCGGTCGAACAGCGTGCGCGGCATCATCAGCAGTGCGCCGGACAGCGCCGGCACCCGTTGCAACGCCTGCGACGGGTCGCGCGGAACCGCCAGCTTCGAGCCCTTGCCCGGCGACCGCAGCATCATCAGGAAGTCCGGGTCGCGGCGCCGCACCGCTTCGTCGGCATGGCCCTGCTCATCCACCTGTTCCACGCCCAGCAGGCAGTCGCCCAGCGCATCGGCACGGGCGCGCAGCGCGGCCAGGGTATCGGCCTCGACCATCAGGTCCGGGTTGATGAAAGCCAGCCACGGGCTGCGCGAATCGGCCACGCCCTGGTTGTTGGCCGCAGCGAAGCCCGGGTTGTCCGGGTTGCCGACAAAGCGCACGCGCGGGTCATGGCTGGCATGGCGCTGCACGATCTCAAGCGTGCCATCCAGCGAACCGTTGTCGATCACCCGGATCTCGGCCACATCCTGCGCCTGGCGCAGGCGCGAGAGGCAGGCATCGATGGTGCTGCCGCTCTGGAAGGTGACGACAACGGCGGCAATGGCAGCATTCAAACGGGAGGCTCCGGCACGGACGGGACGAACAGGTCGCCCTGTTCCTGCGGCATTATCGCCTGCCGCATGCGCTGCTGCAGGTCGGCCCGCAGCCCGTGCAACGGGTCATGCATCAGGAAGTCCGCCAGGCGTGGCACCCAGCCCGGCCAGCGCGCGGCCAGCGCTTCCAGATCGCCGTCGCGGCTGATCGCCTCGCCTGCGCGGCTGACAAAGGCGGTCTCGCACAGCACGTTGCGCCAGCCCAGCCCGGCCATGCGCAGGCTCAGGTCGACCAGCGCCGCATTCCAGCCGATGTAACTGTCCACGTCCAGGCCACCGGCGCGACGGCGGGCGTTGCCGCGCACCAGCACCGCATGGGTGACGGCCGAGGGCAGTTCGGGGTGCAGCGTCGGCAGTGCGGCGCAGGTCTGCGCCAGCACTGCCGGGTCCTGCGGTTCTGGATTGATCTCGCCCAGCCGCGGCCACGCGGCGGTTTCGCCGGCATTGCACCAGGGCGTTGCCGTGGCGATGGCGGCGTCGCGGGCGAAGGCGTCCTGCAATTGCTGCAACCACCCCGGTGCCGGCACGCTGTCCGGCGCCAGCACGGCCACGTCCAGGCCATCGCACGCGCGCAGCATTTCATCCAGATGTGCCACCTCGCCCAATGGCCGCGCGCGGCGCGTGTATTCGGCCTGCAACGGCGTATGCGCCAACCAGTGTTCGACCACGCCCTGTGCACGTGGGCCGGTCTGCGCATCGTCGGCCAGCCAGACTGCGGTACCGGGTGCCGTGCCGGCATCCAGCGCCGCCAGGCAACGGTCAAGCGCGGCATCGTCCACGCACAGCGGCAACAACACGATCGCCCCCATCCCGCCTCCGTGGTTGTCGGTGGCCACAGCGTAGCACCGGGGGGTATCGGCCGGGTTGCACCCGGCACCCCCTTCAGGCCAGAGCCAGAGCCGAAGCCGAAGCAACAGCAGAAGCCCGCTATTCGTGGGATGGCGGGGGTGGGTCCGGTTGCGGGGGACGCCGCAAACCCACAGTGCCCCGCCATCCCCCAGAAAATCCGCTGTTGCAGTTGCAGTTGCCGGCCAGCGGCCGGCACTACCATGAGAGCCGGGCCTCGCCCGGCCGCGCCCCCTTACTTCTTCGCGCGCGGCTGGTTCAGCGGTTCCATCGCACGGAAACGCTTGCTGTACTCGTCAGTCAGATTGCGCGCTTCCTGGCCGTTGCGGACGATGCTCGGGGTCAGCAGCACGATCACCTCCGAACGACGGCTGGTACGGGTCTTCTGGCCGAACAGCGCACCGATCACCGGAATCTTGCTCAGGCCCGGAATGCCGCTGCTGCCATCGGTGGCCGAATCGGTGATCAGACCGGCCAGCATGATGGTGTCACCGCTCTGCACCGCCGCCTCGGTGGACAGCTTCTTGGTCGAGATGCGCGGGTTGCAGTTGCGCTCGTTGGGGTTGCAGGTCTCCGGAATCTCCGAGGCGCTGCTCACTTCCTGCACGATGTCCAGGAACACGGTGCCGTCGCGGGTCACCCGCGGGCGCACCTTGAGGATCACGCCGGTATCGATGTACTGCACCGAACTGTAGGTGCTGGTGCCCACACCGGTGTTCACCGTGGTGGTGTTGATCGGCACCTTGTCACCCACATTGAGCGTGGCTTCGGCGTTGTTGCGCACGAACACCGAAGGGGTCTGCAGCAGACGCAGGTCGGTGACCTTGTCCAGTGCGCTGACCACCGCCGCGGCATTGTGGCCGGTGAAGGCCCAGCCCACGCCATCGTTGCCGGTCACGCCACCGGCGAAGGTGTTCCAGGCGCCGGCGGCCGCAGGCGGCAGGGTCAGCCCGCTGAGCGCACCGGTCAGCGCGCGCCCGGCTACGGCGTTGTCGAAGAACCAGTTCACGCCATACTTCAGGTCGCCGGTCAGCGCGACTTCGGCCACCTGTGCTTCGATGTGCACCTGCAACGGCATCACGTCCAGCTTCTCGATCACTTCGCGGATCGAGCGCCATGCCTGCGGCGTCGAACGCACCAGCAGCGTGTTGGTTTCCTCCACCGCCGACACGCCGACACGGTCACCTTCCACCTCCAGGCTGACACTGACATTGCCGGACTGGCGCTGCGGCAGGTTCATGCTGCCGCCACTGCTGCCGCTGCCGGTTCCTCCCGTGGTGGAACCCAGGCTGCTGTTGCTGCTGTCCATGCCGCGGTCGCTCTCGCCGCCCAGCTGCGACGGAATCGCACCCGGTGCCAGCGACGCCGGGCTGGAGCCGCCCCGGTTGCCACTGCTGGCGAAGGCTTCGCTGAGGCGCTCGGCCAGATCGCGGGCCTTGATGTAGCGCAGTTCATAGGAGAACAGGCGCGCACTGCCACCTGCGGTATCGATCCGGTCCAGCCATTGCTGGATCTGGTCCAGGTACCGCACCTGCGGGGTGATCACCAGCACAGCATTGGCATTTTCCAGCGGCAGGAAACGGAACATGCCGGCGCTGGGCGTCTTGCTCTCCTCACCGAACACCTTCTCAAGGTCCGCGGCAACCTGCTCGGCCTTGCCCGACTGGATCGGGAACACCCCCACCGACATGCCCGACAGCCAATCGACGTCGAAGATCTCGACGGTGCGCATGTAGTTTTCCAGCTCGGCACGGGTGCCGCCCAGGGTGATCACGTTGCGGCCGCTGTCGACGTTGACGATGGCGTTGGGCCGCGCGTACGGCTCGAGCACCTTCTTCATTTCGGTGGCCGAGATGAACTGCAGCGGGATCACCCGCACCTCGAAGCCGCGTGCGCTGGCGGCGGGCGCCGTGCTGGGCGCCACCGTACCGGCCAATGCCTGGTCGGCGGCAACGATGTTGTAGCGACCGCCGCTGTAGACCATGCGCGCGTTGTTCCAGCCCAGCACCATCTCCAGCAGGTTCAGCGCCTGCGCCGGCGACACCGGCTTGGGCGTGGCCAGGGTGACCGTGCCCTGCACACCCGGGGCGATCACGTAGTTCTGGCCCAGCATGTCACCCAGGATCGCCTTGACCACCGCGTGCAGCGATTCGCCTTCGAAGTTGAACGTGGCCTCGCCGGTGCTGGCCCCGTGCAGCGCCGGCGCCGGTGCGCGCGCGGCTTCGCGGTTGATCATGGTGCCGGTGCCGCGGCGGATCACCGCCTGCGGCGCGCCCTGGTTCTCACGGGCGGCATCGGCGGCGACATCGGCCGCCTGCCCGGCAGCGGCGCTGGGCGACAGGTTGCCGTTGCGCTGCACGTGCGGCGCGGACACCGTACTGCAGCCGACCAGCAGCGCAAGGGCAAAGGACCAGGGAAGAAAACGCAGGTTCATGCATTCACTCTATCGGTTGGTGCCATCGCCCGGGGGCGGCGACGGTTGTTGCTGCTGTTGTTGCTGTTGTTGCTGCAGCTGGCGGCGACGGGCCTGGATGCGTTCGCGGATGGCCTGCATCTGCGCTTCGCTGGGGCCGTTGGTGTCGGCGGGAGGTGTCTGTGCGGCCGGGGTTGCCGCGGTGGCCGTGGCCGGGCGTTGGGCCGTCTGCGCCGGAGGTGCGGCCGCTGCCGGCGGCGGTGGCGGAACCGGCGACGGCACGGCACCGCTGGCCGCAGGCGGGACCCCGTTGGCGCCACGCAGCACGGTCGGCGGCTCGCCGCCCTGGCCATTGAACACGGCCAGTTCCAGCACCTGGTTGCCTCCGGGCCCGATCACCGTTGCCTGGCGGGGCTGCAGGGCCACCAGCTGCCAGCCGTCCACCGCCTCTCCGTTCAGGCGCAGGCGCAGCGAACGGTTCTGCTCGGTACTGAAGGTAGCCATGCCGAATTCGCCGCTGAGCAGCACGCCGGTCAGGCGCAGCGCGGCGCTGGCCGCCGGCTCGCTGCCGCCCAGCAGGTACGGACGAGGGCGGCGGTCTTCGGCAAACAACGGGCGCGCTGCGATGGCACTGTAGCTGTCGGCACTGGCCATGCGTTCGGCGGCCAGGGGCGCCAGGGTGGGCAGCGGCGGCGCCGCGTCGGCATCGCCGCCGGCCTGCGGCAGACGGCTACCCAGCCCGAACAGGGTGGCCAGCCAGACGGCACCGGCCCAGCCGGCCAGGGCCAGCAGGAAACCGGTGCGCAGGCTGATCTGCTCACGCTTCATCGGCCACCTCCTGTGCATCGGGCGGCGGCAGCGGTGCGGGTGCGGGGGCCTCGGCCGGTGGCGTCGGCGCGGCTTCGGTGGCCGGTGCCGGTGCCGGTGCCGGTGCGGCACCTTCGCCGGCAGCACCCGGCAACAGATAACCGGCCAGTTCGAAGGACACGTCCAGGCCCAGCCCCGATTCGTTCGGTGATTGCTGGAAACGCTGTGCGATGAGGTTGAGGTTGTCCACGAACAGGCGTGGGCTGCCGGTTTCCAGGCTGTGCAGGACCGTGGCCAGTTCGGCCACGCCACAGCGCAGCCGCACCTGCATGGCAACGCGGACGAACTCGGCATCACGCCGGTTGTCGGTCAACGGCGTACGGTTGCTGATGGTGCAGCTGCGGTTGCCTGGGCTGGCCATCGCCACCGCATCCTGCAGCTTGGCACCCAGCGCAGCCGCGGCAGCTTCGGCGGTGGCCTCGCGCAGGAAGCCGGGACGCTGCAGCAGGGCCTCGCGGGTGGCACGCAGGCGCTGTTCGATCTGCGGCTGCTGCTGCAGCTGCGCCTGCACACGCGCTTCGCGTTCGCGCAACGACGCGACATCGGCATCGATCTCACGCAGCGGCTGGGTGAACCACGGATGCACCAGCAGCAGGTAGGCCAGGCCCAGCACGGCCAGCAGCAGGGCCAGCGCCAGCCAGCGGTCACGGCGTGCGTTTGGCATCAGCATCGGCCGCCTCCTCGGTGCGGGCGGCGGCCAGCGGCTGCAGCTCGGCGGTCATGGTGAAGCGGTCGCGGCCACTGGCGGCGCCATCGGCCTGCAGCACCCCGGTCAGGTTGACCTTGCGCCACTGCGGCGCGTCCTGCAGCAGCTGCACCAGCTGCGAGGCTTCGCGGCTGAGGCCGATCAGCTGCAGGTTGTTGCTTTCGATGGCCAGTTTTTCCAGGTAGGTGCCTTCGGGCAGGCGCCGGGTCAGTTCGTTCCAGATTTCGACCGTGCCTGCACGCTGGTTGCGCTGCTTGTCCAGGAACGCCGCGCCCTCGACCAGGGCCTGCAGCTGCGCCCGCTCGCTGGCCACGCCACGCGCACTGCGCGCGCTGCGCTCGACCTGCGCACGCAGTTCATCGGCGGCGGCGCGGCGGTTGTCCAGCAGCTGCAGGGCCGCCAGCACCAGCATCAGCAGGGCCGCCACGGTGAGCAGCACGTTCCAGCGCCGCATCGGGTCCGGTCGCCGCTGGCGCTGCGCCGGGGGCAGCAGGTTCACCTGCAACGCCCTGCCCTGCGCGTCGATGGCATCGACACCGGCCAGCGCGTCGGCCCACTCGCCCACGCTGGCGCGCCAGGCGTCCAACTGGCGCAACGGCCAGGCGACCAGCTCCACCTGCAGCTGGCCTTCACCGGCCAAACCGAGTTCGCGTACGTCAAAACTGACCTGGGAAGACTCGAAGGGCGTCTGCCGGTCGATCTCGAAGCCGACCACGGCCCGCAGGCGGTCGGCGGCCGCGCCCGGCAGGCGCAGGGTGCGCCGCAGGACGTCCGTGGCCGGCAACAACCACACCCGCGGCAGGCCGCGCAGGCGCGGTTCCAGCACCCGGTCCAGCGCCTGCGGCGACAGCGGCCACGGCAGGCGCACCACGTCTTCGCGGCGCTCGCCGGCTTCACGCCAGACCTGCAGGTGATCGCCGTCACGCAGCAACAGCAGCCGTGCCTGGCCCCAGCCCAGCGCCCACTGCCAACGCACCGGCACCCAGGCCAGCAACCCGTGCCGCCACCAACGCAGGAAACGGCCCGTGCCCGGGCCGATCCGGCCCTGCACCTGCCGCAGACTGTCCTGCCAAGCTGTCATCTTGCTGCCATTCCCTGCTCCCAGCGAAGCACTGTGTAGGTCTGCCCGGGAACCCCGCCCGAGCCATTGCGTACCACTGCCTGCAACACCGACCGGCGTCCACTGCCGTCGGTGACACGGCACTCGATACTATAGGTGCCGCTGGCGCTGGCAAGCGTTGTCGCACCCGCTTCGCCACCGGCGTCACGCTCCTGTTGCGCGCGCAGCGCCAACGCCTGCTCCGCATCCAGACCCAGCGCAGTCAATACCGGCGCACCGGCGAACTGCGGATCGGGCCGCGCCTGACGGCTGTACAGCGTCACATGCGGCAGCATCGCCCGATACAACGGTCCGCGCATGCCCAGCACCCGCTGCAGCTCACCCAGGGTCTCGAAACGCTTGTTGCGCGGGCCATAGGGCAGCCCTGCTGCCGCATAGTCGGGCGCTTCGGCACCGCCACCGGCCTGCACCAGACTGTCCTCGTCACGCCAGTCGACGATGGCGCCAGCCAACTGCCGGGCCGCGCCATCGTCCTCGCCCAGCGCCTTGAGGAAAGCTGTCAGCAGGGCCACATCGGCCAGATTCAGGTTGATCTTGCCGTTTTCGTCCAGCACCTTGATCTCGATGGTGGCGTCGTCGAACTGCCAGCGATAGAGGCGGCCATCGGCGCGCCAGGGCGCTCGCTGCGGGTCGGCGGACAGGCGCGTCAGCGCGTACTCCAGCCCGGCACGCGCGCGCTCCTGGCCGCGCGCGCCGTCATCGAGCACGCGCTGCTGCAGGTGTTCGACCCGTGCGCTCAGTGCGAACGCGCCCACCAGCGCGGTCATCAGCGCAATCAGCCACAGCACCAGTACCAGTGCCGCGCCGCGTGAACGGCTCATCGCGGGCCCCCGCTGCCGCCCACGCGCGGCGCCACCACCAGTGCGGGCCAGGGCGCGCCACGGGCCGGCACGATCTGGATCTCCACCAGCAGCGGCAGCCGCCGGGTATCGTCCCAGCGCGGCAGCCACTCGGTCAGCTGGCCGGTACCGGCGTCGATGCCGCGATAGCGCAGCTGCACCGATTCCAGTTCGTCAACCAGCAGCTCCGGTGGGCGCGGCGGCGTCTCGGCGATGCGCTCGCCTTCCTGCAGCAGCACCAGGTCCAGCAGCAGGCGGCGGTGACCCGGGCGGCCATCGACCTGCAGTGCATGCAGATAGGGGCCGCCACGGCCGAGATAGCCCGGCAGGTCGGCAGCGAACTGCATGCGCTGTTCCTCGCCCTGGAAGAAGATCGGCTCGCGGGTGGGATCAGGGACTTCCAGCGGCGTGCGCAGCGCACCGGCCAGTTGCCGCCGCAGCAGCGCCTGCACCGCGCGCATGCGTTCGCTGTCGGCGGCGATCTGTTCGCCGCGCTGGCTGACGGCCATCGCCGAGCGCACGCTGGCGAAGGCCAGGGCCAGGCCACCGGCCAGCAGCACGGTGGCCAGCATCACTTCGACCAGGGTAAAGCCGGCGACGCGTCGCTTCATCGCGCGCGCTCCAGGTCTGGCGGCAGCAGGCGAAGGCTGCGCCAGCTCAACTGCTCGCGCTCGCTGTCGCCCCAGCGCACCTGCAGCTGCAGTTCGGCCAGCCATGGCGTGCCGGGCGACTGCGCCTGTGCCTGCGCGGCGTTGCCCGCGCGCGGCTCGACCCACGGCTGCACCTGCAGCTCCCATTGGTAGCGGCCCTGCTCCCATTCGCCCTGCTGGCGACCCGCCTGCAACGGTGCGGCAACACCGGCTTCGGCCAGCAGCGACTGCGCATGCAGCACCGCGCGCGTGCGCAGTTCGGCCTCGCGCACCTGCCTGGCGCCACCGGACAGGCTGCCCAGCAGCAGGGTCAACGCCAGGCCGAGCAGGGCGAAGGCGATGATCACTTCCAACAGTGTGAAGCCGCGTGCGCGCCGCTTCATGGGGCCCGCCATGGGCCCGATCGGACCTCACCGGTAAGCCAGCCGACATCGATGCGCCATTCGGCGCCGTCGCGTTGCAGGCGGATGCGGCCACCGCTGGAACCGCCATCGGGATGGAACTCGATCACGCCCTGGCCCGGCGCGGTGGCCAGCTGTGCGGCGCCTTCGAACTGCACCTGAAGCTGCGCCGGGACGTCACCCTGACGCTGGTTGGCACCTTCCCAGCGCCGCCGCGCCGGTTCGATCACAAAGCGCTGCGGTTCGCCGCGGGCGATGGCCTGCGCGCGCACCATGCGCAGCTGGTTGGCGATGTCCTTGCCGGCACTGCGCAGCTGCATGCCGGCAAAACCGCGCGACAGGCCGGCCGCGGTGATCAGGCCGATCGCCGCGATCAAGGCGATCACCAGCAGCATTTCCAGCAGCGACAGCCCCCCTGCGCGCCTGCCGTGCAGGCGCGGGCGGGGCAGCCGGCGCGGCAGGAAAGCGCTCATGCAGGCTTACGGTTGGTAGCGGATATCGGCGTCGACACTGCTGCCGCCGGTCTTGCCGTCCTTGCCCAGGCTGACCAGCTCATAGGGCTGGCCTTCGCCCGGTGCGCGGTACTCCAGCGCGTGACCCCAGGGATCGTTCAGATCGGCCGGCTTGGCATACGGGCCCAGCCAGCCGCCGACGCCGGCCGGTGCGGTCACCAGATCATTGAGCGAACCCGGCAGCTTGCCGGTATCGATCTGGTAGTTGTCGATCTTGGAGGCCACGGTCTGCACCTGCGCCTTGGCGATGTTGGCCTTGCCGCGGTCAGCGCCGCCCAGCACGCGGCTGGCGACCAGGGTCAGCACCGCGCCGATCAGCACGATGACGATGATGATTTCCAGCAGGCTCATGCCCGACTGGTGGCGTGAAGCGGTGAAGGAAAGGCGGATCGGTCGACGGGAAGCAATCATGGACGGTCCTTTCTGTTGCGGGTATCGGGGTTGCGGGGCATTCCATCGTCAACCGATGGCATTGGTCAGGTCGTACAGCGGCACCAGCACGGCGACGATCACCGCGCCGACCACCGAGGCCAGCACCAGGGTGATCGCCGGCACCATGGCCGCCAGCAGGCGATCAATACGGCGGGCGCTGTCCTGTTCGAAGGTGTCGGCCGCCTTCAGCAACATCGTGTCGAGCGCGCCGGACTCCTCGCCTACCTGGATCATCTGCAGCGCCAGGCGCGGAAAACGCTTGCCGCGTGACAGCGCCAGCGACAACCCGGCGCCGTTCTTCACTTCGTCTGCGGCCGTTTCCACGTCGGCGGCCAGCGCACGGTTGCCGAGCACGTTGCGGGCGATGCCCAGCGCGCCCAGCAGCGGGACGCCGTTGCGCAGCAGGGTGCCGAGCGTGCGCGCCAGCCGCGCGGTTTCCAGTTCGCCCATCAGGCGGCCGACGCCGCGCCGTTGCAGCAGCCAGCCATCCAGCGCCAGGCGGAATGCCGGCTGCCGCAGCTTGCGCTCGAACAACAGCGCCAGCACCGCCGGCACCACCAGCAGCACGATCCACCAATCGCGCACGAACAGGCCCAGCTGCAACACTGCGTTGGTGAACCAGGGCAGCGCCACGTCCAGGCTCTCGTACATCTGCGCGAACTGCGGCACCACGTAGCCGAGCAGGAACAACAGTGCACCGCCCACCACCACCAGCAGGATGGCCGGATAGACCAGCGCGTTGATCACCTTGCCCTGCAGCGCACGGCTGCGCTCGAGGTAGTCGGCCAGGCGCTGCAGCGTCTCGTGCAGGCTGCCACCGGCTTCACCGGCGCGCACCATGTTCACGTACAGGCGCGAGAACAGGCCATGCTGGCGTTCCAGCGCGGTCGACAGCGGCGCGCCACCGCGCACCACGTCGCGGATGTCGGTGATCGCGCGCCGCGAGCGTTCGTCCTCCGGCAGGCCGAGCAGGATCGACAGCGCGCGATCCAACGGCTGGCCGGCGCCGAGCAGGGTTGCCAGCTGCTGGGTGAACTGCAGCAGTGCCGGCCCCTGCAACGGGCGCTGGCGCAGCAGGTTGCGCCAGCTGCTGCCACCCAGGGCGCCGCCGTCGGCCAGCTGCGTCTCCATCGGCAGATGGCCCTGGTCCTGCAGCCGCGCCACCAGCTCGGCCTCGCTGGCGGCCTCCATCTGCCCGTCGAAGATCTCGCCGTGCGGATTGAGCGCCTTGTAACGGTAGTTCGGCATGTCAGCCCCGGAATCCTGCGCGCATCAGCTTTCCTCGGTGACGCGCAGCACTTCCTCGAGGGTCGTCTGCCCACTGAGTGCCTTGGCCAGGCCATCCTCGTACATGGTGCGCATGCCCGCTTCCCGGGCGATGCGTTCGATTTCGCCCATGCCATCGCGGCGCATCACCGCCCGCCGCAGCGCATCGTTCATCACCAGGAATTCCATGATGGTGGTGCGGCCGAGGTAACCGGTCGGCGCCAGCGCCGACGGCACGGGACGGTACAGATGGATGGGCCCCTGCGGCTGCAGGCGGCGCAGCTCGAAACGCTCGATCTCCTCCGGCGAGGCTTCGTAGCGTTCGGCGTGGATCGGCTCCAGCCGGCGCACCAGGCGCTGGGCCAGGATGCCGTTGATGGTGGAGGTGAGCAGGTAATCCTCCACGCCCATGTCGAGCAGGCGGGTGATGCCGCCGGCCGCATTGTTGGTGTGGAGGGTGGACAGCACCAGATGGCCGGTCAGCGCCGACTGGATGGCGATGCGCGCGGTTTCCAGGTCGCGCATTTCGCCGATCATGATGATGTCCGGGTCCTGGCGCACGATGCTGCGCAGGGCGTTGGCGAAATCCAGGCCGATCTGCGGCTTGGCCTGGATCTGGTTGATGCCTTCGATCTGGTACTCGACCGGATCCTCGACCGTGATGATCTTGACGTCGGCGGTGTTGAGCTGGCTCAGCGCGGTGTACAGCGTGGTGGTCTTGCCCGAACCGGTCGGGCCGGTCACCAGCAGGATGCCGTGCGGCTGCTCCAGCACCTTGCGGAACTGCGGCAGGAACGCATCGGTGAAACCCAGCCGGTGGAAATCGAACACCACCGTTTCGCGGTCGAGCAGTCGCATCACCACGCTTTCGCCATGCGCGGTCGGTACCGTGCTCACGCGCAGGTCCAGCTCCTTGCCCTGCACGCGCAGCATGATGCGGCCGTCCTGCGGCAGGCGACGCTCGGCGATGTTGAGCCGGGCCATGATCTTGATGCGGCTGATCACCGCAGCGGTGAGGTTGGCCGGCGGGCTTTCACCCTCCACCAGCACGCCGTCGACGCGGTAGCGCACCTTCAGGCGGCTTTCGAACGGCTCGACGTGGATGTCAGAAGCGCGCAGTTCCACCGCACGCTGGATCACCAGGTTGACCAGGCGGATCACCGGCGCTTCGGAGGCGAGGTCGCGCAGGTGTTCGATATCGTCGACCGCACCACCCTCGCCGTCGGCCGTCTCGACGATCGCCCCCATCGCGCTGCGCCCTTGACCGAACCAGCGTTCCACCAGATCGTCGATTTCCGCGCGCATGCCCAGCACCGGGGTGACCGGCACGCCCAGCGCCAGCTGCACGGCCTGCTGCGGGTAGGGGTCGTGGGCATCGGCCAGCCATAGCCGCATGCCCTGTTCATTGATGTCCAGCGGGCACACATGGAACTGCTTGAGGAAACGCAGCGACAGCGGAAGCCCATCGGCCAGCGCCTGCGGAGGCGCTTCGGGCAGTTGCCGGCCCTCCAGCAGCGGCAGGCCCAGCACGTCGGCGCTGGCCTGCGCCTGGTCGCGTTCGGACACCAGGCCCAACCGCACCAGCAGCCCGAGCAGGCTGCCGCCGGCTTCGGCGTGCAGCGGCCGCGCGCGCGCCAGGTCAGCTTCCTTGAGCCGTCCACGCGCCAGCAGCGCATCCAGGATGCGGCCTTCGGCGTCGTCGGTTACGGTAGCAGCGAGCGCGTTCACATGACTCTCCTGTCAATCGCTCCGACTTTAGCAGTTCGGCAGTGGATTCCGCCCTCCCCGGCAGGCCTTTCGCAAAAAACACGAAGCCCGTCACCTGGGTGACGGGCTTCGCGTGTTCATCTGCGACGTCCCGGAATTACTGGGTCGCCAGGATGCTCACCCCGCTGTAGGCCGCCTCACCCACCACCTTGATGTAATAGGTGCCGGCCACGGTCTTGGCCACGCGCACGGTTTCGGTATTGCCCGGGCGGGTGGACTTGGCATCGTTGTCGGTGGCGGTCGGCACGCGGCCCTGGGCCAGGTACACCGACACGTTGCCGCTGCCGCCGTAGGTCAGCACGCTCAGCGCCTTGCCCGCTGCCGCTTCGAAGGTGTACACGGTTTCGCTGGCGGCTGCACCGGCCAGGCCACCCACGGTCACCTTGTTGGTCAGCGGGATGCCTTCCGGTTCGCAGTTCTCGGTGCACGGCTCCTTCAGCGCGGCGTCCAGTGCGGCCTTGGCATCGACAATGCCGCTGCCGATCGGCGTCGCCGCCGGAATGGTGACCGGGAAGCGACGCGCGGACTGCTTGAGCAGGGTTTCCAGCGCGGCCGGCGCCAGCGGCTCCTTGCCCTTGGCGATCAGCGCGCTCTGCACCATCGCGGCCACGGCCGCCACATGCGGCGAGGACATCGAGGTGCCGCCCTTGCCCATATAGATCCACTGGCCACCGGTGGGGCCCTGGGTGGCGTCGGTACCGATCTGCCAGATGTACCCGTTCGGGTTGCCATCCACGCTGCCACCACCGCCCGGCGCGGCCAGATCGACCACCGTGCCGTAATTGGAGTAGTAGGTGATGCCACCGGTCACACGGGTCGCGCCCACCGCCACCACATTGGCGCAGCTGGACGGACGGTAGTTGGCGGCGTTGTCGGTTTCATTGCCGGCCGCCACCACCACCAGCGTGCCACGCGAGACCGCGCCGTTGATCGCATCCTGGTAGGCCGGATCGCACGCACCGCCACCGCCCAGGCTCATGTTGATGATCTCGGCCGGATTGGCATTGGCCGGGACGCCCTGCACGGTGCCGCCCGATGCCCAGGTGATGGCATCGCTGATGTCGGCCAGGGTGCCACCGCACTTGCCCAGCACGCGCACCGGCAGAACCTTGGCCTTGTAGGCCAGACCCGCCACGGCCGAGCCGTTGTTGGCCACTTCGGCGATGGTGCCGGCCACGTGCGTGCCGTGCCAGGAGCTGTCATCGGGCAGCGAGCCGGTGTAGCACTCGTTGGCATTCTCCACCCAGTCACCATAATCGGTGGCGCCCGGTGCACGGCCATCGGTCGGCCGACGCGAGGATTCCTTGTCGCTGATGAAGTCGTACCCTTCCAGCAGGTTCGTGCCGAAGTCCGGGACATTGGGAATGATGCCGGTGTCGAGCACGGCCACCACGATGCCCTCGCCCTGCGATACGTCCCATGCCGCCGGCGCATTCACGCCACCGGTGGCGTTGTGGAAGTTCCACTGCAGGCGCTGGTAGTCCGGATCATTGGGAACCAGCGCGGGCTGGGCGTTCGCCGCGCGCAGGTCCGAGCGCTGCAGGCGTACGTTGGCCACCGCGTACTGCACCGAAGGATCGGCGTTCAGTTCGGCCAGCACCTTCTGCATGTCGGCATTGCCGAGCCTGGACTTCAACCGCACCAGATCGGCGCCGGTGCCCAGCCTGCGTTCCACCTGCGGGGCCAGCGCAGTGGCACGGCTGGTGTTGCCGCCGCTGACGATGGCGCGCGAAAGCGCCGACTGGACCACCGACAGCTTGGCCGAGCGGTCACTGGCGGCGGCGGTGCCGCTGCGGTACTTGACGATGACGCCGTCCACGCTCTGCTGGGCAGCGCTGGCCAGACGCGACGGCTCCTTGGCCACGCCCGGGGTTGCCGCGTGCGCGGCACCGACGCCCACCGTCAGAGACAGTACGGCGGCAGCCAGCACATTGATGCGAAGGGTCTGCTTGTTGGTCACGTTCGAAATCCTCTTCAAGGTCATGGTTGAGCTTTCCTTCTCCGTCCATTGCACGGACGGAGCTCACTACGGCCATCACTCCCTGCGACTGCCCTGGCTGGCCCACCAGGGTTGCCGTGCCACGCCCCTTTGGCGCTCACTGCATGGCGTGCCGATGGCAGAACCATCGGCACGCGGCTGCACACTTACCAGCCGAAGCCGGCACCCACGCCGACCGAGCTGTCATCACTGCTGAAGGCGCCGCCGATGGTGACCGTGGCGCGATCACTGATCGCGCGCTGGTAGCCCAGCGACATCGCCGACTCGCCGCCCTGGAAACCGATGCCGACGCCGACCCGGTTCTGGGTACGGATGCCGGCGGCACTGGTGGCCATGTTGAGCATCGCGGCACTCATCGCACCCTGGCGATCAATGCGACGGTCCATGTGGCGCAGGCGTCCATCCACTTCGCCCTTGAACACGTCGAAGCTGTCGGACACGGCCTGCACGCGGCTGTCGGTATAGCTGTTGGCGGTGGTGATGCCACGATCCAGCTGGCCCTTGTTGACCGCATCGGTGGCCGTGGTACCGGCTGCAACGTTGGTGACCTGGCGCTCGTTGCCCTCGCTGCCGACCGAGACCGTGTTGGCACGGTCAGCCACCGAGCCCTGGCCCAGTGCCACGGCGTTGGCCGCCGTTGCACTGGCGCCCTGCCCCAGCGCGGTGGACGAGGCGCCGCTGGCGACGGCACCTTCACCCATCGCGACCGCATTGAGCCCGCCACCGCTGGCCAGGACAGGCTGCGCAGTGCCCGCACTGGCGGCGGTCGGGGTGCCCTGCACGCGGGCCGTGCTGGCGGCAGGCGCGGTGTCGGCCACGCTCGCATCCTCACCGGCCAGGCCCAGCGCGGCGCTGGACGGTTCAGCATCGAGCGAGGCGGACATGGAGCGCAGGCTGGATGCACCGGAACGGCTGCCACTGGCGGTGCGGCGGTCGATCTCGCTGACCTTGCGATCCAGTGCGCCCAGCGCATCACCGACGTTGTTGTAGGTGGAGCCCTGGATCACATAGTTCGGCGCAACGAACACGCCCTGAAGGCCAACGCTGGCACCGCCGCCCAGGAAGCTGGCGGCATCGCTGAGCGACTGGAACAACTGCCCGCCGTTGATGGCCTGACGGCTGCCGGAAGCGATGCTGCCTGCACCGACGTTGTCCACGGTGGTGCCCTGGATCCCCCCCAGGGTCAGGCGATCGCGGCTGGCGTCGTCGTAGCCGACTGCACTGGCGGCAGTGGTTTCAACCGTGGCGATGCGCGAATCGAAGTCGCCGACGCGGGTTTCCACCGCACCCACGCGCTGGTTGGTCACGTTGAGCTGCGAACCGGTGACCGCATCGCTGCTGCCGGCGGCAATGCGACCGTCGGCCACATTGACGATGCGGCGCGTCGCCGGGCCATCGGTGCCGTTGCCACCACCGACCGAGACCACGTTGGCCTCCACGGCGCGGGAGCCGGCACCGAGAGCGACCGCGTTGCTGCCGGTCACAGCGGTGTTGGCGCCCAGTGCCAGGGTCGCGTTGCCGATGGCGCTGGCGTTGCTGCCCAGCGCGTTGCTGCGGTTGCCACTGGCGGTGGCGGCCGAGCCCACCGCGATGGCATCGCTGCCACTGGCGGTCGCGGTACCGCTGCCACTGGCGCGGAAGTGGCGGCTGGTGGCGTCTGCGGTGGAGGCCACCGCGTCGAGCTGGGCGCGGTTCACCGCATCGTTGGCCTGGGTACCGGCCGCGACGCGGGTGATCTGCCGCTCGGCACCGGCACTGCCCACCGATACGGTGTTGGCACGGTCGGCCACCGAGGACGCGCCCAGCGCGGTGCTGCCGGCGGCGCTGGCAGTGGCGCCGAAACCGACCGCCGTGGCACCGGCCGCCGTCGCCTTGGCGCTGTAACCGACCGCCGTGCCCAGGCGGCCGCTGGCTTCGGTGTAGCCGCCCAGCGCGGCGGCACCATCGGCCGTGGCGCTGGCACGGAAACCGTTTGCCTGCGACTGCGTGCCACTGGCGACGGCCTGCGAACCGCTGGCGGTGCTGTAGGCACCGCTGGCCTGTGCACCGGCGCCGGTGGCACTGGCGCCAAGTTCACTGGCCACCGCGCCACTGCCCAGCGCCAGGCTGTCCACACCACTGGCCTGCGCCGCGTTGCCCAGTGCAGCGCCGTTGGCCCCCGTGGCCAGCGCATTGAAGCCCACCGCCGTGGCGTTGGCCGCGACGGCAGTGGCGCCACTGCCCAGCGCCGTGGCGCCGTTGCCGATGGCGTTGGCCGCTTCACCGGCAGCCAGCGCGCTGTCCCCTTCCACATAGGCGCCGGCATCGCTGTCGGCGCTGCCACTGGCCTGGAAGTAGCGGCTGGTCTTGTCCGCCGTGGCGGCCACCGCGTCGAGCTGGTTCTTGTTCACCGCGTCGGTGCCTTCGGTACCGGCGGCGACATGGGTGACCTGGCGCTCGCTGCCAGCACTGCCAACGGCCACGCTGTTGTCACGCTCGGCCTTGGAGCCGGCGCCGAGTGCGACGCTGTTGAGGCCAGTGGCAGTAGCGCTGGCGCCCAGGGCGGTCGAATCGGCGCCATCGGCCCACGAATTCCAGCCGATTGCCGTGGCGTAATCCTCGGTGGCCCACGCACCGGCACCGAACGCCGCAGCACCGGTGCCACTGGCGCGCGACGGAATCAGGCCGAAGAAGGTGCTGCCGCCGATGGCGACACTCTCCGCACCACTGGCTTCGCTGGACTGGCCGACGGCCACCGCACCGGTCCCCGCAGCGGCGGCACCGAAGCCGACGGCGGTGGTGTTGGCGCCGGTCGCCGCCGAGCCGTAGCCCAGTGCGGTGCCGAGGCGGCCGCTGGCTTCGCTGTAACCGCCCACGGCCGTGGTGCCGTCAGCCGACGCCGCCGCGCGGAAGCCGCTGGCCAGCGACTGCGCACCGCTGGCGATGGACTCTGCACCGTTGGCCGTGCTGTACACGCCACTGGCCTGCGCCGCAGCGCCGGTGGCCGTGGCACTGATGCCGCTGGCCGCGGCACCGCTGCCCAGTGCGGCACTGTCATCGCCGCTGGCCTGCGCGTTGTTGCCTACGGCCGCTGCGTTGGTGCCGGTGGCCAGGCTGTTGAAGCCGATTGCGGTGGCGTTGGCTGCAACAGCGGTGGCACCACCACCCAGCGCCGTGGCGCCGTTGCCGATGGCGTTGGCCGCTTCACCGGCAGCCAGCGCGCTGTCACCTTCCACATAGGCACCGGCATCGCTGTCGGCGCTGCCACTGGCCTGGAAGTACTTGCGGGTGGTTGCGCCCTCGGCGGCGACCGCGTCCAGCTGGTCCTTGTTCACCGCATCGGTGCCCTGGGTGCCCGCGGCCACGTTGGTGACCTGACGGGTGTTGCCGCCGCCGCCCACCGAGACCGTGTTGTCGCGGTCGGCAATCGAGTCGGCGCCCAACGCCACGCTGTTGGCACCGCGCGATTCGGCCGCATTGCCCAGCGCGGTGCTGTTGATGCCGGGCGCATAGGCACCACCACCCACGGCAGTGGAGTAGTCGCCGGATGCTTCAGTGGCCAGCAGCCCAAACAGCGAACCACCCACGGCCACCGCATTGGTGCCCGACGCCAGGCTGCCCTGGCCGGTGGCGGTGCTGTAGGCGCCGGATGCTTCCGAATCGCCGCCAAGCGCCACGCTGTTGGAACCGGACGCGTTGGCGAAGTTGCCGAAGGCGGTTGCGTTGAATGCCGAAGCCTGCGCATAGCCGCCGATGGCAGTGCTGTAACCGCCGGTGGCTTCGGCGCCGATACCGAACGCCGCCGAGGCCGTGCCGCTGGCCACGCTTTCGCTGCCCACGGCGGTCGCCGCTTCGCCACTGGCGTTGCTGAAGTAGCCCACCGCGACGGCTTCCTCGCCACTGGCTTCAGACAGCACGCCGGTCGCGGTGCTGCCGGCACCGCTGGCCACCGCGGCCGCACCAAAGGCTGCGCTCTGTTCACCGCTGGCTTCGCTCTCGGCACCGTGGGCGGTGGCGTACTCGCCCGTGGCCTGTGCGTTGGCGCCGATGGCGCTGGCATTGGCGGCCGTGGCCAGTGCATTGAAGCCGATGGCCTGCGCATTGCTGGCCAGCGCGTTGGCGCCGCTGCCGAGCGCGGTCGCACCATTGCCGATGGCCGTGGCCGCTTCACCCGCGGCCAGCGCGTTGTCACCTTCCACGTGGGCACCGGCGTCGCTGTCGTCGCTGCCGCTGGCCTGGAAGTACTTGCTGGTGTTGGCCGCACTGGCAGCTACCGCATCGAGCTGCGACTTGTTCACCGCATCGGTGGCCTGGGTACCGGCGGCCACGCTGGTGATCTGTCGCTCGTTGCCTGCGCTGCCCACCGCCACGCTGCGGTCACGGCTGGCCACGGAGCCGGCGCCCAGTGCGACCGCGTTGTTGCCGCTGGCGTTGCTGCCGGCACCGACCGCGATGGCACTCTCTCCGCCGGCCACCGTGTTGGTGCCGATGGCAATGCTGTTGATGCTGTTGCCAAGCGCCTGGAAGCCCAGCGCGACACTGTTGTCGCCATAGCCGAACGCACCACGGCCGACAGCGGTGGCACTGCTGCCGTTGGCCCAGCTGTTGTAGCCGATCGAGGTGGCGCCGTTGCCACTGGCCCAGGCCGCGTTGCCGAACGCGGATGCGTTGGTGGCCGTGGCCCACGCACCGGCACCGAACGCGCTGGCGCCACTGGCCGTGGCCCAGCTGTAGCCGCCTACGGCGGTGCTGTCATCGCTGCTGGCGAACGCGCTGTCGCCGAGCGCGACGGCGTAGCTGCCGGTGGCGCGTGATTTGCCGCCGGCCGCCAGGCTGTTGTCGCCGCTGGCCTTGGCGGCGCTGCCGAACGCATTGCTGGTTGCGCCGGTGGCCTGTGCGGCGTTGCCCACCGCCGTAGCATCGGCGGCAGCCGTGGTGCCCACGCGCACCGGGTTGCCCTGGTCATCGAGCAGCGGCTGGTTGAACGCGTCGTAGGCCTGGCCAAGGCCACCAATGGCCACCCCGCCAGCGCCGGTAGCACTGGTATTGCGGCCCAGGGCCACGCTGTCATCGCCCAGCGCCGAGGCGCCGGCGCCCTGTGCCACCGCGCCGGCACCGATGGCGTTGCTGGCCGAACCGGCCGCCACCGCACCCTCGCCTTCGGCAAAGGCCCCGGCATCGCTGCCGGTTTCCGGCTGGGCCTGGAAGAAGCGCGCGGTGCTGTCGGCGGTCGCGGCCACCGCATCCAGCTGCGCCTTGTTCACCGCATCGGTGGCTTCACTGCCAGCGGCCACGCTGGTGATCTGCCGTTCGTTGCCCGCGCTGCCCACGGCCACGCTGTTGGCGCGCACGGCTTCGGAATTGGCACCCAGTGCGACACTGTTGGCGCCGCGTGCCGTGGCGTAGTAGCCCACCGCGGTACTCTGCGCGCCACTGGCCCAGGTCTGTGCACCGAGCGCGCTGGAGTTTTCGCCGGGCGCATAGGCGAAGTAGCCCACGGCCACCGACTCGGCACCGGACGCTTCGGTCAGGCTGCCGTTGGCCACGGCGTAGTTGCCACTGGCGATGGCACCGGCGCCGACCGCCGTGGCGGCTTCGCCACTGGCCTGGGTCTGCACGAAGAAGCCCAGGCCCGGAATCAGATCGGCCGGGCCGCCAATGGCCACACTGCTGGTGCCAGTGGCATTGCTCTGCGTACCCAGCGCGGTGGAGTAATCACCGATGGCATTGGCCACCGCACCGAACGCGGAGGCCTGCGCGCCGGCGGCGTAGGCGCCGACACCGTATGAGGAGGCAGCAAACCCACCGGCCTCGGCACTGGCACCCACTGCGGTGCCGCCGACCCCGGCACTGGTCGCCCCGGTTTCCACCGGCACGCCGCCGCTGGTGATCAGCGGGTTGCCGTTGGCATCCACCGCAGCGCCGCCCACCGCGACGCTGCCCGGACCGTTGGCCTGTGCGTTGTTGCCGAACGCGGCACTGTTCTGGCCCGACGCCAGTGCGTTGGTGCCCACCGCCGTGGCGTTCTGCGCAACCGCCGTTGCACCGGCACCCACGGCGGTAGCGCCGTTGCCGATGGCGTTGGCGGCTTCGCCGGCCGCGAGCGCGTCATCGCCTTCAGCCAGCGCGCCGGCATCACTGTTGCTGCTGCCGGTCGCCTGGAAACGCTTGGCGGTCGCGTCAGCCACTGCAGCGACATCCTTCAACTGACCAACGTTGACCGCGTCGGTGTCTTCGGTACCGGCAGCGACGCTGGTGATCTGCCGGGTCAGGCCGTAATCGACAGCGCCGACCGAGACGGTATCGACGCGATCGGCCAGCGAGCCGGCGCCCAGCGCCACGCTGCCGGTGGCCACCGCCGCCGAATTGGAACCCAGCGCGGTGCTGTATTCGCCCACAGCCGTGCTGAACGCGCCGACCGCAATCGAGGCTTCGTTGGCGGCCGTGGCGCCACGACCCAGTGCCGTGCTGCCCGGGCCCATGGCCACGGCACCGCCACCGACGGCGGTTGCGCCATCGGCGGTCGCCTCGGACAACGCGCCCAGCGCGGTGGCTGCGCCATTCTCGCTGGCGGCGGTGGCACTGGCACCCACCGCGGTGTCACCCAGACCGAACGCGGCCGCGCTCTGCCCCACCACCACGCTGGCATCACCCAGCGCCAATGCGCCCTGGCCGAATGCGCTGGCGCCAATGCCGGCGGCAATGGCCTGGGTGCCGATGGCGGTGGTGGCATTGGCCAGCGACTGCGCGCCGGCGCCCGCGGCCAGGGCGCCCTGCCCTTCGATCTTCGCCGCGTCGCTGTCATCACCGGCGCCATCGGCCTTGAAATAGCGGTTGCCATCGGCGGCGACATCGGCCAGCGCGGCCTGGGTGGCCCGCGCCTGCGCGTCCAGCTGCGCCTTGTTCACGGCGTCGGTGGCCTGCGTGCCTGCCGCGACGTGGGTGACCTGCCGTTCCTTGCCTGCATCGCCGACGGACACGGTGTTGGCACGGGTGGCCTTGGAGCCGGCGCCCAACGCCACGCTGTTGGCCGCGCTGGCGCTGGTACCGGCGCCGATGGCCACCGCGTTGCTGCCCTTGGCGCTGGCGCTGCCCTCGATCAGGCACTTTTCCAGCAGCTTGCCGCTGAACGCCACGCAGGTGGCACTGCCACCGATCTGCACCGACTGCGCCGCCGCAGTGCCGGCCATGCCCACTCCCAGTACGAGGCCCAGGGCAACGGCCAGCAGGGCAGGTGTTGCCTGCGTCGTCGCGGCGCGTTGGTCGACAACACCTCCGCTGCTGTCGGAGGAGGCCAATTCCGAGGCCACCACCAACTGACCCAATGCTTTGTTCCAGACCTTGCGATAAATCCGATTCATCGGTACGGCTCCTGAGTGGACTGGTTTTGGGCAAAGCAACGCCACCGCCGGGCCTTCTGGCCCAACGTCCCCTGGGGGCGTTTATTCGCGTGATTTACTACGGGGTATTGCCGAACGGCGCGCAGCGAAAGAAACCGAGCGCGTGCGCCAGACGGTTACTGCGGAATGAATGGTTCTGAAACGGGGTTCAAGTGTTAACGGCAACTTCGAAAAACGTCAAGACTTTGACATGGCAAATCCTATTGCCGTGAAGTAGTTCACTGTTTCACCTGTTTATAAAAGTATTTTGTTAGGCGTACGTGATGATTATCCGACGCATGAAAACGCATGTAACTGATGGCCGCGTCAGCATTTTCCTGATGGCAAAGAAAAACCCGCCGGAAGTCCGGCGGGTTTCCCATACGCACAGGCATTGTCGGTTGCGCGATCAGCCGCACCAGACCCGTGCGTTGCGGAACATGCGCATCCACGGCGAATCGCCCTGCCACTCGGCCGGTGCCCAGCTCAGGTTGAGCGCGCGCGGGGTGCGTTCCGGGTGCGGCATCATGATGGTGACGCGGCCGTCGGTGCTGGTCAGGCCGGTGATGCCGTCCGGTGAACCGTTCGGGTTCAGCGGGTACTGGCTGGCCACGTTGCCGTGGCCATCGATGTAGCGCAGCGCGACACGCGCCGTGGCCTGGTCGACCGCGTTGTCGAACACGGCCTGGCCTTCGCCATGCGCCACCGCCACCGGCAGGCGCGAACCGGCCATGCCACGCAGCAGGATCGAGGGCGATTCCACCACTTCCAGCAGTGCGGTACGCGCTTCGAACTGCTCGCTGGCGTTGCGACGGAACTGCGGCCAGTGCTCGGCACCGGGGATGATGCCCTTGAGCTGGCTCATCATCTGGCAGCCGTTGCACACGCCCAGCGCGAAGCTGTCCTCACGCGCAAAGAACGCGGCGAAGGCGTCACGCAGCGTGCTGCGTTCCAGGATCGAGGTGGCCCAGCCGCGGCCGGCACCCAGCACATCGCCGTAGCTGAAGCCACCGCAGGCAACCAGGCCGGTGAAGTCCTGCAGGGCCACGCGGCCTTCGATCAGGTCGCTCATGTGCACGTCGAAGGCGCGGAAGCCGGCACGTTCGAAGATGTTGGCCATTTCGATCTGGCCGTTGACGCCCTGCTCGCGCAGCACCGCCACACGCGGGCGCGCACCGGTGCTGATGAACGGCGCGGCGACATCTTCATTGATATCGAAGCTGAGCTTGGGCTTCAGGCCGGGCGCATTGAAGGCGCGCGCGACCTCGCGTTCGGCATCGGCGTTTTCCGGGTTGTCGCGGCGCTTCTGCATGGCGTGGGTGACCGACCACCAGGCATCGAACAGCGCGTCCCAGCGCCACTCGGCCAGGTTCTCGCCGGCCAGCGACACGCGCACCACCGGTGCAGTGGTCGGCCTGGCAATGCGCTGTGCGCATTCGGTCAGTGCATGGCGCTCGACCAGGTCGGCGAAGGCGGCACGGTCTTCGCGTGCGATCTGCACCACTGCACCCAGCTCTTCATTGAACAGGCTGCGGAACGGATCATCGCCCCAGGCATCGAGGGTGATGTCCAGGCCCATGCGCGAGGTGAAGGCCATCTCGCACAGCGCGGCGAAGGCACCGCCATCGCTGCGGTCGTGGTAGGCCAGCAGCAGGCCGGACTGGCGCGCATCGCGGATCAGTTCGAAGAAGGCACGCAGGCGCTGCGGATCGTCCAGGTCCGGCGCGGCACCGGCGAACGCCGGCAGGTCACCGTGATCGGCATGCACCTGGGCCAGGATCGAACCGCCCAGGCGCTGCTTGCCGGCGCCGAGGCCGATCAGCCACAGCTCGCTGTCCACGTCACGGTCGAGCAGCGGGGTCAGCTGCTGGCGCACGTCGAGCACCGGCGCGAACGCCGAGATCACCAGCGACACCGGCGACACGCTCTTGTGCGCCTCGCCCTGGTCGTGCCACTGCGCCTGCATCGACAGCGAGTCCTTGCCCACCGGGATGCTGATGTCCAGCTGCGGGCACAGCTCCATGCCCACCGCCTTCACCGCGTCGTACAGCAGCGCGTCTTCGCCCGGGTGGCCGGCCGCGGCCATCCAGTTCGCCGACAACTTGATCTCATCCAACGCATCCACCGGCGCCGCGCACAGGTTGGTCAGTGCTTCGCCCACCGCCATGCGCGCCGATGCAGCGGCATCGAGCAGGGCCAGCGGGGTGCGCTCGCCGATCGACATGGCTTCGCCGGCCACGCCGTCGAAGTCGGCCACGGTGATTGCCACGTCGGCTACCGGCAGCTGCCACGGGCCGACCATCTGTTCGCGTGCGGTCAAGCCGCCGACGCTGCGGTCACCGATGGTGACCAGGAAGTTCTTCGAGGCCACCGTCGGGTGCGCCAGCACACGCAGGCCCGCTTCGTGCAGATCCAGGCCGCCGGTCTTCAGCGCCGGCCAGCGCGGGGCCGGCGGGTGCGCGGTGTCGCGGTGCATCTTCGGCGGCTTGCCGAACAGCACGTCCATCGGCAGGTCGATCGGCGCGTCGGCCGGGGTGTGGCCGGGCACGGCGCCGTAGGCAACCACCAGGTGTTCCTCGGCGGTGGCCACGCCGACCGCAGCGAACGGGCAGCGCTCGCGCGCGCACAGCGCGGCGAACTCGGCCAGGCGTTCCTGGGCCACGCCCAGCACGTAGCGTTCCTGCGATTCGTTGCACCACAGCTGCATCGGCGACAGCGACGGATCATCGGTGGGAACCTTGCCCAGGTCGATGACACCGCCCACGCTCGAATCGTGCAGCAGTTCGGGGATGGCGTTGGACAGGCCACCGGCGCCGACGTCGTGGAAGAACTTGATCGGGTTGTTGGCCCCCATCGCCACGCAGCGGTCGATGACCTCCTGGCAGCGACGTTCCATCTCCGGGTTGTCGCGCTGCACGCTGGCGAAGTCCAGGTCCTCGGCGCTTTCGCCGGAGGCCACCGAACTGGCGGCACCGCCGCCGAGGCCGATCAGCATGGCCGGGCCACCGAGCACGATGACCGCATCACCGGCCTGCAGCTGGATCTTGTCGACCTGGATGCGATCGATGGCGCCGAGGCCACCGGCCAGCATGATCGGCTTGTCGTAGGCGCGGACCAGATCGGCGCCTTCGGGCAGCTCGAAGCTGCGGAAGTAGCCGAGCAGGTTCGGGCGGCCGAACTCGTTGTTGAACGCGGCGCCGCCGAGCGGGCCGTCGGTCATGATTTCCAGCGCCGGCGCCATGCGCGGGTTCAGCGCACGCGGCGCTTCCCACGGCTGCGGCAGTTCGGGAATGCGCAGGTGCGAGACCGAGAAGCCGGTCAGGCCGGCCTTGGGCTTGCCACCGCGGCCAGTCGCGCCTTCGTCGCGGATCTCGCCACCGGCACCGGTCGAGGCGCCCGGGAACGGCGCGATCGCGGTCGGGTGGTTGTGCGTTTCCACCTTGATCTGGAACGCGCTGGGCACCTGCGGCTCGCGGCGGTATTCGCCACTGGCCGGGTCCGGGCGATAGCGCGAGGCCGGATGGCCTTCGATCACCGCCGCATTGTCGCTGTACGCGCTGAGCGTGTGCTGCGGTGTCTGCTGGTGGGTGTTCTTGATCATCCGGAACAGCGAACGGTCCTGTTCCTGGCCGTCGATGGTCCAGCTGGCGTTGAAGATCTTGTGCCGGCAGTGCTCGGAGTTGGCCTGCGCGAACATCATCAGTTCCACATCCGACGGTGAGCGACCCAGCGCGGTGAAGCGTTCGCGCAGGTAGTCGATCTCGTCCTGGGCCATGGCCAGGCCGAGGCGCTGGTTGGCGGCCTCCAGCTGGTCCACCGGCACGCGTTCCAGCTCACCCCGCGCCGGCGCCGAGAACAGCGCCTGGCCCTGTTCGACCGTTTCCAGCACCGACTGCGTCATCGGATCGTGCAGCGCCTTGACCAGCGCCTGCTGGGCGGCGGCATCGGCTGGCCAGCCCTGCACGTCGATGCGCAGGCCACGCTCGACCCGGCTGACCGGCTGGCCGGCACCGCGGACCAGTTCGGTGGCCTTGCTCGACCACGGCGACAGCGTGCCCAGGCGCGGCACCACGATGCGGCTGACCGCACCGTCGGCCACGGCCTGCGCCTGCGGCGCAGCCTCGAGGATGCGGCACAGGGTGGTCAGGTCGGGGGCGGCGGCACCTTCGGTCTGCACGAAGTAGACGTGCCAGGCACCGCTGATGCGCAGGGAGGGCGCGATGGACTGCAGGCGGGATTCAAGACGTTCGCGGCGGAACGGCGACAGGGCGGGCGCGCCCTCGAGGACCATCATGTCCGGGGAACCGTAGTTGGGAAACGGGCCCGACATTGTACCGGAAGCGAGGGAAGGGCTTTGGCCGGGCGGCGCCCGGCACCCGCCGAAGCCAGGGCAACGACAACAGCAACGGCCCAGGCAAAAGCTGGGTTCCCGTGGGATGGCGGGGTGGTGGGGGCCACACGCCGTAAACCCGTCCATGGGGGCTCGATGGCGCCATCCATGGCGCCAACGGTCCTGCTGGCCCCCACCACCCCGCCCCGACAGATTTCCGCGATCTGCCGCCACGCGTGGATGCTCCCCGGTAGTGCCGGCCGCTGGCCGGCAACCAGGAAATTTCAGAAGTCAGGCATTGAAGAGCGCAGCGACCGGCTTTTGCTTTTGATTTTCTGTTCTGTCCTCCGTGGCCGGCCGCGCAGGAACCTGTCCGTGGTCGGGTGGGTGGGCTGCGAAGGGGCGTAAGCGCCATGGATGGCGCGCCCGAGCCTACAGGGACGTATTCACGGCGTCCCCTGCGCCGCCCACCCACCCGGCCAACCTCCAGAAACCCGCTGTTCGCGGAAAGCCCCAGCCACGAGGGGCTCCGCCGATGGCCGCCGACCGCGCGCAGCGCCGCTTTCCGCCTGAATCCTCGAACCATGCGCTTGCTCACGGATTGACCACACAATTGATGACAACGTTGTCCCCACCTGGCGCCGGACTCTCTCCCCGGCCTCCCAGGTACCCCGTCCGCCCCCTCCGTCGCCTTCCCGGGCGACGCCCGGACCTGCGTCACGCGCGGCGCCATCGGGGCCCGCGCGCCCTTTGATCGGAGACTTACCCATGTACGACCCGATTGTGCGCAGTGCCGAACGTGCGACCCGAAACTGTCGTCCCCGCCGCCTGGCCTGGCTGCTTGCCGTGGCCGCCGGTGCCGCGGCCCTGCCCGGACTGGCGCAGGCCGCCAGCTGTGCCGGCGTGGCCCAGTGGGACCAGGCCAAGATCTACCGGGCCGGCGATACCCTGCAGAAAGGAGGCGTCCTCTATCGGGCGAACCAGGACATCTGGAACGCGCCACCGGACCATCCGGCCGGTGCGCCCTACTACACCAACCTCGGCGCCTGTGATGGCGGCGGCACCAACCAGCCGCCGGTGGTCAGCCTGACCTCGCCGGCCAACGGCGCCACCTTCAGCGCCGGCAGCACGGTCAACGTGACCGCCAACGCCAGCGATCCCGACGGCAGCGTCGCCAAGGTCGAGTTCTTCCGCGACGGCAGCACGCTGGGCGTGGCCACCAGTGCGCCGTACGCGGCCAGCTGGACCAATGCCAGCGCCGGCAGCCACACCCTGCGCGCGGTGGCCACCGACAACGACAACGCCACCAGCAGCACCGCGACCATCACCATCACCGTCAACGCCGCCGGTGGCGATACCACCGCGCCCAGCGTGCCGGGTGGGCTGGCGGTGGGAACGCGGACCGCCAACAGCATCGCGCTCAGCTGGAGCCCGTCCACCGACAACACCGGCGGCAGCGGCGTGGCCGGCTATGACGTGTACCGCAACGGCAGCCTGGTCGGCTCGCCCTCCAGTGCCAGCTACGTCGATGGCGGGCTGACCGCATCGACCACCTACCGCTACCGCGTGCGCGCCCGCGACAACGCCGGCAATGCGTCGGCCCAGGGCACCGAGATCAGCGCCACCACGCTGGCCGGCGACGGTGGCACCACCGGCAAGCGGGTCATCGGCTACTTCACCCAGTGGGGCATCTACGGCCGCAACTACCGGGTCAAGAACATCGACAGCAGCGGTTCGGCCGCACGCCTGACCCACATCAACTACGCCTTCGGCAACGTGCGCAACAACCGCTGCGAAGTGGGCATCACCCAGCCGTCGGATCCGAACAGCGGTGCCGGTGGCGATGCCTTCGCCGACTACACCAAGGCGTTCAGCGCCGCCGAGAGCGTCAGCGGCAGCGCCGATACCTGGGACCAGCCGCTGCGCGGCAACTGGAACCAGCTCAAGCAGCTCAAGGCCAAGTACCCGGGCATGAAGGTGCTGATCTCGCTGGGTGGCTGGACCTGGTCGCGCGGCTTCTCCAGCGCGGCGCGCCCGGAAAACCGCCAGGCCTTCGTTGCCTCGTGCATCGATGCCTACATCAAGGGCAACCTGCCGGTGACCGACGGTGCCGGTGGTGCCGGTGCGGCGCTGGGCGTGTTCGACGGCATCGACATCGACTGGGAATACCCGGTGGCCTGCGGCATCGAATGCGGCAAGCCGGAAGACAACGCCAACTTCACCGCGCTGATGGCCGAGTTCCGCCGCCAGCTCGATGCGGTGCGTCCGGGCCTGTTGCTGACGGTGGCGGTGGGTGCCGGCATCGACAAGATCCGCGTCACCGATCCGGCCGCGTACCACCCGTACCTGGACTACATCAACGTGATGACCTACGACTTCCACGGCGCGTGGGATGCGAAGACCAATCACCAGTCGGCACTGTTCGATTCGCCGAATGATCCGTCCACCGGCGACCAGAAGCTGTACAACAGCAACGACGCCATCGAGGCCTTCATCAGCCGTGGCGTGCCCGCCGCCAAGCTCAACCTGGGCATCGGCTACTACGGGCGTGGCTGGACCGGCGTGGCCAACGCCAACAATGGCCTGTACCAGACCGCCAGCGGCGCCGCGCCGGGCACGTATGAGGCCGGCATCGAAGACTGGAAGGTGCTGAAGAACCTGGCGTGGCCGGGCTACACCGACAACACCGCCGGTGCCACCTGGATCTACAACGGCAGCACGCTGTGGAGCTTCGACACCCCGGCCAACATCACCCGCAAGATGGGCTATGTGAAGACCCAGGGCCTGGGCGGCGCGTTCGTCTGGGAGTTCAGTGGTGACGATGCGCAGGGCACGCTGACCAAGGCGGTCAGTGATGGCCTGAAGTAAGGAAAAAAGCCGGGGATGCGACACGCATCCCCGGCTTCCCGCCTGGAGCGCCGAGCCCATGCTCGGCTGATGTTCCCGCAGCCGAGCATGGGCTCGGCGCTACAGAAAAAGATCGGCGACGGTCAGCGCTTGGCCGACAGCTTTTCCAGCGCAGCGCGCAGCTGTGCCGGCGGCAGGTAGCCACCCAGCTGGGTGCCATCGGGCGCGAAGATCGCCGGCGTGCCGTTCACGCCCAGCTGCTGGCCCAGTGCGTACTGCATCGCCACCGGGTTGGTGCAGTTCCTGGCCGGCACGCTGCCACCGCGCTTGGCGTTGGTCAGCGCCTGGCGGCGGTCGGCGGCGCACCAGACCGAAATCATGTCGGTGTAGTCCTTGCTGCCCAGGCCCATGCGCGGGAACGCCAGGTATTCAACGGTGATGCCGCTGCGGTTGAGTTCGGCGATGTCCTGGTGCAGCTTGCGGCAATAGCCGCATTCGATATCGGTGAACACGCTGATGGTGTACTTGGCGTTCGGCGCGGCGAACACGATGCGATCACCGTGGTTGGCCTTGGCCAGCAGGCTGCGGCGATAGCCCAGCAGGCCCTCGCTGTTGGCCGGGCCCTTGGCACGGGTGTCGTAGGGCTGCGACTGGAACAGGTAGCGGCCATCATCGGATACGTACAGCAGCTGGCCGGAGACCACCACCTCGCGGAAACCGGGGAACGGCGCGGCACCGATGTAGTCCACTTCGAAGCCGGGGTTGAGCGCGGTCAGCGCGGCACGCACGGCCTGGTCGGCCGAACCGTTGGCGGCCGGGCTGGCCTTGGCCGGTGCGGCGGTGGGTGCCTTGGCGGCCGGCGGGGCCGGCTGGGCACAGGCAGTCAGGCTGAGCGCACCGAACACGGCGGCGATGGCAAATCGAAGCATGGAACGGTCCGCGACAGAAGAAGACCCCGGATTCTGACACAGCCACCGCAGTCGGGCCGCGACGCCGGGCACGGCGCAAGGCAGGGTTCAGGCCCTCGCTCAGCCGCGCGGATGATGGCGGGCGTGCAGCTTCTGCAGATGCTCGCGCGCCACCAGGGTGTAGATCTGGGTGGTGGACAGCGAACTGTGGCCCAGCAGCATCTGCAGCGCGCGCAGGTCGGCGCCCCGATTGAGCAGGTGGGTGGCGAAACTGTGGCGCAGGCCATGCGGGCTGATCCGCACCGGGTCGATACCGGCAATCTGCGCGTATCGCTTGACCAGATGCCAGAACGCCTGCCGCGTCAGCGCATGCAACGTCGCTTCGACAAACAGCGGGGTCTGCCCATCCGCCAAGGCCTGTACCTTGCCCTTGCCGACCAGCTGCGGTCGAGACTGCTGCAGGTAACGCTCCAGCCAATGCTGTGATTCCTCGCCCAGCGGCACCAACCGTTCCTTGCTGCCCTTGCCGGTGACCCGCAGCACGCCCTGGCGCAGGTTGACGGCGGTGGCCGGCAGCAGCACCAGTTCGCTCACGCGCAGGCCGGCGGCGTACATCAGTTCCAGCATGGCGCGGTCACGCAGGCCCAGCGGATCGTCGATGTCCGGCGCGGCCAGCAATGCGTCGATCTGGCTTTCGGCCAGCGCCTTGGGCAACAGCCGCGGCAGCTTCGGCGGATCGAGCAGTGCGCTGGGGTCTTCGCTGCGCTCGCCACGACGCACGCCGTCGGCGAAGAACGCGCGCAGTGCCGACAGCAGGCGCGCGTTGCTGCGCGGCGACCAGCCATGACGGGTACGCCAGGCCAGGTAGTCGAACAGGCCGGGACGTTCGATGCCGGCCAGCCCGCCATCGCGCCCATCCATCCAGCGCGCCAGGCCCTCCAGGTCGCGCCGGTAGCTGTCGAGGGTGGCGCGGGCCAGGCCGTTCTCGGCCCAGATCGCATCGAGGAATCGCTGGATGCGCGTGCTGTCGTCGGCGCGCAGTTCCGGCAGCTGCTGCACCAGCTGGCGGCGTTCGGCGGGGGTGGAAACAAGAGCCATGCGTGCAGGATACGAGCGCGACTGCGGATGCGGCCAGCATTGCGTATGCTCGGCGCATGTCCCGCCCTGCCCCCGAGGCCGCCGCTGCGGCCACCACCGAGATGCCCCGCCCACGTGCGTTGCTGCTGTGGCGCATGCTGGCGATGGTCTATGACGCGTTGCCGGTGCTGGCCCTGTGGATGCTGGCCGGCACGCTGTTCACCCTGGGCTACACCTTCAGCGGCCATGCCCAGCGCGAGAACATCGCACCGTTCAGCGCCTGGCAATGGCTGCTGTGGGCAGTGTGCTGGGCCGTGACCGGGTGGTACGCCACGGCCAGCTGGCGCCGTGGCGGGCAGACGCTGGGCATGCGTCCCTGGCGCCTGAAGCTGGAATCAAGCGATGGCACGCCCTTGAAGCGCGCGCAGCTGTGGCTGCGTTTCGCGGTGGGCACGTTGTCGCTGCTGCTGGGCGGGCTGGGATTCTGGTGGGCGTGGCTTGATCGCCAGCACCTGACCTGGCACGACCGCGCCAGCGGTACCCGCCTGGTGCGCACGCCGAAGCGGTGATGCACGATCTGTGGAGTCCGAGCCATGCTCGACTGCGTTTCGCTCACAGCGCATCAGCCGAGCATGGGCTCGGCTCTACAACAACCTGGATCAGCCCGATTTGCGCCGGAACAGCAACCCGGACACCGCCAGCATCACGATCGGCGGCAGCGCATAGGCAATGCGGTAATCGAATTTCAACGCGCCGGCCATGCGGCCGAAGAACAGCTGCAGCAACCAGAAGCCCAGCGCGAACAGGATGCCCAGGAACAGGCGCTTGCCCATGCCGCCACTGCGCAGCGATCCGAACGCGAACGGCACGGCGGCCAGGCACAGCGCCAGCACGTTTACCGGGTAGAACCAGCGGCTCCAGTACACGTCCTCGAAATCGCGCGCGTCCAGCCCGTTGCGCTGCCGGTAGGCGATGCTGGTGCTGAGCTCGGACACGCTGAGGTTGCGCGGCTTGGCGATGCCGGTCGCCAGCGCGGCCGGGTCCAGCTTCGAGTTCCACGGTTCACGTGCCACTTCCTGGCGGGTGGCCGAGCGTTCGCCGAACGTATCGCGGCGCACCCCGGTCAGCACCCAGCCATCCTTGTCGTGCTCAACCGTGGCGGCGTGGGTCAACGAGGCGATCTGGCCGTCCTCGGCGACGCGGTACAGGCGCACGTCGCGCAGGATCAACCGCGTTCCCTTGTCACCGACCAGCTGCTCCTCGCCGCTCTGCGCATTGAGGAAGGTATCGCCTTCGCGTGCCCACAGCCCGGAATAGCGGGTGGTCGAGATATCCAGCCCCCACTTGGCGCTGGTCTTCAGCGCATCGGCGCGGTCCTGGCCCCACGGCCCCAGCGTCTCGGCGCTTAGCACCATCACGGCGGTCAGCAGCGACAGGGCGATCGCCACCGATACGCTCAGGCGCTTGCGCGACAGGCCCAGCGCGCGCAGCGCGGTCAGCTCCGAGGTCGCCGCCAGCTGGCCCAGGCCCATCAGTGAGCCGATCACCGCAGCGGTCGGGAAGAAGGTGTAGGCACGGCGCGGCACGGTGTACAGCACCCAGGCCGCAGCGTGGCCCAGCGTGTAGCCGTTCTTGCCGATGTCCTTGAATTCGCCGGAGAAGGCCATCACCACGTCCAGGCCCACCAGCACCGCCCAGGTCAGCAGCACGGTGGTGAACACCGAACGCCCCAGGTACAGGTCGAAACGCATCGGGCGCAGCCTCATGCGCGGGCTCCCTTCGGGCGGCCCAGGCGGCCATCACGTGCATACATCCAGATTGCCAGCGCCAGCAGCGGCAGGGTCAGCCACCACAGGCCGAGCGCGGCCGGGATCTTGCCGTTGGCGATCCAGCCGCTGCCGATGAACATCAGGTTGGTGCCCACCATGTAGGCCATCAGGGCCAGCATCATGCGTCCATAGCGCTGCTGGCGCGGCGAGCTGCGGCCCAGCGGCACGGTCAGCAGGGCAAACGCCAGCGCGATCAACGGCGGCGCCAGGCGGCGGTGCAGCTGTGCCTGCGCCTGCGGCCGCGCATCTCCGATCAACTGCAGGGTCGGCATCAGTTCGGGATCATCCTCGGTGCGGGCCTGTGCGCCATCGGGCAGGGCCACGTCGTTGCGGGCGAAGGTCGCCAGCCGGTAGTCCAGCCCACCGGCCGCGGGCCCTTCCACCTGGTGGCCGTCATCCAGCTCCAGGAAGCGCTGGCGGGTGCCCTCGAAATACATGCGGCCGCCGTTGGCCGACACCACTTCCAGGCGGTCATCCTTCTGCCGCTGCAGGAACACCTTGCCCAGCTGGGTGCCATCGGGCGAGATCGAGGACAGGTAGACCACCCCGCCATTGGGCAGCGGGGTGAAGCGGCCCGGCTCCAGCCCGGCCATCAGCACGCTGCGGTTGGCCTCGATGATCATCTGCTCGGCCACCCGCCCGGCCCAGGGCCCCAGCCACAGCGAGCAGGCGCCGACCAGCAGCACCACCGGCACCACCAGCATCAGCAGCGGCCGCAGCAGGCGCTTGGGGCCCACGCCAATGGCGGTGATGACCGCCATTTCCGAGTCGCGGTACAGCCGGGCGATGGCCAGCAGCAGGCCCAGCATCAGCGCCAGCGGCAGGATCAGCGGCAGGTAGGCGATGAACTGCAGGCCAAGCTGCGAGAACAGCAGCTTGGCCGGCAGGCGTCCGTCGGCGATGTTGCCGAGGATGTCCACCAGCACGCCGCCCACGCTGACCACCAGCAGGACGATCAGGGTAGCCAGGAAACTCTGGACGAAATCGCCCAGCAGGTATCGGTCGAGCTTCAGCATGGGGCGGTGGTTTAAACTCTGGGGTTCGTTCGCGGTGCCGCCCAGTCTACTGTCTGGGCGTAAACGGCCTGCGATTGTACGGACTCGCCAATGGAATCTGCTCAATGGCCCTCGAATTCACCCTGAACCACGTTGCTCCGGCCGCCGCCACCGTTGATTGCCTGGTGGTTGGCGCCTATGCCGACCATACCCTGACCCCGGCCGCACAGGCCCTGGACGCCGCCAGCGGTGGCCGCCTGGCCGCCCTGGCCCAGCGTGGCGACCTGTCCGGCAAGACCGGCGCCACCACCCTGCTGCACGACCTGCCGGGCGTGAGCGCCGCGCGCGTGCTGGTGGTCGGCCTGGGCGACGCCGCCCGCTTCGGCGTGCCGCAGTACCTGAAGGCCGTGGGCGACGCCGTGCGCGCGCTGAAGGCCGGCGCCACCCGCAGCGCGCTGTTCACCCTGTCCGAGGTGGCGATCAAGGACCGCGACGCGGCCTGGGCCATCCGCCAGGCGGTGATCGCCGCCGATCACGCCGCCTACCGCTACACCGCCACCCTGGGCAAGAAGAAGGCCGACGACGCCGGTCTGACCCAGCTGGCCATCGCCGGTGACGACGCGCAGGCGCTGGCCCAGGGCCAGGCCATCGCCGCCGGTGTCGAGTTCGCCCGCGAGCTGGGCAACCTGCCGCCGAACTACTGCACCCCGGCCTACCTGGCCGAAGTGGGCGTGAAGTTCGCCGGCGAGCACGACGGCGCCGAAGCCGAGATCCTCGACGAGCACCAGATGGAAGCGCTGGGCATGGGCTCGCTGCTGGCCGTGGCCCGTGGTTCGGCCAACCGCCCGCGCCTGGTGGTGCTGAAGTGGACCGGTGCAGGCGACGCCAAGCCCTATGTGCTGGTCGGCAAGGGCATCACCTTCGATACCGGTGGCGTCAACCTGAAGACCCAGGGCGGCATCGAAGAGATGAAATACGACATGTGCGGTGGCGCCAACGTCATCGGCACCTTCGTCGCTGCGGTCAAGGCCAAGCTGCCGCTGAACCTGGTGGTGGTGGTGCCGGCGGTGGAAAACGCCATCGATGGCAACGCCTATCGTCCGTCCGACGTGATCACCTCGATGTCGGGCAAGACCATCGAAGTGGGCAACACCGACGCCGAAGGCCGCCTGATCCTGTGCGACGCGCTGACCTACGCGCAGCGCTTCGAGCCGCAGGCCCTGGTCGACGTGGCCACCCTGACCGGTGCCTGCATGGTCGCCCTCGGCCACCAGACCGCCGGCCTGATGAGCAAGCACGACGACCTGGCCAACGAGCTGCTGGCCGCCGGCGAGCACGTGTTCGACCGCGCCTGGCGCCTGCCGCTGTGGGACGAGTACCAGCCGATGCTGGATTCGAGCTTCGCCGACGTCTACAACATCGGCGGCCGCTGGGCTGGTGCGATCACCGCCGGCTGCTTCCTGTCGCGCTTTGCCGAAGGCCAGCGCTGGGCCCACCTGGACATTGCCGGCGTGGCCAGCGATGAAGGCAAGCGTGGCATGGCCACCGGCCGCCCGGTCGGCCTGCTGAGCCAGTGGCTGCTGGACCAGGCCGCCCGCGCCTGATGCCGTACCCGACCCTGGCCGGCAACCGCCGGCCAGGGCCTCGCCCGGCACGACCGGGCCCCTGCCTGACCCGGACCCTGCCATGCCCCGCGCCGACTTCTACCTGATCGCCAAGCCCCGCTTCCTGACCGAGCCGTTGCGCCTGGTCTGCGAGCTGGCGCGCAAGGCCAACGACGCCGGGTTGTTCACCCTGGTGCTGGCCCGCGACCAGGCCCAGGCTGAGGAACTGGACGAGCTGCTGTGGGCGTTCGACAACGATGCCTACATCCCGCACCAGATCGCCGGCGAAGACATGGACGAGGAAGAGGCGCTGGTGCTGATCGCCGTGCCCGGCACCGATGCGCCGGCGCGCCCGCTGGTGATCAACCTGCGCGATGAGCCCTGGCTGGGCCAGTGCGAGCGCGTGCTGGAAGTGGTCCCGGCCGATCCGGAAGCGCGCGAACCGCTGCGCGAGCGCTGGCGCCAGTACAAGGCCGCCGGCTACGACCTGAACAAGCACGACATGTAAGCCCCGCGAGGACCCCCTTGATGCGCCTGCTGATCGCCCTGATCCTTCCCTGGCTGTCCTTCTTCACCATCGGCCGACCGCTGGCCGGGATCGTCTGCCTGATCCTGCAGATCACCCTGATCGGCTGGCTGCCCGCCGCCATCTGGGCCGCCTATGCGGTCAGCCAGTACCACACCGACCAGAAGATCCGGCGCGCCCTCGGGTCGCGCTGATCTCCCTTCCGCCTTGATTACCGGTTCCCCCGCATGACCCAACTCGCCTCCAGCTACGACCCGAAGTCCTTCGAGACCGACCTCTACGAGGCCTGGGAGAAGGCCGGCCACTTCAAGCCGTCCGGCACGGGCGAGCCGTACACCATCCTGCTGCCGCCGCCGAACGTGACCGGCACCCTGCACATGGGCCATGCCTTCCAGCAGACCCTGATGGATGCGCTGGTGCGCTACCACCGCATGCGTGGCTACGACACGCTGTGGCAGGTCGGTACCGACCACGCCGGCATCGCCACCGAAATGGTGGTCAGCCGCAACCTGGCGCTGGAAGGCAAGGGCGAGACCCGCGATTCGCTGGGCCGCGAAGGCTTCATCGGCAAGGTCTGGGAGTGGAAGCAGCAGTCCGGCGACACCATCGAGCGCCAGATGCGCCGCCTCGGCACCTCCGCCGACTGGTCGCGCAGCACCTTCACCATGGACCCGCAGCCGTCGGCCGCGGTGAACGAAGCCTTCGTGCGCTGGTACGAGCAGGGCCTGATCTACCGTGGCCAGCGCCTGGTCAACTGGGACCCGGTGCTGAAGACCGCCATTTCCGACCTGGAAGTGGAGAGCGCCGAGGAAGACGGCTTCCTGTGGTCGATCGCCTACACGCTCGATGACGGCCTGAGCTACGAGCACGTCGAGCGCGATGCCGACGGCGTGGAAACCCTGCGCGAGACCCGCCACTACCTGGTGGTGGCCACCACCCGCCCGGAAACCCTGCTGGGTGATACGGCGGTGATGGTGCATCCGGAAGACGAGCGCTATGTGCACCTGATCGGCAAGCAGGTGGTGCTGCCGTTGACCGGCCGCCGCGTGCCGGTGATCGCCGACGACTACGTGGACCGTGCCTTCGGCACCGGCGTGGTCAAGGTCACCCCGGCGCACGACTTCAACGACTATGAAGTCGGCGTGCGCCACAGCCTGCCGATGATCAACCTGTTCACCCCGGTGGCGGCGCTGAATGAAAACGCGCCCGAACGCTTCCAGGGACTGGACCGCTACGCCGCGCGCAAGGCGGTGCTGGCCGAGCTGGAAGACCTTGGCATTCTGGTCGAGACCCGCGCGCACAAGCTGCAGGTGCCGCGCGGCGACCGTACCGGCCAGGTGATCGAGCCGTACCTGACCGACCAGTGGTTCGTGAAGATGGACGACCTGGCCAAGCGCGGTCTGGAACTGGTCGAAGACGGAACCATCGCCTTCGTGCCGCCGAACTGGATCAACACCTACCGCCACTGGATGAACAACATCCAGGATTGGTGCATCAGCCGCCAGCTGTGGTGGGGCCACCGCATTCCGGCGTGGTTCGACGCCGCCACCGGCAGCTGCTACGTCGGTCGCAGCGAAGCGGAAGTACGCGCCAAGCACAACCTCGGCAGCGACGTGGTGCTGAACCAGGAAAGCGACGTGCTGGAGACCTGGTTCTCCTCGCAGCTGTGGCCGTTCTCCACCCTGGGCTGGCCGAACGAACAGGCCATGGCCGAGCGCGGCTTCGACCGTTACCTGCCGTCGTCGGTGCTGATCACCGGCTTCGACATCATCTTCTTCTGGGTGGCGCGCATGATCATGGCCACCGACAACCTGGTCGGGAAGATCCCGTTCAAGCACGTCTACTTCACCGGCCTGATCCGCGACGGCCAGGGCCAGAAGATGTCCAAGAGCAAGGGCAACGTGCTCGACCCGCTGGACATCATCGACGGCATCAGCATCGACGACCTGGTCGCCAAGCGTACCGGCGGCCTGATGCAGCCGAAGATGGTGGAGAAGATCGAGAAGGCCACCCGCAAGGAATTCCCGGACGGCATCGCTGCCCACGGTGCCGATGCGTTGCGCTTCACCATCGCCGCGCTGGCCACCCACGGCCGCGACATCAAGTTCGACATGAACCGCGCCGAGGGCTACAAGAACTTCTGCAACAAGCTGTGGAATGCCAGCCGCTTCGCCCTGATGAACACCGAGGGCGCCGCATTCACTGGCGTGCCGACGCCGCGCACCGACGCCGAGCGCTGGATCCTGGCGCGCCTGGCGGCGGTGTCGGCCGAAGCGCAGGGCCACTACGCCAACTACCGCTTCGACCTGCTGGCGCAGTGCCTGTACGAGTTCGCCTGGAACGAGTTCTGCGACTGGTTCCTGGAACTGAGCAAGCCGGCATTGAACGGTGCCGACGCCGCCGACGCCGAAAGCACCCGCCACACCCTGCTCTACGTGCTCGAAGCGCTGCTGCGCCTGCTGCATCCGCTGACCCCGTTCATCACCGAACAGCTGTGGCAGCAGCTGGCGCCGCGTCTGGGCCTGGCCGCGACCACGCTGTCGCTGCGCCCGTACCCGACCGCCGACGAATTCGCCGGCGACTTCGCCCAGGCCGAGGCCGACGTGGAGTGGCTGAAGGCGGCCATCAGTGCCGTGCGCCGCGTGCGCAGTGAACTCAATGTCGCCCCGTCCAAGCTGGTGCCGCTGCGCCTGCAGGCGGGCCTCGAGCTGGACCGCGTGCGCATCGAACGCTTCAGTGCCTCGCTGTCGTTCCTGCTGAAGCTGGACAGCATCCAGTGGCTGGCCGAGGGTGAAAGCGCACCGCCGGCCGCTGCGGCGATCGTCGGCGAGCTGAAGCTGCTGGTGCCGCTGGAAGGTCTGGTCGATCTCGATGCCGAGCGTGCGCGCCTGGACAAGGAAATCGCCCGCGTCGAAGCAGAGAAGGAGAAGAGCGAGACCAAGCTGGCCAGGTTCACCGACAAGGTGCCGCCGGCCGTGGTCGAGCAGGAGCGTGTGCGCCTGGCCGACTGGAACACCCAGCTGGCCGGCCTGCGCGAGCAGCGCGCGAAGCTGTAACGCCACGCTCTGGTGCGCGCCAACCAAGGTTGGCACCTACCACCGCGGAATCGGAAACGCCGGGCGATGCCCGGCGTTTCCATTTCCCCCGCATGGCATCATCGCCCGATGCCTCTTTCGATCTTCCTGCTGGTTCTCGCCGCGGCGGCACTGCATGCCAGCTGGAATGCGATCGTCAAGCGCGGGCCGGACAAGTTCCTCGGCACCGTGCTGGTTACCGGCAGCGCTGCGCTGCTGTCGGCCGCCGCCCTGCCCTTCCTGCCGTTTCCCGCCGCGCACAGCTGGCCCTGGCTGGGCGCATCGGTGCTGCTGCAGGTGACCTACTACGGCCTGGTCGCACGCTGCTATCAGCAGGTCGACATGAGCCTGGCCTATCCGCTGATGCGTGGCAGTGCGCCGATCCTGGTCGCGCTGGCGGGCACCCTGCTCGGCGAACGGCTGCCACCGGCGGCCTGGCTGGGCGTGCTGCTGGTCAGTACCGGCATCCTGTGCATGGCACTGGGTGCACGGGGCGGTCAACTGCGCCTGCCGCTGTTGACCGCCGCGATGATTGCCACCTACACCCTGGTCGATGCGCAGGGCGCACGCCAGTCCGGCAACGCGCTCAGCTACACGTTGTGGCTGTTCCTGCTGTCGGGCATTCCGCTGCCGCTGTGGGCGTTGTACACGCGCGGCGGCGCGGTGCTGGACTATGCGCGGCAGCATTGGCCGCTGGGACTGGCCGGTGGCGTCGGCACCACGGCCTCCTATGCGATGGCCTTGTGGGCCATGACCCAGGCACCGGTGGCCATGGTCTCGGCGCTGCGCGAATCCTCGATCCTGTTCGCGCTGCTGATCTCGGTGTTCCTGCTGCGCGAACGCATTCCGCGCGCGCGCTGGCTGGCAGCGTCGCTCATCGTGAGCGGCGTATTGGCGTTGCGGTTGGCGTAACGGTAGCGCCGGGCCGTGCCCGGCGAGCGCAGTAGTGCCGCCCCCGGGCCGGCACCCCTTCCCCGTTACAGCGGCGGCATCGCCTGCAGGTCGTCGCCGACCAGTTCGATGGCCATCACCACCGCGTCCTCCCGCCCCTGTGCGGCCGGGTAATAGCGCGGCCGGCGGCCGATCTCGTTGAAGCCTTCGCTGTGGTACAGCGCCAATGCCGGCGTGTTCGACGGGCGCACCTCAAGGAACACCCGCTGCGCGCCCCGATCACGGGCCAGCTGGACCAGCGCGCGCAGCAGCTGGCGACCCAGGCCACGCGATTGCGCCAGCGGATCGATGCAGATGTTCAGCACGTGCGCCTCATCGGCGGCGAGGCTGAGCACGCCGTAGCCGATCAGCTGACCGTCGCGCTCCATCGCCAGGCCGGGATAGCCGGCGCGCAGGCAGTCGATGAAGATGCCGCGGGTCCAAGGAAACGGATAACCACGCAGCTCGATCGCCATCACCGCATTGAGATCGCTCTCGCGCAGCGCGCGCAGGCGCACCGGCCCCGGCTGGCTGACCGCACTCATGCTGCCCCCCGCTTGCGCAGGGCACGCAGCTGCGGCCACAGCGCACGCTTGGCGGCCGGATCGTGGCGCAGCTGGTCCAGCGGCCAGCTGTCCATCAGCGCCTGGGTGGCCGGGTCGTTCGGGTTGCAGCCCGACGCACGCAGCAAGGCGATCTGCAGCCGGTCCGGCAGGCGCACCACCGGTTGCCGGGCGTTGCCGCTGGGCAACGGACGTGCCGTGGCCGCTGCGGTATCCGGCGCGGTGACCGGAGGCTCGCGACGCGGCGGTGCCGGGCGTTCCGGGCGCGCCGCAGGTGCGGCGCCGCCATGGCGCTCATGGGCCGCATCGTCCACGTGGGCGGGTCCGGCCGACGGCGCAGCGCGGGCTTCGGCGTTGGCCACGCTCAGCTGCAGCGCGGCATCCAGCTCGGCAGCCAGCTGGCCGTCGTGGTAGACGGTGTAGCCCATGGCCTGCAGCCAGGCCTGCTGGGCCGGCGACCACAGCACGGGCAGATCCTGGCTCACGCGGCCTCGGACTTCTTGCGCAGGCGTTGTACGGCCCACATCACCGGGCCGGACAGGGCGTACAGGATGCCGACCGCGAACAGCACGCGCGGCAGGTCGATCACCGCGATGGCGATGGCCACCGGCACCAGCGCCAGCACCAGGAACGGCACGCGCTCAGCACGACCGTCCTTGGCGGCACCGCCCTTGAAGCTCCAGAAGCGGATACGGCTGACCATCAGCAGCGCGGCGACCAGGGTCACCGCCAGCGCGACGTAGCGCAGCTGATTGCCATCCCAACCCAGATTGCCGTCGGCGAAAGCCCAGACAAAGGACATCATCAGGCCGGCCGCGGCCGGGCTGGCCAGGCCGACGAACCAGCGCTTGTCGACCACCGCCACCTGGGTGTTGAACCGGGCCAGGCGCAGGGCCGCGCACGCGGCATACAGGAATGCCACCGCCCAGCCGACGCGGCCCAGCAACGGGTCATCGAACTTCAGCCACGACAGCGACCAGTGGTACATCACCAGCGCCGGCGCCATGCCGAAGCTGACCAGGTCGGCCAGCGAGTCGTACTGCACGCCGAACTCGCTGCTGGTACCGGTCAGGCGCGCCACACGCCCGTCCAGCCCATCCATCACTGCGGCCACGAACACCGCAATGCTGGCGTTGACGAAATCGCCGTTGGCGGCAGCGATGATCGCGTAGAAGCCCGCGAACAGGCCGGCCGTGGTGAACAGGTTGGGCAGCAGGTAAATCGTGCGCGAGCGCGGCGGCGGTGTGATCGGGTCCATGGAATCCAGTTTAATCGACTTGCCAGCCGTCGGCGCCAATGCTGCAATCGGCGTTCTACGCCCATTCTGCGGAGTTTGCCATGCGTGCCCTGTCCAGCCTTGGATGCCTGCTGCTGTTGGCCAGTGCCAACGCCGTGGCCGGCCCGGTGTACAAGTGGAAGGACGCCAATGGCGTTACGCAGTACTCGGAGACCCCTCCGGCGGGCAGGAAGTATGAGATCCGTGAGCAGGCCCGCAGCCCCCAGGCCGCGGCCAGCGCCGAGGCTCCGGCCGCGCCGGTGCCCGAGCCGTGCAGTACCGCCCGCGCCAACCTGGCCCTGCTGGAAGGCACCGGCCAGGTGATGCACGACACCGATGGCGACGGCAAGCCCGATACCGCGTTGACCCCGGAACAGCGCAGCGCGCAGAAGGGGTTGGCGGAAGCGGCCATCAAGGCGTACTGCCCGGCGGAGTGAGGGTATCGGCAGGGCTTGCAGCCCTGCACCTGCTTCAAGCAACGGCAACGGCAACAGCCGGCTATGGGCTTTCTGTGGGTTTGGCGGGGCGGTGTGGGCTGGCAGGACACGCCGTAAACCCTTCCATGGGGGCTCGATGGCGCCATCCATGGCGCCAACGGTCCTGCCAGCCCACACCACCCCACCTCCGACAGGTTCCTGGTGGCGGTGGTAGATCCACGCCATGCGTGGATGAATCTCCATGGAAATCGAATATTTCGAGAATTGATCGAAAAGCCGAGCATGGCTCGGCTCTACAAAAGGGCGACAGATCGCGGAAAACCGTCGAAGGCGGGGTGGGTCCGGTTGCGGGGGCGTGAGCGCCATGGATGGCGCGACCGAGCCTACAGGGACGTATTTACGGCGTCCCCCGCAACCGGACCCACCCCGGCAGCCACCAGTAAACCCGCCTTTGCCGTTGCTTCGGCAGTTGCAGTTGACGTTGCTTGAGGCGGGTGCAGGGTGCAGCCCTGCCAGTACCCCCCACCCCGGCCGGGCTGGCAGAATAGGCGTCTCTGCCGTTATCCGAAGCCGACGATGCGCCTCTCCCAGTTCCACCTGCACACCACCAAGGAAACCCCCAGCGACGCCGAGCTGACCAGCCACCGGCTGATGCTGCGCGCGGGGATGATCCGCAAGCTCGCCTCCGGCCTGTACACCTGGTCGCCGCTGGGCCTGCGCGTGCTGCGCAAGGTCGAACGCATCGTGCGCGAGGAAATGGACCGTGCCGGCGCGGTGGAATTCCAGATCCCCACCATCCAGCCGAAGGAACTGTGGGAGCAGACCGGGCGCTGGCAGAAGTTCGGCCCGCAGCTGCTGAAGATCAAGGACCGCAAGGACCAGGTGTTCTGCTACAGCCCGACCGCCGAGGAAGCCGCCTGCGACTTCGCGCGCAGCGAGCTGTCCAGCTACAAGCAGCTGCCGGTGAATTTCTACCAGGTGCAGACCAAGTTCCGCGACGAGATCCGCCCGCGCTTCGGCGTGATGCGTTCGCGCGAGTTCCTGATGAAGGACGCCTATTCGTTCCACCTGCACGATGAATGCCTGGTGCGCGAATACGAAAACATGAAGTCGGCCTACAGCCGCATCTTCACCCGCCTGGGCCTGGACTTCCGCATGGTGCAGGCCGATTCCGGTGCGATCGGCGGCGATGCCTCGCAGGAATTCCACGTGATCGCCGATTCCGGCGAAGACGCACTGGTGTTCTCCACCGGCTCGGATTACGCGGCCAACATGGAAGCGGCGATCGCGGCCGATCCGGCGCCGCGTGCGGCCGCCACCGAAGCCATGCGCAAGGTCGACACGCCCACCCAGAAGACCTGCGAGGACGTCGCCGCCCTGCTCGGCATCGACCTGCAGCGCACCGTGAAGTCGGTGGCGCTGGTCGCCGGCGAAGGCCAGGCGCAGCAGTTCGTGCTGGTGCTGGTGCGCGGCGACCATGAGGTCAACGAGATCAAGCTGGCCAAGGTGGCCGGTCTGGACGAACAGCGCTTCGCCAGCGAAGCGGAGATCGCCGAGTACCTGGGCAGCGTGCCCGGCTTCCTCGGCCCGGTCGCCCCGGCCAAGGTCATCCGCGTGGTCGCCGATCGCGAAGTGGCGGCGATGTCCGACTTCGTCGTCGGCGCCAACGAAGCTGGCTTCCACCTGGCCGGCGTCAACTGGGGCCGCGATCTGCCGGAACCGGAAGTGGCCGACATCCGCAACGTGCGTGCCGGTGACCGGGCGCTGGACGGTGGCGAACTGAAGATCGCCCGCGGCATCGAAGTCGGCCACGTGTTCCAGCTCGGCCGCAAGTACGCCGAAGCACTCGATGCCACCGTGCTGGACGAGAACGGCAAGGCCGCGGTGATGGCGATGGGGTGCTATGGCATCGGCATCTCGCGCGTGGTGGCTGCCGCAATTGAACAGAACCATGACGATGCCGGCATCATCTGGCCGGACGCGATGGCGCCGTGGCAGGTGGTGGTGTGCGTGATCAACCCGAAGGGTGACGCTGCGGTGGCCGAAGCGGCGGCCAGCCTGCTGCAGGAACTGCGCGACGCCGGCCTGGATGCGGCGCTCGATGACCGTGGCCTGCGCCCGGGCGCGATGTTCGCCGACATGGAACTGATCGGTATTCCGCACCGCGTGGTGGTCAGCGAACGAGGCCTGGCTGCAGGTACCTACGAGTACCGTTCGCGCCGCGCCAGCGAAGCCGAGAGCCTGGACAAGGCCTCCCTGCTGCAGCGCCTGCAGGGCTGATCGGCACACTGGACCGGGGCATGCCCCGGTCTTTTTTTGCCGGTGACCGGCCCGCCGGAATATGGCAGCAGACATAATCCGGTCAAAATGCCCGCGTTGCAGCCGGCAGGTCGCCAAGACCTGTCCCGGCAGTATTTGTGCTTGGAATAATTCATCTCTATTCTGTCCCGCGACGCCATGGACTGGCTCGTCCCGTCCACACATTAGTTTCTGGAGTAACCGTAAATGAGCATTGACCTGACCGGCCTGTCGGCACGCGAGCTGGGCGCCCTGATCCGCACCGCGAAGAAGCAGCAGACCATCGTTGCCAAGCGCCGGCCGATCACCAAGGTTCGCGCCCAGCTGACCAAGCTGGCCAAGACCGAGGGTTACACGATCGAGGAACTGTTCGGCGACGCCCCGGCACCGCGCGCGCGCAAGGTGGCCAAGGCCGCCAAGGCGCCGTCCAAGACCGCCGGCCGCAAGCTGGGCAAGGTGGCGCCGAAGTACCGCAACCCGGCCAACCCGAAGGAAACCTGGACCGGCCGTGGCAAGCAGCCGCGCTGGATGGCCGAGCTGACCGCCAAGGGCAACAAGAAGCCGGAAGATTTCCTGATCAAGAAGGCCTGAGGCCGGATCGGAAAGCAGTGGGAAAACGCCGGCGAAAGCCGGCGTTTTTCATTCTTCGGCGTGTGGACCAACGGTCCACACCCACCGACATCATCACAGGGTTTTGCGGGCCGGCATCAGCAGGTTGCCGAACAGCAGGCCGGCCACCAGCGCCATCACCACGTTGAGCACGGTGAGGAACACGCTTTGCCCGGCACCCACGTCCTGCTGCTGGACCAGGGTCAGCACGCCGCGCAGGCTGGTGCTGCCGGGCACCATCATGATGATGCCTGGCAGGCGGATGATCGCGCCCGGGCGGCCGACCAGGCGGCCGAACAGGTTGCCGCCGGCGGTCAGCAGCATCGCCGACAGGAAGATGCCCGCCGGTGCACCCCAGGCGTGGCCACCGAACTTGGAGATGGCATAGCCGGCCACCGACGCGGCGATCACCCATGGATAGTCGCGACGGTTGGCCTTGAACAGCATCGCAAAGGCGAATGCCGCGGTCAGCAGCGAGCCCCACTCCACCCACGGCCCCTGCGGCCGCGCGGCGCGGATCACCGGGTCCAGGCCGAGCACATCGGCCAGGGTCACCGCGATCATCGCGCCGACACTGAGCTTCATGATGGTGGTCAGCGCGCCGGCGAAGCGCGCCGTGCCCGATACCCAATGCTGGCTGGCCAGTTCGTTGACCGCGTTGGTCAGCGACATGCCGGGCAGCAGCACCACCAGCGAGGCGATGATCACGGTGTTGAGGTTGAGCGCACCGATGAAGGAGGCCACCAGCGTGGCGACCATGCCGGCCAGCAGCGCGGCCAGCGCCTCGGCCGCCTCGCGGGTGGCCGGGCGACGGTCGGTGACCATGCCGAGCAGGCCGATCATCAGGCCGATGACACCGGCGGTGGCGATGTCCAGCCACGGCAGTTTCCACATGCCGGCCACGCCGGCCGCGCCCAGGCTGAAGGACAGGATGGTGCGCAGCTTGCCGCGCCGTCCCGGATCCTTGTCCAGCTGGCGCAGCGCCGTGTGGCCCTGGGCGATGCTCATCCGGCCGTTGGACACTTCCTCGGCGATGCGGTCGGCCACGCTGAGCTTGTGCAGGTCGTTCTCGCCGGGAGCCAGGCGGATCACCCGGGTGATGTCGCTGGAACCGATCGCCTGTGCCGGGTCACTGAAGCTGAGGATGATACCGGTGGGATTCGACCACGGTTCACAATCCAGATCGAGCTGGCGTGCCAGTGCCACCACCGCCGTTTCCAGGCGCTGGGCCGTGGTGCCATAGCTGTGCAGGCGTCCGGCGATCTCGGAAACGAAGGCCACGCGCTGTGCGTAGGTGGCCTGGGGCGTGGGGATCGTGTGAGCGTCTGCGGACATGCGCCGTAGTATTACCTACGCCGGGCCCTGCCGGATAAATTCAGCCGGGTTCGACCCGACGCCCGCTACAGAACGGTTATGCTGCGATCCGAATGGCCCACGTGACCCCGAACCACGCCCCCCAGCTCGAGCAGGACGCCCATGATCCGGGCCTGATCCACCTGTCCGGCACCTGGACCTTGAAGACCGCGCTGGCCGCGGCCGAGGTCCTGCGTGGCGTTCCCGACAAGCTGACCGGCATCGATGCCACCGGCATCGAACAGCTGGACTCGGCCGGCGTACTGCAGGTACTGCGTGTGGCCCATCGCGCCGACCTGGGCGAAGAGGCCCTGCAGTTCCGTCCGGATCATCAGGCGCTGGTGTGCACCATCGAGGAAGTGGCCGACGACCGGCCCAAACCCAAGCGCGATTTCGGCGTGCTGGCCGCGCTGGAGCGCCTCGGTGTCAGCGTGCATGCCACCGGCCACAACATCAAGGCGCTGTGCAGCTTCCTCGGCGAGAACCTGGTCAAAGCCGCACGCCTGGTCAAGGAACCGCGCCGGTTCCGGCTCACCGCCACCGTGCACCAGATGGAACAGGTGGGCCTGGATGCGGTGCCACTGGTGGCGCTGCTGTCCTACCTGGTCGGCGCGGTCATCGCCTTCCTCGGCTCCACCATCCTGCGTGACTTCGGCGCGGAGATCTATGTGGTGGAGCTGGTGAACATCGCCTTCCTGCGCGAGTTCGCCGTGCTGCTGACCGCGATCGTGCTGGCCGGCCGCACCGCCAGTGCGTTCACCGCGCAGATCGGTGCGATGAAGGCACGCGAGGAGATCGATGCGATGCGTACGCTGGGGCTGGACCCGGTCGATCTGCTGGTGCTGCCGCGCCTGCTGGCACTGCTGGTCACGCTGCCGCTGCTGACCTTCATCGCGATGATCGCCGGCCTGGCCGGCGGCATCACCGTGGGTGCGTTCGACCTGGATATTCCGCCACAGATGTACATCGCGCGCATGCACGAGACGATGGAAGTGCGGCACATGCTGGTCGGCCTGTCCAAGGCACCGGTGTTCGCGCTGGTGATCGGCCTGATCGGCTGCCTGGAAGGGCTGAAGGTGGAAGGCACCGCGCAGTCGGTGGGTGAACGCACCACCTCCAGCGTGGTGCAGACCATCTCGCTGGTGATCATCATCGACGCCTTCGCGGCGTTGTGGTTCATGCACATGGACTGGTGAGATGACCACATCGCCTGCCACCGAAACCCTCGACATGCGCGATGGCGACAGCCACGAGCTGGCCATCCGCGTGCGCGGGCTGGTCAACCGCTTCGGCAGCCAGACCGTGCACGAAGACCTGGACCTGGACGTGCGCCGTGGCGAAATCCTCGGCGTGGTCGGGGGTTCGGGTACCGGCAAGTCGGTGTTGATGCGCTCCATCCTCGGCCTGCGTACGCCCGATGCGGGGCAGATCGAAGTGCTCGGCCGCAACGCGCGTGCCGACGATGCCGAAAGCCGCCTGCACATCGAGCGCAACACCGGCGTGCTGTTCCAGGATGGCGCCCTGTTCTCCTCGCTGACCGTGGGCGAGAACGTGCAGGTGCCGCTGAAGGAGCACCACCGCGAGCTGCCCGAGCGCTGGCACTACGAACTGGCGCTGTTGAAGGTGAAGCTGGCCGGCCTGCCGGCCGATGCGATCAACAAGCTGCCCTCGCAGCTGTCCGGCGGCATGCGCAAGCGCGCCGGGCTGGCCCGTGCGCTGGCACTGGATCCACCGCTGCTGTTCCTGGATGAGCCCACCGCCGGCCTGGATCCGATTGGTGCGGCGGCATTCGACCGCCTGATCAAGACCCTGCAGGAAGCACTGGGGCTGACCGTGTTCCTGATCACCCATGACCTGGACACGCTGTACGCCATCTGCGACCGCGTCGCCGTGCTGGCCGACCGCAAGGTGGTCGCCAACGCACCGCTGCCTGACATCGAGAAACTGGATCATCCGTGGATCCAGGAATACTTCCACGGACCGCGTGCGCGTGCCGCGCGCGGCGAACAGATCGAGAGTGCCTGAGCCATGGAAACCAAAGCCAACTACGTGCTGATCGGCGCGTTCACCCTGATCACCGGCCTGGCCCTGCTGGCCTTCGGCCTGTGGGCGGCCAAGTACTCATCCGACCGCACCTGGCAGGAATACCGCGTGGTGTTCCGCGAGGCGGTGACCGGCCTGTCGGTCGGCAGCCCGGTGCAGTACAACGGCATCGCGGTCGGCTCGATCACCGAGCTGAACCTGGTTCCCGATGACCCGCGCCAGGTGGTCGCGCGCATCCGCCTCAATTCGACCACGCCGGTCAAGACCGATACCCGCGCCAAGCTGGCGATCACCAGCCTGACCGGGCCGTCGATCATCCAGCTCAGTGGCGGCACGCCGCAGTCGCCGGCGCTGACCACGGTCAACAAGGACCCGGCACCGATCATCCCGACCACGCCCTCGGCGCTGCAGAACATCACCGATGTGGCCAACCGCATCGTCGAGCGCATGGATCAGATTCTCAGCGACCGCAACGTGGCCTCGATCAACGCCACCCTGGCCAACCTGGAAACCATCAGTGGGGGCCTGGCCGACCGCGACCAGGGCACCCAGGCGCTGCTGCTCAGCGCGCGTGATGCCGCGCGTAGCCTGGATACCACGCTGAAGACCACCAACGGCACCATCGAGCGCCTGGACAAGAACCTGGTGCAGCAGCTGCCGGGCATCATCGACAAGCTCGACGCGACCCTGGCCAAGCTCGATTCGGCGGCCGGCAACGCCGATTCGATCCTGGGCGAGAACCGCGCGGCCATCAACAGCTTCGCCAACGATGGCCTGGGCCAGCTGGGCCCGACCCTGACCGAACTGCGCGGCCTGATCCGCGACCTGCGCCGGGTCAGCGACCGCCTCGAGAACAACCCCGCGCGCTACCTGCTGGGCCGCGACGCACCGAAGGAGTTCGAACCCAAATGAACCCGATGCCGCTTCCGCGCCTGCTGCTGGCCGCTTCGATGGTCACCCTGCTGGGTGGCTGTTCCATCCTGGGCAGCAGCGAGAAAACGGCGGTGACGCTGTACTCGCCGGCCGTGCAGGTCAAGGCCGATCCATCGTGGCCGCAGGCCAGCTGGCAGCTGGTGCTGGCCAAGCCCAGCGCCGCACGCATGGTCGACAGCCCGCGCATCAATGTGCGGCCGACGCCTTCGCAGCTGGAGATCTACAAGGGTGCCAGCTGGGCGCAGCCGGCCACCGACATGATCGAAGACACCCTTCTGCGCGGCTTCGAGGACTCCGGCCGCATCGGTGGGGTGGCCCGCAGCGCTGCCGGCATCCGTGCCGACTACAAGCTGTCCACCGACGTGCGCCGCTTCGAATCGGACTATCAGGGGCAGGCCACGCCGACGGTGGTGATCGAGCTCAACGCCAAGCTGATCCACGTGGCCGACCAGCGTGTGGTCGCCGACCGCACGTTCCGCCAGGCACAACCGGTCGGCAGCACGGACGTGCCGGCGGTGACCGCCGCCTTCGAACGCGGCCTGCAGCAGCTGGCGCAGGACGTGGTCGGCTGGACCCTCACCAGCGGCCAGGCGGACGCCGGCAGCAAGCGCTGAAGCGTAGCGGGGTCGGATCCCTTCCGCAGCGCGAAAGGGCTCTGACCCCATCTGCGCTGACCCCGCCCTCACCCGCGCGGCGTGATCCAGCGGAACGTCAGGTTGATGCGCTCGCCCTGCACCCGCGCCATCTTCGGCAGCGCATGCTGGTAATAGCGCTGGGTCGGCCCGGCCATCACCAGCAGGTCGCCGTGGCCCAGCACGAATTCGGCCTTGCGCGCCGGATCATCGCGCCGGCGCAGCAGGAAGCGCCGTGCTGCACCGAGGGTCAGCGAGGCGATCACCGGTGCCGGCCCCAGCTCCGGTTCGTCGTCGCTGTGCCAGCCCATGTAATCGCCGCCACTGCGGTAGCGGTTCAGCAGCACGCTGTTGAAGCGACCGACACCTTCGGCCTGCAGCTGCTCACGCAGAGCCTGCAGCGCAGGCGGCCAAGGCTGCGGCACGAAGTCAGCGCCGGAGTAGCGATAGCGGGCCTGTGGGTCGCCGATCCAGCAGCTCAGCCGTGGCGAGTCCACCCAGTGGCCGAACATGCGGATGCGATGCACCTCCCAGGGCACGTTGGCCTGCAGCCCGGCCATCAGGGTATCGGCCCGGGCAGCGGCCAGCCAGCCCGGCAGGTGCTGGACATCGGCATCGGGCAGGTGGTGAGGGAAGAGCATGGCCACACGCTAGCATGCCGGTGTTTGCCGTCACGGCCGCCAGCGCTGAAAATGCCCGCATGACCGTTGCCCCGATGCCGATCCCCGTGTTCCGCCTGCCGTCCTGGTGCCACCCCCGATGAGCCTGCGCCAGACACTGTACCCGCTGCTGCGGGCCGCGTTCCGGGCGCTGCCGCTGCCACAGGCACAGCGCGACCGGTTGCGCGCGCGGCTGCTGGCGCGGCATGCCGATTGGGTGCCGCCGCCGCCGCGGGGCCAGCGCGATGCCGAGCGTGCGCCGGCCAACGCGCAACTGCGCTGGCGCGCCGACGAGGCGGCCATCGGTTACCGCCCGCAGCTGTCGCAGGCGCTGCCTTCCACGCTGCCGGCCACCCTGGTCGCCTTCTACCTGCCGCAGTTCCATACCTTCCCCGAGAATGACGCGTGGTGGGGCAAGGGCTTCACCGAATGGCGCAACGTCACGCGTGCACTGCCGCAGTTTGAAGGGCACGTGCAACCACGCCTGCCGGCGGACCTGGGCTTCTACGATCTGCGCAACCGGCAGGTAATGCGTGACCAGGCGCAACTAGCGGCCGAGCACGGCATCGGCGCGTTCTGCTTCTATTTCTACTGGTTCAGCGGCCGAACCCTGATGGAAGATCCGGTGCGCCAGTGGCTGGCCGATGACAGCATCGAACTGCCGTTCTGCCTGTGCTGGGCCAACGAAAACTGGGCACGCCGCTGGGATGGTCGCGACGAAGACATCCTGATCGGCCAGCAGCACAGCGCCGAAGACGATCTGGCCTTCATCGCCCACGTGGCGCCGTACCTGCGCGACCGCCGCGCCCTGAAGGTCGATGGCCGGCCGATGCTGCTGGTCTACCGCCCCAATCTGCTGCCCGACGCGCGGGCCACCGGCGAGCGCTGGCGCCGCTGGTGCCGCGACAACGGCATCGGCGAGATCCATCTGGCCTACGTGCAGGGGTTCGAACGTCCGGATCCGCGCGACATCGGCTTCGACGCGGCCATCGAGTTCCCGCCGAACATGAGCAATCCCGGCTCGTTGTCGGCACAGCAGTGGCTGCTCAACCCGGAGTTCCATGGCGATGTGCGCGACTGGCGCGAACTGGCGGCCGACATCGCTGCGCGCCCGCTGCCGGACTATCCGCTCTATCCCGGTGTGAACCCCGGCTGGGACAACGAGGCGCGCCGCTCCGGGCGTGGCCGCGTCTACCTGCACGCCTCGCCGCGCGGCTACCGTGACTGGCTGCGCAGTACCGTGCATGAGCGCCTGTCGACGGCAGCGCAGAACCAGCGCCTGGTCTTCATCAACGCCTGGAACGAATGGGCCGAAGGCGCCGTACTGGAACCCGACGCACGGCTCGGCCACGCCTGGTTGCAGGCAACGCGCGAAGCGCTGTCACCGGCACCGGCCGGGAATCGGCAACCGGCGGTACACATCCATGCCTGGTATCTGGAAACGCTGCCGGAGGTGCTGGGCGCGCTGCGCGAGGCGTCGCTGCCATGGCGGATCATCGTGACCACGCCGGCGCATCAGGTCGAGGCGGTCCAGCAGGCGCTGTCGGCACAGGGGCTGCAGGGTGAGGTCAGCGCGGTGGAAAACCGGGGACGCGACATCCTGCCCTTCCTCGAAGTGGCCGAGCGGCTGCTCCAGGATCACCACGATGTGGTGCTGAAGCTGCATACCAAGCGTTCAACCCACCGCGCCGACGGCGATCAATGGCGGCAGGAACTGCTGCAACGGCTGGTACAGGGCGGACGCGCCGCACGCCTCCACGCCGCCTTCCAGGCCGACCCTGCATTGGGCATGGTGGCCGCTGAGGGCCACCTGCTGCCGGTGAGCGGTTTTGTGGGCGGCAACGGCCCCGCGCTGGCGCGCCTGCAGGCCCGGCTGGGCCTGCGGCAACCGCTGCAGGCCAGCCGCTTTGCGGCCGGCAGCATGGGGTGGTGGCGGCTGCGGGCGCTGCGCCCGTTGCTGGACGCACACCTGTATCGCAGTGACTTCGAGGCTGAACACGGCCAGATCGATGGCACCCTCGCCCATGCCATCGAACGTGCACTGGGCGCCTGTTGCGAGCAGGCCGGGCTGCGCATGGTCAGCGCTGCGGCGTGCCTGGGCGAGCCCGACATCGACGACGGCGACTACGCCTACGCACGGCGCAGCTGAAAGCAGGGGCCCGCATGGGCCCCTGCCGGTACGGGTCAGGCGCGCTGGAAAGCGACGCCGGTCTTTTCCTTCAGCTCGTCATCGTCGACACCCGGCGCGGCTTCCACCAGCCGCAATCCGTCATCGGTGACATCGAACACCGCCAGATCGGTGATGATGCGGTCGACCACGCCCACGCCGGTCAGCGGCAGCGTGCATTCGGCCAGGATCTTGTGTTCGCCGTTCTTGGCAGTGTGCTCCATCAGCACCACCACGCGCTGTACGCCGGCCACCAGGTCCATCGCACCGCCCATGCCCTTGACCATCTTGCCGGGCACCATCCAGTTGGCCAGGTCGCCCTTGTCGGTCACCTGCATGGCGCCGAGGATGGCCAGGTTGACGTGGCCACCGCGGATCATCGCGAAGCTGTCGTGGCTGCCGAAATAGCTGGCGCCGGCGCGGGCGGTGACGGTCTGCTTGCCGGCATTGATCAGGTCGGCGTCGACTTCGGCTTCGGTCGGGAACGGGCCGATGCCGAGCAGGCCATTCTCCGACTGCAGCCACACATCCACGCCCTCGGGGATATGGTTGGCGACCAGGGTCGGCAGGCCGATGCCCAGGTTCACGTAGGCACCGTCGGTCAGTTCCTGGGCAGCGCGCGCCGCCATCTCGTCACGGGACCACGCCATGTCAGTTGCCCTCCGCGCGGATGGTGCGCTGTTCGATGCGTTTTTCAGGGTGCGCGTTGTGCACGATGCGGTGCACGTAGATGCCCGGCAGATGCACCTGGTCCGGATCGATGGCGCCCACCGGCACCACCTCCTCCACTTCCACGATGCAGACCTTGCCGGCCATCGCACAGGCCGGGTTGAAGTTGCGCGCGGTCTTGCGGAACACCAGGTTGCCGGCTTCGTCGGCCTTCCACGCCTTGACCAGCGCCACGTCGGCGCGCAGCGCGGTTTCCATCACGTAGTGCTTGCCGTCGAACTCGCGTGTTTCCTTGCCTTCGGCCACCACCGTGCCGTAGCCGGTGGCGGTGAAGAATGCCGGGATGCCCGCGCCGCCGGCACGCAGGCGTTCGGCCAGGGTGCCCTGCGGATTGAACTCCAGCTCCAGCTCACCGGCCAGGAACTGCCGCTCGAATTCCTTGTTCTCGCCCACGTAGGACGAAATCATCTTGCTGATCTGCCGCGTTTCCAGCAGCTGACCCAGGCCGAAGCCATCGACGCCGGCATTGTTGGAGATCACGGTCAGGCCCTTGGCGCCGCTGTCACGCAGTGCAGCGATCAGCGCCTCGGGAATGCCACACAGGCCGAAGCCGCCCACCGCCAGGGTCTGGCCATCGGCGACCACGCCCTCCAGCGCCTGGGCCGCGCTGGCAAAGCGCTTGCTGCGCCTGCCGCCGGTCGTTGCCGGGTTGCTCATCTACGCCCTCACCTCGTTGATGTAATGCGCCCATTCTAGGCCAGCCGCTGCACCGGTCACGTGGCGTTGCGGCATGGAAACGCTTCCCATACAGCGCAGGCACTACAATCGGGGGCTGAGCTCACCAAGGATCCGATCGATGCCCCTGCCCGCCTTCAAGGCCTACGACATCCGCGGCCGCGTGCCGGAAGAACTGAACGAAGATCTGGCACGCCGCATCGGCGTGGCCCTGGCCGCGCAGCTCGCGCCGGGCCCGGTGGTCCTCGGCCACGACGTGCGCCTGACCAGCCCGGCACTGCAGGACGCGCTGGCGGCCGGTCTGCGCGGCACCGGCCGCGAGGTGATCGACATCGGCCTGTGCGGCACCGAAGAGGTCTATTTCCAGACTGATCATCTGGGTGCCGCCGGCGGCGTGATGGTCACCGCCAGCCACAACCCGATGGATTACAACGGCATGAAGCTGGTCAAGGAAAACGCACGGCCGATCAGCTCCGATACCGGCCTGTTCGCGATCTCCGATGCGGTGGCCGCCGATACCTCTGCGGCCGAGCCCGCGCGCGCCGGCCAGGTCGCCCAGCACGACAAGAGCGCCTACATCGACCACCTGCTGAGCTACGTCGATGCCGGCAAGCTCAAGCCGCTGAAGCTGGTGGTCAATGCCGGCAACGGGGGCGCCGGTGCCATCGTCGACCTGCTCGCCCCGCACCTGCCGTTCGAGTTCATCCGCATCTGCCACGAACCCGATGGCAGCTTCCCCAACGGCATCCCCAATCCGCTGCTGCCGGAAAACCGCGCCGCCACCGCCGACGCGGTGCGCGAGCACGGCGCCGATTTCGGCATTGCCTGGGATGGTGACTTCGACCGTTGCTTCTTCTTCGACCACAGCGGCCGCTTCATCGAGGGTTACTACCTGGTCGGCCTGCTGGCCAAGGCGATCCTGGCGCGCCATCCCGGCGGCAAGATCGTGCATGACCCGCGCCTGGTCTGGAACACCGTGGACATGGTCGAGCAGGCCGGCGGCGTGCCGGTGCAGTGCAAGAGCGGGCACGCCTTCATCAAGGAGAAGATGCGCGCCGAGGACGCGGTGTACGGCGGCGAGATGAGCGCCCACCACTACTTCCGCGAGTTTGCCTACGCCGACTCCGGCATGATCCCGTGGCTGCTGATCGCACAGCTGGTTTCCGAAAGTGGCCGCTCGCTGGCCGACTGGGTGGAGGACCGCATGGCCGCCTATCCGTGCAGCGGCGAGATCAATTTCAAGGTGGCCGATGCCAAGGCCGCCGTGGCGCGCGTGATGGAGCATTTCGCCGCGCAGTCGCCGGCGCTGGACCACACCGATGGCATCAGCGCCGACTTTGGCGACTGGCGCTTCAACCTGCGCAGTTCCAACACCGAGCCGCTGCTGCGCCTGAACGTCGAGTCGCGCGGCGATGCCGCGCTGATGCAGGCGCGCACCGATGAGCTCTCCCGCCTCATCCAGCAGTAACCGGGGAAGACCATGAGCAGCCTCCAGCCTGTCATCCTGTCCGGCGGATCCGGCACCCGCCTTTGGCCGCTTTCGCGCGAGGCCTACCCGAAGCAGTTCCTGCCGCTGGCCGGCGAACTGACGATGCTGCAGGCCACCTGGCAGCGCGTGGCGCCGCTCGCCGCGCGTGGGCCGCTGGTCATCGCCAACGAAGAGCACCGCTTCGTCGCCGCCGAGCAGCTGCAGCAGGTGGGCGCCGAACCGGCCGCGATCATCCTCGAACCGGTCGGCCGCAACACCGCGCCGGCGATCGCCGTGGCCGCGCTGGAAGCCACCCGCGACGGCGCCGATGCGCTGCTGCTGGTGCTGCCCTCCGACCACGTGATCACCGACGAGGCGGCGTTCCGCGCGGCGGTCCAGGCCGCCGCCGGTGCCGCCGAAGCCGGCAAGCTGGTCACCTTCGGCATCGTGCCGACCGGCCCGGAAACCGGCTACGGCTACATCAAGGCGGCCGATGGCCAGGGCGTGCGTGCAGTCGAGCGCTTTGTCGAAAAGCCCGACCTGGAGACCGCCAGCGGCTATGTCAGCAGCGGCCAGTACTACTGGAACAGCGGCATGTTCCTGTTCAAGGCCTCGCGCTACCTGCAGGAACTGGAACGCTTCCAGCCGGCGATGCTGGCCGGCAGCCGCAGTGCCTGGCAGCAGGCCCGCCGCGATGCCGACTTCACCCGCCTGGACAAGGATGCCTTCAGCGCGGTGCCGTCCGATTCAATCGACTACGCGGTGATGGAAAAGACCGCCGATGCGGTGGTGATCCCGCTGGATGCAGGCTGGAATGACGTCGGCTCGTGGACGGCGCTGCGCGATGTCTCACAGCAGGACGGCGACGGCAACGCCCACCACGGCGATGTGATCGCCATCGATTGCCGCAACACCTACGCCTACGCGCAGCGCCTTGTGGCGCTGGTGGGGCTGGACGATGTGGTGGTGGTGGAAACCGATGACGCGGTGCTGGTCGGCAAGGCCGACCGCATGCAGGACGTCAAGGCGGTGGTGGCGCAGCTGAAGGACGAAGGCCGCAGCGAGGCCACTTGGCACCGCAAGGTCTATCGTCCGTGGGGTGCCTACGATTCGATCGACAACGGCGAGCGTTTCCAGGTCAAGCGGATCACGGTCAAGCCGGGCGGTACGTTGAGCCTGCAGATGCACCACCACCGCGCCGAACACTGGATCGTGGTCAGCGGCACGGCCGAGGTAACCCGCGGCGACGAGGTGATCCTGCTCAGCGAGAACCAGAGCACCTACATCCCGCTGGGCGTGACCCATCGCCTGCGCAACCCGGGCAAGCTGCCGCTGGAACTGATCGAAGTGCAGTCGGGCAGCTATCTCGGCGAAGACGACATCGTGCGCTTCGAGGACACCTACGGACGCAGTTGATCCGGCGCCCGTTGGTGGGGGTGGTGCCGACCGTTGGTCGGCACACGGTGCAGGCTCAGTCGAGCAAGCTCGACGCTACGCGGCGGCCACCTCGGCCATCACCCGCTTCAGGCCGTCCTGCCAGGCCGGCAGCACGATGCCGAAATCCTGCTGCAGCTTGCGGTTGTCCAGCACCGACCAGGCCGGACGCTGGGCCGGGGTCGGGTACTCGGAACTGGCAATCGCTTCCACCGCCGGCACTTTGGCCAGCACGCCGGTCGCCAATGCCTGCGCGAAGATCGCCTCGGCGAAGCCATGCCAGCTGGTCTGGCCACTGGCAGTCAGATGCCAGGTGCCCGACAGCTGGCCCGGATGCTGCAGTGCCTGCGCGGTGACATCGGCAATCAGCGCGGCCGGCGTCGGCGTACCGATCTGGTCAGCCACCACCCGCAGCTGGTCACGCTCGGCCCCCACGCGCAGCATGGTGCGCATGAAGTTCGCGCCGTGCGAGGCATACACCCACGCCGTGCGGAAGATCAGATGGCGTCCGCCTGCGGCACGCACGGCATCCTCGCCGTCGCGCTTGCTGGTGCCGTACACGCCCAGCGGTGCGGTTGGCTCGTCTTCGCGATACGGCGCAGTGCCCTGGCCGTCGAACACGTAGTCGGTCGAGTAGTGCACGAACGGCACGTTGTGGGCCGCACACCAGCGCGCGATCACGCCCGGCGCCTGCGCGTTGGCCGCGAACGCGGCCTCAGCGTCCTGTTCGGCACGATCCACCGCCGTGTAGGCGGCGGCATTCACCACCACCGACGGCTGCAGGCGATCCAGCAGCGCCGGCAGGCTGTCAGGCTGGCCGAAGTCGGCCGCTTCACAGGCACTGCCATCGGGCAGCTGGCCGCTGCGCGTGGTGGCGACCACTGCACCCAGCGGCGCCAGCGCGCGCAGTAGCTCCTGGCCGACCTGGCCATTGCCGCCGAACACCAGCACCGTCATGGGGTGTAGACCGGCAGGCGGTCCTCAGCGATGTCCTTCAGGAACGGCGCGTTCTCGTCCTTGGCCGACAACGTCGGCGCACTGATCGGCCAATCCACGGCGATATCGGCATCGTTCCAGCGCACGCCGGCATCGAAGTCCTTCAGGTAGACCTCGGTGCACAGATAGCTGAACACCGCACGCTCGGACAGCACGGCAAAGCCGTGGGCGAAGCCTTCCGGAATCCAGAACTGCTTCTTGTTCTCCGCACTCAGCACCACCGCTTCCCACTGGCCGAAGGTCGGCGAACCGCGACGGATGTCGACGGCCACGTCATAGACCTCGCCTTCCAGCACGCTGACCAGCTTGCCCTGCGGGCGCGGCCACTGGTAATGCAGGCCACGCAGCACGCCCTGCGCCGAAGTGGAAACATTGCTCTGCACGAAGCGATCCGGCAGGCCCAGCGCAGCGAAGCGCTCGGCATTCCAGGTCTCGAAGAAATAGCCGCGCGCATCACCGAACACGGCCGGTTCGATCACCACGCAGCCGGGCAACTTGGTTTCAATCACTTTCACGGAACAACTCCACGCAATGCCAGCTTGTGCAGGTACTGGCCGTAGCCATTCTTGATCAGCGGCGCCGCCAGCGCTTCCAGCTGTTCGGCGTTGATCCAGCCCTGGCCGAAGGCGATTTCCTCCGGGCAGCAGACCTGCAGGCCCTGCCGGGTCTGGATGGTTTCGATGAAGTTGGACGCTTCCAGCAGCGACTGGTGGGTGCCGGTATCGAGCCAGGCATAACCGCGGCCCAGCGCTTCCAGGTGCAGGTTGCCCTCGGCCAGGTAGCGCTTGTTGAGATCGGTGATCTCCAGTTCGCCACGCGGCGACGGCTTCAGTTCGGCTGCGTGCGCGCTGGCATTGCCGTCATAGAAGTACAGGCCGGTCACCGCATAGTTGGAACGCGGGTTCTCCGGCTTCTCGACCAGGTCGATGACCTTGCCGGTCTTGTCGAACTCGGCCACGCCGTAGCGTTCCGGGTCGTTCACCCAGTAGCCGAACACGGTGGCACCGTCGGTGCGCTCATCGGCGCGCTTGAGCACCTCGCGCAGGCCGTGGCCGTGGAAGATGTTGTCGCCCAGCACCAGGCAGCTCGGTTTGCCGGCCACGAAGTCGCGGCCGATCAGGTAGGCCTGGGCCAGGCCATCGGGGCTGGGCTGCACGGCGTACTGGATGTCCATGCCCCACTGCGAGCCGTCGCCCAGCAGCTGCTGGAACAGCGCCTGCTCGTGCGGGGTGTTGATGATCAGCACCTCGCGGATGCCCGCCAGCATCAGCACGCTGAGCGGGTAATAGATCATCGGCTTGTCATACACCGGCAGCAGCTGCTTGCTGACGCCCTTGGTGATCGGATACAGCCGGGTGCCGGAACCGCCGGCCAGGATGATGCCTTTGCGTTGGGTCATGTCGTCTCCTGGGTTCAGGCCGCGGTGCCGATGCGCTGCAGGCGGTAGCTGCCGTCCAGCACGCCGTTGACCCATTCCTGGTTGTCCAGGTACCAGTCGACGGTGAAGGTGATGCCCTGCTCGAAGGTGTAGGCCGGTTCCCAGCCCAGGTCGTTCTTCAGCTTGGAGGCATCGATCGCATAGCGGCGGTCATGGCCGGGGCGGTCGGTGACATAGGTGATCTGGCTGCTGCGCGGCTGGCCGTCCGCACGCGGGCGGCGCTGGTCCAGCAGTGCGCAGATGGCCTGCACCACTTCGATGTTCTGCTTTTCCGAATTGCCGCCCACGTTGTAGGTCTCGCCCACCTGGCCCTTGGCCAGCACGGTGCGGATCGCCTCGCAGTGGTCGGACACGAACAGCCAGTCGCGCACCTGCTTGCCATCGCCGTACACCGGCAGCGGCTCGCCGGCCAGCGCCTTGGCGATCACCAGCGGAATGAGCTTTTCCGGGAAGTGGTACGGGCCGTAGTTGTTGGAGCAGTTGGTGGTCAGCACCGGCAACCCGTAGGTGTGGTGGAACGCACGCACCAGGTGGTCCGAAGCGGCCTTGGACGCCGAGTACGGCGAATTGGGCGCATACGGGGTGGTTTCGCTGAACTTGCCGGTCTCACCCAGGGTGCCGTACACCTCGTCGGTGGACACGTGCAGGAAGCGGAACGCTGCGCCCTGCTCGGCCGGCAGCGCCTTCCAATGGTCGCGCACGGCTTCCAGCAGGCCCAGGGTGCCCACCACGTTGGTCTGGATGAAAGCACCCGGGCCGTCGATGGAACGATCGACGTGGCTTTCGGCGGCGAAGTTCAGCACCGCCTCCGGCTGGTGCTCGGCCAGCAGGCGGGCGACCAGCTCACGATCGCCGATGTCGCCCTGCACGAACACGTGGTTGGGGTTGCCCTCCAGGCTGGACAGGGTCTTCAGGTTGCCGGCGTAGGTCAGCACGTCAAGGTTGACGACCTTGATGCCGCGAGCGACGGCTTCGAGAACGAAATTACCGCCAATGAATCCGGCGCCGCCGGTGACAAGCCATGTGGGCACTACCTGTTCTCCTGATCGAAATGTCATCCATGGGGCGCACGTGGGCGCTCCCGCACAGCGGCACAGCATACATGCCCCCCGTCTTCACGACTGCCAGTGTGGCGTGAATGGCGCTCCTGGCAGGCCCGTATCATGCCGCGATGCAGCATCACCATACGCATTCGCATGGTGGCCCCAAGCCAGCTAGAATCGGGATCCCACCCCCGAACCGGTTGCTGTTGCAGGACCGGATGTTCCCCCCAGCAAATGTGAGCCGGCCAGCGGCCGGCACTACAAGGACCCCGTACCAGATGAAAATCCTCGTCGCGTACAAGCGCGTGGTGGACTACAACGTCCGCATTCAGGTCAAGCCGGACGGTTCCGGCGTGGTCACCGACGGCGTCAAGCTGTCTCCCAATCCCTTCGACGAAATCGCCCTGGAAGAAGCCCTGCGCCTGCGCGACAAGGGCATCGCCAGCGAAGTCGTGGTCGCCACCATCGCCCCGGCCGACGCCCAGGCGCACCTGCGCAATGGCCTGGCCATGGGCGCCAACCGCGCCATCCACGTCGTCACCGATCAGGCCATCCAGCCGCTGACCGCCTCGCGCACGCTGCTCAAGCTGATCGAGAAGGAACAGCCGGACCTGGTGATCCTGGGCAAGCAGGCCATCGACGACGACGCCAACCAGACCGGCCAGATGCTGGCCACGCTGTGGGGCCGCCCGCAGGCAACCTTCGCCAGCAAGCTCGAGATCGCCGACGGCAAGGCCACGGTGACCCGCGAAGTCGATGCCGGCCTGGAAACGCTGGAAGTCGATCTGCCGGCCGTGGTCACCACCGACCTGCGCCTGAACGAGCCGCGCTTCATCAAGCTGCCGGACATCATGAAGGCCAAGGCCAAGCCGCTGGAGACGCTGCAGCTGGCCGACCTCGGCGTTGAAGCCGCCGACACCTTCAAGACCACCCAGTACGCCGCGCCGTCCAAGCGCAGCAAGGGCGTGATGGTCAAGGACGCGGCCGAACTGGTTGCCGCACTCAAGCAGAAGGGGCTGCTGTAATGAGCAAGATTCTCGTCATCGCCGAGCACCACGACGGCAAGCTCAACGCCGCCACCGCCAAGACCGTCAGCGCTGCGGCCGCGATCAGCGGCGCCAGCATCGACGTGCTGGTGCTGGCCGCCGATCCGGCCGCCGTCGCCGCCGAAGCGGCGAAGATCGCCGGCGTCGCCAAGGTCCTGACCGTGGCCAACGCCGCCAACGCGCAGGCCATCGCCCAGGTGCTGGCCCCGCAGATCGCGCAGCTGGCCAAGGGCTATACCCATGTGTTCGGTCCGTCGACCACCTTCGGCAAGGACCTGATGCCGTGCGTGGCCGCCCTGCTCGGCGTCAACCAGGTCTCCGACCTGATGAGCGTGGAAGGCAGCCACACCTTCAAGCGCCCGATCTACGCCGGCAACGCCATCATCACCGTGGAAGCCCCGTCCGACCAGATCGTGGTCGCCACCGTGCGCGCCGCGTCCTGGCCGGAAGCCGCCCAGGGTGGCAATGCCACCGTTGAAGCGGCCAGTGTGGACGCGGCCCTGCCGACCCACACCCGCTTCGTCGGCCTGGCCGCCGGTGCCAGCGACCGCCCGGACCTGCAGGCCGCCAAGCGCGTGGTCTCCGGTGGCCGCGGCGTCGGTTCGGAAGAGAACTTCAAGGTCATCTTCCAGCTGGCCGACAAGCTCGGTGCCGCCGTCGGTGCCTCGCGCGCCGCCGTCGATGCCGGCTATGTACCCAGCGATCTGCAGGTCGGCCAGACCGGCAAGATCATCGCGCCGGAGCTGTATGTGGCCGTGGGCATCAGCGGTGCGATCCAGCATCTGACCGGCATCAAGGACGCCGGCACCATCGTGGCAATCAACAAGGACGGCGATGCGCCGATCTTCGAGATTGCCGACATCGGCCTGGTCGGCGACCTGTTCGCGATCCTGCCGGAGCTGGAAAAGGCGCTCTGACTCACGCGACGGTGGCGGCGCCTGCGCCGCCGCCGTCATGCCGGACTCTGCCCGGGCGTCTATACTCTTCCGTTGTCGGATTTATCCCCTCCTGGCGGAAGCGCCGGCGCGATGGATCCGATTTCCCTGAAGATGGCGCCGAGGCCCACCACTCCATGACCGCTGTTCCGCCTTCCCCTCCGCAGCCGCACGTCGAACTGTCCGTCGTCGCACCTGTCTATGGCTGTAAAGGGTGCCTGGAAGATCTCGTCGATCAGGTCCAGGCTGCGGCAGGATCCATGGGCGTGTCGTTCGAGATGATTCTGGTCGACGACGCCAGCCCCGACGGCGCATGGGCGCGCATCCAGGAACTGGCTGCCAGCCGGCCCTGGCTCAAGGGCCTGAAGCTCTCGCGCAATTTCGGGCAGCACTCGGCCATTTCGGCCGGCATCGAGCACGCGCAAGGCCGTTGGACGGTCGTCATGGATTGCGATCTGCAGGATGTACCTGCAGAAATTCCCGGCCTGTACCGCAAGGCCGTGGATGAGCAGTTTGAAGCCGTGTTCGCGCAACGGGTACAGCGGATGGACTCTCCGCTCAAGCGCCTCTCGTCGTGGGGGTTCTTTGCGGTGCTGGGTTGGCTGACCGGCGTACCGCAGGACCCTTCCACCGCCAATTTCGGCATTTTCCACCGCAAGGTCATCGATGCGGTCTGTGCAATGCCGGAGCGTGATCGCTCGTTCCCGCTGATGGTGAAATGGGCCGGCTTCCGCACCGGCAAGCTTCCCGTACGCCACCAGCAACGTGCAGAGGGTGAATCGTCCTACACCCTGCGGCGCCTGCTGCGCCTGGCCATGAACATCGCTCTGGGTTATTCGGAGAAGCCGCTGCGCATGGTGGCCGGCACCGGCATGTTCTGCGCGCTGGTCGCCTTCGTCATGGTTGCCATCAGCCTCTGGCGCTGGTGGGACGGGGACATCCAGGTTGCAGGTTACACCTCGATCATCGCCGCCATCTGGCTGATTGGCGGCTTGATGATGTTCTCCATGGGCGTTGTGGGCCTGTACGTCGGCCAGGTCTTCCGCAACGTGCAGCGGCGCCCCTACTACATCGTCTCTGAAACGACCGTTCCCGGAGCGGCGCCATGACCCACCTGTCTGTGCAGGCGGACGGCGGCGTGGTCGAGGCGCGCCTGACGCCCTGGGACGAGCGCGCGCTGGGTTTCACCACCGCCGAGATCACTCGTCTGGATGCGGCCACCACCGACCAGGCGGCCGCATTGCTGGACCAGACCCAGGCCTGGGCCACGCAGCAGGGCGTCCACTACCTGTTCGGCCGCATCGATGCCAATGCGCATGCGCTGCGTGCCGCAGTGCTCGGCTGTGGCTTCCAGTTCGTTGAAACCTCACTGACGGTGTCACGCAGCGGCATGGGGCAGCTGCCCGCGGTCCCGCGCGGGATGCTGCCTGCGCTGCGACCGGCGGTTGCCGCAGACATTCCGTTGCTGCGGTCCATCGCCGCCGACGATTTCGGGCATGGCCGTTTTCTGGAAGACCCTGCCATCGACCCTGCACACGCACGTCTTCGCACCGCCAACTGGATCGAGGACCTGGTCAACGCGCAGCTGGTGCAGACCGCCGAATCACGCGGCCGCATCATTGGCTTCCATGCAGAGCGTGTCTTCGCGGACGAGCACAGGGCAGAGCTGCTGCTGACCGGCGCAGCCGCCCCGTACGCCATGCTGGCCATGCCGCTGTGGGTCACGGCACTGCAGTCGCTGGCCACCCGCGATATCCAGCGCTGCACGACGCTGGTGTCCGCCGCCAATACCGGCATCATCAATCTGTATGCCCGGCTTGGCTTCCAATTCAATTCATCTCTTAACGGATTCCGGAAATTCCTATGAGCAACTCCAGCAACGAAGATCAGGTTGTGGCCGTGTTCGCCCGCGTGTTGGGCATCGATGCGGCACAGGTGACTGACGAACTGCGTTACAACACGATTCCGCAGTGGGATTCGATCGCGCACATGTCCGTGGTCGCGGCGCTGGAAGAAGCGTTCAACGTCATGATCGACATGGACGAAGTGATCGACATGAGCTCGGTGGGCAAGGCGCGTGAAATCCTGCGCAAGCACGGCGCTGCTGTCTGACGATGACCGGCACCCACGCTCCCGTCGTCCTGGTTACCGGAGCCTCACGCGGCATCGGCCGGGCCATCTGCGAACGGCTGGCAGCACAGCACGTCCAGCTGGTGATCGTCGCCCGCGATGACGAGGCGCTGCGCGCGCTCGCCGCCGAGGTCACCGCGCAGGGGGCACCGGAACCGATGGTCGCGGCCATCGATCTGGCCGACGTCGATGCGGTGGCCGCTGTGTTCAAGCAGATATTCAGCCAGTTCGGCCGCCTGGATGGGCTGGTGAACAACGCCGGGGTCCTGCACGAAGGGCTGCTGGGCATGATCCGTGCCGAAGACATCGACCACGTGCTGGCGGTGAATGTCAAAGCGCCGTTGATGATGATGCAGTATGCAAGCCGGATGATGGCGCGGTCCCGAACGGGCAGCATCGTCAACCTGGTCTCGATCATGGGCGTCAATGGCGCAGCAGGTTTGAGCCTGTACTCGGCCAGCAAGGCGGCACTGGTCGGCGCGACCCGTTCTGCGTCGAAGGAACTGGCTGCCAAGGGCATTCGCGTGAACGCGATCTCGCCGGGCTTCATCGATACCGACATGACCCGCGCCATGCCGCAGGCTGCCCACGCCAAGCGGGTGGAATCGATCGGCATGGGCCGCGCAGGCACGCCGCGCGAAGTGGCCGAGCTGGTCGCGTTCCTGCTCGGCGACAGCTCCGCCTACATCACCGGCCAGATCATCGGCATCGACGGACAGATGGTGGTCTGAATGCAGTTCTGGCAGTTGGCGCACGGCAATCGCACTGCGCTCATCGAGGGAACACGGACGCTCAGCTATGACCAGCTGGGCGTGCTGGCCGATACCCTGGCCATGCACCTGCCCGCCGGGCGGGGGATGGGCGTGCTGGCGATGCCCAGCACGATCGATGCAGTCGCTCTTTATCTGGGTGCCTTGCGCAGTACCCGCCAGGTGCCCCTGCTGATCCAACCCGATGTCGACCCCGGGCTGTTGGACGCGTTGCTGGCGCAGTACGCGCCGGACTGGCTTGCCATGCCGGGCCCGGCGCCTGCAGGGTACCGGACGGTGCATGCCGCGGGCACTCTGGGCATCCACCTGCGCGAACGCCAGGTCACGTTCCCATCACCGCATGGCGACCTTGCGCTGCTGCTGAGCACATCGGGCAGTACCGGTTCGTCCAAGCTGGTGCGGTTGTCCGCGCAGGGCCTGGCCGCGAACACGGCATCGATCGTTGCCTATCTCGGCCTGGGTCCGGATGACCGCGCCATCACCACATTGCCGTTGGCCTATTCGTTCGGCATGTCCATCCTCAACAGCCATCTGGGCTGCGGAGGCTGCGTGGTGCTGAGCGAAGACAGCCTGATGACCCGCGAGTTCTGGGAAGCCGCACGCGGCAACGCGGTCACCTCCCTGTCCGGGGTTCCGGCCACCTACGAAATACTGCGCCGCATGGGCCTTGCGCGCCTGCAGCTGCCCAGCCTGCGCATGCTGACCCAGGCCGGTGGCCGCCTGCGCGACGAACTGGTCCAGCATTTTGCCGAATCCGCCAGAGACCATGGCCTGCAGTTCTTCGTCATGTACGGCCAGACCGAAGCCTCGCCGCGCATCAGCTACGTTCCCTCCGAGCGCCTTCTGGACAAGATCGGCAGCATCGGCATTCCGGTGCCGGGCGGTCGGATGCAGGTCGATGCGGAAAGCAGCGAACTGGTCTACGAGGGGCCCAATGTCATGATGGGCTATGCCACCTCGCGCGAAGAACTTGCGCACCCCGACGAACTGCACGGCCTGCTTCGCACAGGCGATCTGGCCCGTGTCGATGACGAAGGGTTCCATTACATCACCGGACGCGCCAAACGGTTCCTGAAGATCTCCGGCAACCGCGTCAATCTCGATGAAGTCGAAGCGATGCTGTCGGCCGCGCTCGGCCGTCAGATCGCCTGCTCGGGCAATGACGACGATCTGGTTGTGTTCAGCCATGGCGATGCGCCAGCCGCGCAGGACACCGTCCGCCAGCTGGTGCAGGCGCGCTACAAGCTGTTTGGCGGCCTGGTCCGCTGCATCCATCTGGATTCGCTGCCGCTGCTGTCCAGCGGCAAGATCGACTACCTGTCGCTGCGGCAGCTTGCCGCGCAAGGAGCACGTCAATGAACGCAGGCACGGACAGTTCGCTGGCAGCGGCTGCGCTGGAAGCGGAGGTCTATGGGCTGGGCCGGCAGGCCAAGCGCGAATGGCTGCTGGATGGCCTGCAGTCGCTCACCCGGCATCACCACCGGTCCTGCCCGCCCTACCGCGCGATGCTCGATGCGCTGTGGCGCGGCGGCCAGGCGGACTCGCTGGAATCGCTGCCCTGGCTGCCGGTCCGGCTGTTCAAGCAGCTCGATCTGAAGAGCGTCGCCGACGACCAGGTGCTGCGTACGCTGGTTTCCAGCGGCACCACCGGCGCTGCCGTGTCCAGGATCTTCCTCGATGCGGAAACCGCGCGCGCGCAGACCCGCGCGTTGACGCGGATCTTCTCCCACTTTGCCGGCAACCGCCGGATGCGCATGCTGGTGGTCGACGACGACTCGTTCCTGCGCGATCGCAGCCGCTTCAACGCACGTGCGGCCGGCATCCTGGGCTTCTCCAACTTCGGCCGCGACCATCTGTACCTGCTCGATGAGCAGCTGCAGCCCGATTGGGCAGCTCTGGAGAGCTGGCTGGCCAAGGCGCCGGACGAACCGGTGCTGCTGTTCGGCTTCACCTTCATCGTCTGGCAGTCCTTTGTCCAGGCTGCCGCGCGCGACAGCGTAACGCTGCGCTTCCCGCAAGGCAGCATGCTGGTGCATGGCGGCGGCTGGAAGAAGATGGACGAGCAGAAGGTGGACAATGCCGCGTACAAGGCCTCGCTCTCCAGCACCTTCGGTATTGATCGCGTCCACAACTATTACGGCATGGTCGAGCAGGTCGGCTCGATTTTCTTCGAGTGCGAGCACGGTCATCTTCATGCACCGGCTTATGCCGATGTAATCATTCGTGACCTGCAGGATCTCAGCCCAACGGCCAATGGAACCGCAGGTGCCGTGCAGGTACTGAGCCTGTTGCCTGGCAGTTACCCCGGGCACAGCCTGCTCACCGAAGACCTGGGCGTGATCCACGGCGAGGACGATTGCCCCTGCGGTCGACTCGGAAAGCATTTCAGCGTACTGGGCCGCATCAAGAACGTTGAAGTGCGCGGCTGCAGTGACACACGAACGGTACCCCGCGCATGACCCAGATCCTGTTCTCCATGGACGCCGACGCAGCGCTGCCGGATCAGCTGGCGCGCCTGGCCAGCCTGCCGCCGCTGTCACCCTTCAGCGCGGAGGCGCGTGCGTTCGTCGCCGATTTCGCACGACGTGTATTCGCGCTGCCGGTACTGCGCGAGCATCCCGAACTGGCGACGCTGGCACACTGGTTCCGTCCGGCGGCGCAGGAGCAGCTGTCGCGGCGCCTGCTGGCACCGGCCACCGAACATCTGCTGGCGCGTGGCCTGGTGTTCCATCTTGCGCCGGCCAACGTCGATGTGTTGTTCGCCTATGCCTGGCTGATGTCCGTGCTGGCCGGCAATCGCAACGTTGCCCGCCTGTCGCAGAAGCACAGCCCGCAGCGCGAAGCACTGGTCTCGATCCTGCACGCCATGCGCGACGAAGGGCTGCATGCCGACGTCCTGCAGCGCAGCGTGCTGCTGACCTATCCGCATGATGATGCGGTGACCACGTTGATCTCCCGCAGCTGCCATGCGCGGATCATCTGGGGCGGCGACGCGACGGTGGCCAAGATTCGTTCCCTGCCGCTGGCGCCGTTGGCCGTTGAACTGGCCTTCCCGGATCGTTTCGGTGTCGCGGCCATTGATGCCGCGCATGTACTGCAGAGCAGCGACGCGGACCTGCAGCAGCTTGCCCACCGGTTTATCAACGATGTTCTCTGGTTCGGCCAGCAGGCGTGCTCCTCACCCCGCACCCTGTACTGGGTTGGCGCGCAGGACGTCGTGCAGGCCGCGCGTGCGCGGTTCTGGCCTGCAGTACGCTCGCAGTCCGGCGTGGTCGCAGATGAACCTGCGGCGATGATGGCCCGGGTGACCGATGCCCACCTGATGGCTGCACTCTCCTCGGACGACCTGCATTCCGGCTCTTCCCTGGGCAGCTATCCCCTTACCCTGGACGCCACCCGCGCTGATGGCAACCTGCGCGAACTGCAGAGCGGCCACGGCCTGGTGGTGGACGTCCAGTTGGACGCACTGGAAGCCCTTGCGCCACAACTGGACGATCGCGACCAGACGCTGGTCGTGCACGGATTCGCGCGGGAATCGCTGATCAAGCTGCTTGATCGGCTCGGCAATCGCGCCATCGACCGCATCGTGCCCTTCGGCCGCGCACTCGACTTCCATCCGGTCTGGGACGGCACCGATCTGCTGGACGTGCTCACCCGCAAGATCACCCTGCCAGGGAACTGAGACGATGAGCTACCTCTTCATCGCGTTGACGATCATGCTGACGGTCTACGGCCAGCTGATCCTGAAATGGCAGGTGGGCATCCACGGCCACCTGCTTTCCGCGCCGCTGCAGCCGTTGAACGTGCTGCAACTGCTGCTCAAGCCATGGGTCATTTCCGCCTTTGCGGCGGCCTTCGGTGCCTCGCTGTGCTGGATGGCGGCCATCAGCAAGATGCCGATCAGCCGGGCCTACCCGTACATGGCGATCAACTTCTTCCTGGTTGCGCTGTTTGCCAGCGTGATCTTCCGTGAGCAGCTGGATGGATACAAGATCGCCGGAACGCTGATCATCATGCTGGGTGTGGTCGTGCTGTCACGATCGGTCGCCTGACACCATTACAACGCCCACCCTGCGAGGCACACTCTTGATTCCCTTCAACAAGCCCTTCATGACCGGTCGTGAGCTCTGGCACATTGCCCAGGCACACGCCAACGGCCACCTGTCCGGCGACGGCCAGTTCACCAAGCGCAGCCACGCCTGGCTTGAACAGCGCACCGGGGCGCAGCGGGCCCTGCTGACCCACAGCTGCACGGCAGCACTGGAAATGGCGGCGCTGCTGCTCGACCTGCAGCCCGGTGACGAAGTCATCATGCCGTCCTATACCTTCGTGTCCACCGCCAACGCATTCGTACTGCGCGGGGCGGTGCCGGTGTTCGTGGACATCCGCGAGGACACGCTGAACCTGGACGAGCGCCTGGTGGAGGCCGCGATCACGCCGCGCACCCGCGCCATCTGCGTTGTGCACTATGCCGGTGTCGCCTGCGAGATGGACAGCCTGCTGGACATCGCCGCGCGTCACGGCCTGGCCATCGTCGAAGATGCCGCACAGGCCATCATGTCCACCTACAAGGGGCGGCCACTGGGCACGATTGGCGAACTGGGGGCCCTCAGCTTCCACGAAACCAAGAACATCATTTCAGGTGAAGGCGGCGCCCTGCTCTGCCGCGACGCCCGGTTCGGCGAACGCGCGGAGATCCTGCGCGAGAAGGGAACCAACCGCAGCCGCTTCTTCCGCGGCCAGGTCGACAAGTACACCTGGGTGGACGTCGGATCCTCCTTCCTGCCCGGCGAGATCACCGCGGCGTTCCTCTGCGCGCAGATCGAAGAAGCAGATCAGATCACCGCGCGCCGCCTGGCCATCTGGGACCGTTACCAGCAATGGGCCGCGCCGCATGAAGCGGCTGGCCGGCTGCGCCGTCCGATCGTGCCGGCCGACTGCCAGCACAACGCGCACATGTTCTACATGCTGCTGCCCGACCTTGACGCGCGCACCCGCTTCATCTCGGAGATGAAGAACCGCGGCGTGCAGACTGTTTTCCATTACATCCCGCTGCATTCGGCACCTGCCGGCCTGCAGGCCGGCCGTACCCATGGCGAGCTGCACAATACCGACGCGCTCAGTGAGCGGCTGGTGCGCATGCCGCTGTGGGTGGGCGTGGAAGAGCACCTTGAGGCGATCTTCGCAGCTGCCGACGACGTGCTCGCATGAATCAACCGGCCAGTTCAGCAGCACGCGAAGCCCGGGAGCTGCTCAAGGGCTTGCCCGTCTGGTACGCCGGCCTGTCCGTGCACCGTCGCCTGCAAGGGCTGATGCTGCTGGTAGCGGGTCTGTTGCTGCTGATCCTGCTGGTCGTGCCCTACAACCGGCAGGTGCTGGTCATTGACCTGGAGAGCGCCCAGCCCGGGCGGCTGCAGGTCTATTTCGACATGGGACAGGGCCTCTCCGAGGCCCTGTCCACGGTCAAGCGCTATCAGACCGGCCCGACCGAACTGCGCTACGAGCTGCCGCGCGGCACGCTGCATGGCGTCCGGATAGACCCTGATCCCGGCGCAGCACCCATCGTCTTCACGCACATCGGGGCGGTTGGCTTCGGCGGCCGCGAACGGCAGACGCTCGCCGACCCGCTGCAGCTGGATGGCGTGCAGATGGCACGCGATAGCAGTGCCGACCCGGAACAGGCACGGTTCCTGATCGCCGCCGATGCCACCGACCCGCAGCTGGCAATCCCGCTGGCGGTGCCGATGCAGAGCAACTCCGGCGTGGCACCGGCTACCTGGAACCTGCTGTGGTGGGCATTCTGGTTGAGCCTGCTGGTGGCCATCAGTCTGCAGTTCCTGCGCCGGCCCATGCCGCTGCTGGCATTGGCATTGATCGTGCTCGGGCTGTGCACCGCGCTGTCGATGTTCTCGCCGACGTCCGGCCGTTCGGTGCACCCCGATGAGCTGCTGCACGATGCCGATGCGGGGTACTTCCAGCACCATTGGGCGCCGCCGCGCATGGATGCACCAGACCTGGCGACCAGCTTCACCAGCAGTCCGTATGGCGTGACCTATCTTTCCGAATGGAACGTCGTCTACCTGTTCGCCGCCAAGACCTCACGGATCTTTGGCGAGCTGGGCCTGGACGTGATGCTGTCCTACCGCGCGTTCAATCTGGCGTTGTTTGCGCTGATGCTCGTTGGCCTGGTGGTGATCCGCGCGCCGCGGGGCAGCTACATCCCGCTGTTGATCACGCCACAGCTCTGGTACGTGTTCTCCTATTTCAATGGCGATGCACTGCCCTTCGCACTGGGCATGCTGGCCACTGTGATCGCACTGATGCCCGAGGGCCCATTGCAGCGCTTCCTGCAGCGCCGCGGGCCCTTCGATGCAGCCACACTGGGGCATCTGCTGGTGTTCTGCACCTGCCTGGGCCTGTTGCTTCTTTCGAAGAAGAACTACTGGCCGGTCGCAGCGTTCATCGCGTTGTCGATGTCGGTCGTCGCGCTGCGACTGCGCGCCCTGCTGGCGTCGTCGCTGGTGGTGCTGCTGCTGGCCGGCGTTGCCGCCAACGGCGCCGGCGCGGGGCTGGCCGCTGCGGCGGGCTCTTCCCTGCTCACGGTGGTGGGCATCATGGCCGGCCTGTCGCTGCTCTACTGCGTCTATGCAGCCTGGGTCCTGCTGCGCGAGTCCCACAGCCGCGCGGCGATCGGGCGCATCTGTCTGACCCTCGCACTGTCGGCGGCGGTGGCCGTGCCGTGGATCGCCGCCGATGCCTACAAGCATCGCGGCGGCCCGGGCAAGACCGCACTGATCGAACAGCAGCGCGAGCGCTTCGCCGAGCCCGCATTCAAGCCCTCGGTGACCCGCACGCTGTCCGCAGAGGTCTCCGGGTTCAAGCTGCAGGAGAAGGGCGTGCAGATCGGGCAACTGCTCGACGCACCGAAGGAGTGGCACGTGGGAACGTTCCGCAGCTTCTTTGGCGTCTATGGCTACATGGAGTACTTCGACACCGAGGACGCCTATCGGTTCGTCGGCTGGTGCGTGCTCGGGGTGCTGGTGCTCGCGCTTGGCTGGGGACTGGGCACCCGCACGCTCTCCCCTGCCCTGGCCATCACCAGTGTCGGCTGCGGGCTGGCACTGGTACTGGCCTCGTTCCTGCACAGCTGGACCTATGATTTCCAGCCGCAGGGGCGCTATGTGATGGGCCTGGTGGTGATGATGGTGCCGCTGTTCATGCGCACCGGTGAATCGCAGTGGGGTCGGGTCCTGTTCACCGCTGTGGCGCTGCTGCTGTTCGTACTGTCAGCCGCTTCATTCACCCATATCGCGCTGCCGCACCTGGTCTGACACCAGTGGCGGCAGCCGGGTGTGCAGGACATCGCGCGGGCGAAGCGCGATGTCGTAGTTGAGGAAGGCCAGGATCAGCTGGAGTCCACTGAGAATGGCCATGGCAGGCAGCACCACCGTACCCACGGGGGCTGCCAGCCCCGCCGCGGACAGTTCGAACCAGCGGACAGCGCCGTAGGCACCGCCGCCGAGCAACAGCACGACACCGGCCACCAGCTGCAGCGATGCCACCGACAGGTCGCGCAGGAAATAGTTGTAGCTGATGCGCTTGGCGAAGTTGCGTGCGTGCTTCAGGGCGAACTCGCCCAGCACTTTGCCTACACTGAGGTTGCTGACCTCTTCGCCGTAGTGCGCGTCCATCGGCACGTCCACCACCACCGCACGCACAGCGTTGAGCCGGAACAGCAGGTCGGTTTCGAAGAAGTAGCGCTCGCTGAGTTTTTTCAGCGGCAGGCGCGCGGCGACCGCGGCATGGATGGCGGTGTATCCATTGGTGGGATCGAACAGATCCCAGTAGCCGGTGGATGCTTTGGCCAGGAAGGAAAGCCCCAGGTTGCCCAGGCGACGGAGCCAGGGCATGCGGCTGATCTGGCCCAGATCCCAGAAGCGGTTGCCTTTGGCATAGTCGGCCTGCCCGCGCGCGATCGGGGTCACGAACAGCGGCAGCAGTCGCGGGTCCATCTGCCCGTCGCCGTCCACTTTGACCAGGATCTCCATGCCGTCGGCAATGGCAGCCCGGTAGCCGGTCACCACCGCACCGCCCACGCCCTTGTTGCGCGCATGGCGCAACACCCGTACCCGGGCATCATCGGTGTGCGATTCAATGAAATCACCCGACGCCTCGGGGCACGCATCGTCCACGCAGTAGACGGCCGTCACCTCGGGGCTGATCGCTGCCAGCACATCCCGAATGTGGCGGGTAACCTTGTAGCAGGGGATGATCACTGCAATGCGCGGTGCGCAGGCAGCGGCCTGGGGGGAGTCGGGCGAGAGAGCAGCGGTCATGGTTGCAGAGGATAGAAGAAGAGGTCGCCCGGTGCGGCAATCGCATCCTGCACACTCAGGCCCAGCCTGCCGAGCTCGGTCATGCACAGCCGTGTTTCCAGCAGGTCACGATCGGTTGCGCGGCCGGAGCGATCGATCAGCACATGGGTCACCCCCAGCCGGCGCAGTTGCTGACGCGCTGCGGCGGGCTTGTTGCTGCAGAGCAGCTGCCGGAGATCACGCGCGGTGAACGGATAACCGGCCCCCAGTCGGACGTTGAACAGATAGTCATGTTGGCCGAACGGAAGATAGGGCGCGACGCTGGCCGAGGGCAGCACCCAGTCTTCGCGCCCGTTGAGCATGACCGAGTAGGCCGGTACCAGCACAACCGCATCGGCCGGCAAGCGCGCCTCGGCCTGCTGGAACGCCCGCACCTGCGCTTCGTCCACCGGATAGGGCCAGCCCATGGTCCTGGCCCGAGGTGCGGGCGGTGGCACCAAGGCAAAGGCCAGGGCCCCCAGGGCGACCACAACGGCGGTGGCGCGGCGCAGACTGGCTTTGGGCAGGGCACGCAGGCGACGGCCCACGCCCACCGCGTCCAGCAGCAGCAGCAGCGACGCCAGCGCCAGCATCGACTGGATGAACAGCGCATACATGCCCAGCAGATCGATGTAGCGCTGCGAGTAGGTGCTCAGCAGGCTTGCTTCCAGCGAACTGTGGCCCAGCGCGAGCAGGACGATGTTGGCAAGCCGCTGCGCACACAGCACCGAGAGCAGCAAGCCAATCTGCCACCCCAGAATCGACAACAGCAGGCGCCGGCTTTCCGCGGCCCAGCGCCGCCAGAGCAGCGCCGCCAGGCCCGTCGCAATGCTGGCGAGCGCCAGGGCATGTCCCAGCGGATGGATGGCGCGCCACAGGAACTGGCTGGACGCGGGCATCCACTGCGTCCAGGGCGCCGGCTGGGGGCCGTGCCAGAGCTCCCACATCACTGCAGCACGAAGCGCCTCCGGCAGTGAACCCTCCACCAGTGGAACCGAAGGTGGCATGTACAGGCGCAGCCCCAGCAACTGCTGCAGCCCCGCGTGCACCTGCGGCACGGCTTCTGCCACAAGCTGGAGGTAGTAAGGGTCGGCCAGCAGCAGCACAACACCAGCCACCGTTCCGGTGAACAGACCCAGCAGCGGCATCAGCAGGCGCAGGGACAGACCGCGCGTGTACACCCACGGCAACACCGCGACGCAGACGAACAGCGGCACGGAGAAACCGACGTAGGCCACTGCCAGTGAAGGATTGAGCTTGACCGCCATGGCCCCGGCAAAGGGCAGCGCGGCCCAGCAGAACGCGGCGCTGCGCCGGTTCCGCGCGATCCCGTGCAGGGTGGCCGCCAGGGCGGGCAGCAGCAGCACCGCCAGCGCACTCAGGCGCCCGGTGCTGTTGAGGTCTGCCACGGGATAGAAGTAGGTGGTTCCGCGCAGCATGAGCGCGCCCAGGCCCACCAACAGCACGACACCACCGGTCATCGACAGCGCCGGCGACAGCCCCCCAGAGCGCAGGCGCCCCCACACCAGCTCGGTCAGCCCGACCACGGCCAGGGTCGCCTGCAGCGCCGGTTGCACCTTCAGGAACGGCCCCAGGTGATGACCCATGCCGGGCCAGGCCCACAGCGAGGCCAGCACATGCAGCAGCTTCGGGTACTTCTCCAGCCAGGTGGTGCCGCCGGCGGTCAGCAGCGGATAGCCCGCTTCGTACATGGCCGTTGTGAAGGCAATATGCTGGTGGGTATCAAGGCCCAGCGCGCCGGCACGCCGCGAGTACAGCGCGGCGGTGGCGACCAGGGCGAACACGCCCAGCAGGCTCGGCAGCGAAGAACCGCCGGATGAGGGCACCAGGCTGCGCACAAACCGGCGTGCCTGCGTTCGATGCGCCAGCAGGCTGACCGACAGCGCCGCCATCACCAGCAACGGCAGGCCCAACGGCAGATGTGCCTGTGTCGTCCAGGCCCAGGTCAGGGGAGCCGAAACCAGCCAGACCAGCAGCAGTGCGAACTGGCCCAGCCAGGCCTTCAGGAACAGGCCAGACCCCATCGCGGTCCTTGCCAGCCCCAGCCATGCCAGTACCCGGTCACCGAACCACCCCATGGACAACAGGGAGACCGCCAGCAGAATGACGAACTGGAACTGGGAAACACTGCGCGAGCAGAGCAGGATGAAGATCAGAACGCCGGCGGCCACCCACCTGCCGCGGCTGCGCCCAAGCACGCCATGGTCTGGCCCGTTCCCTGCGCTGGCGAACATGTAGTCAGCCGTCTGCCAGCACGCGGCTGTGCACGTCGCTGGCAATACGGCCGAACTCCCCCTGGCCGAGCAGGGCGTGATCGCTTCCGGCAACGGCACTCTGCATCATGCCGCGCTGTTCGAATGCATCCACCAGCGCCACAAGCCCTGCACAGATCGCCTCCGGGGTCATGCTGTCGAGCGAATGGACGTTGGCCACGGTCTGGTCCAGCCGCTTGTTGTCGTAGCGGTTGGTCAGCACCTCCATGCCGAACGCGGCCATTTCCAGCGGCGGGTAACTGGGGTGCGGCGAGACCATCAACGACAGGCCGATCGCCGAGGTCGACAGCAACCGGGCGTACGCATCGATATCCAGCTTGCCGAGCGCCTTCAAGGCGAACGGGCCCAGATCCAGGTCGGCCTGCAGCTCACCCGGTGCCGCCACTTCCCACTGCCCCGCGCGCGGGTCCTTCCAGCCCCACAGGCGCAGGCCCTCGCAGATCAGCTCGAACGCATTGCGCGGGGTGCCCGGGCGCGCGTAGACAACGATGCGGCGGTGGCGGGGAACAGCCGCATCACGCACCTGCTGCAGCGCTGGACGCAGCCCGTCATGCAGAACCGGTTCGAACACCGAACGCTTCTCGTATTGCAGGCCATGCTGCTCGAAGAACCCGGCAAGCAGGGCCGTGTTGAAGATGCCGATGTCGCGCGCTGGGCGGTACGTGCTCAGCGACAGCGCGTACTGGCTCGACCAGGCATAGAACCCGGGCTCGAAGTCCTGGATGAGATAGATCATCGGACGATCAATGCCGCCGTGGTCGCCCTGCCATTGCGAAATACGCTGTGCGGCATACGCCGTCCACCAGGCGGTGGCCACCCAGATGTCCTCAGCGGCCACCGGCAGGGTCTTCTGGTAGCGATCGCTGAACGGCACGATCTGCCGCATCGCCGTGGAGGTCTGGTCCGCAGGCACCAGCAGGTGGTCGGAGAAGCGCGAAAGCGCTTCTTCATCCGGCGAACTGTCGACCAGGATGATCCGCGATGCGGGGAAGAAGCGGCACAGCTCGCGGTAGATCAGCACGGCGGTATGGATGCCGCCGAAGTAATGCTGCTTGTTGATCGACGGCAGCACCAGATTCAGCCGCTTGCCCTCCCAGGGGTCATGCCGGGGGGTACAGGGGGTGATCTCGGCAACGTGGGTGTTGGGCGTGGGCACACCGGGAGCGCTCGCATCCAGGCGCGCGGCAATGCGCCGCAGCAGGTGACCCAGACGGCTCATTGCACGCTCCCGCGCAGGCGCGGCGAAGACGCCATGTAATCCAGATTCGGGCTGAAGAACGGATCGCCTTCTTCGCGATACGGCGAGTACGCCTCGGCCGAGCGCACGAAGTCGCTTTCCGGAATCGCACGCGGATCGCGCGTCTTGGATTCGTGGTGGATCATCACAGAACGTGCGACGTACACAGTGGCCAGGCCACGCGCATGCGCGCGCAGGCACAGCTCCACATCGCTGCCGCAGACGATGAAGGTTTCATCGAACCCGCCCAGTGACGCGAACGTGTCACGCGCCACCACCATGCAGGCGCCGGTGACCGCAAGCACCTGGCGCTGCAGTACCGGGGAAACGAACAGGTTCTGGTTGTGCACCGGCGTTTCACCCTTGAATACATGGTCGGCCCAGCCGCCCATGCCGATCACCACGCCGGCGTGCTGGATGGTGCGGTCGCCGTACAGCAGCAACGGGCCGCACACGCCCACGTCCGGCCGCAGCGCATTCTCGGCAAGCCGCTGCAACCACTGCCCATCGATGATCTCGGTGTCGTTGTTGAGGAACACCAGCACCTCGCCCCGCGCTTCGCGCGCCGCCAGGTTGTTCAGTGCCGACCAGTTGAACGGCACATCGGCGCGGATCACCCGGAAGCTCTCGCGGCGGGACATCGCCTCCAGCCACTGCAGCGTTTCGGCCTGGGTTGACCCGTTGTCGACCACGATGATCTCGAACGCACGGTAGTCGGTCTTGGCGTACAGCGACTCCACGCAGGTGCGCAGCAGGTCCAGGCCGTCGCGGGTGGGAATGATGATGCTGGCCAGAGGCCCCTTGTCCGCGTACGGATAGCGCACGTCGTAGCAGAACAGCTGCTCGCCATCATCCACCTGCGCCCCGGGGTGGGTTGCCTGCACATGCTGCTGCAGCGCGCGGCGGCCAGCGTGGTGCGCGTAGGGCTTGGAGCCGGCATTGGCCGCGGTGGAACCGGCGTGCGCGCGCCAGTGGTAGAGCACCTTGGGCACATGGGCGATGGTGGCGCCGGCAGCGGCACAGCGGAGCACCAGATCGTAGTCCTGCGAGCCATCGCAGTCGCTGCGCAGCCCGCCCAGCTGCGCCACCAGCGCGGCATCGAAGCTGACCAGATGACCCAGGTACATCTGCGACAGGAACAGGTCCAGGTTCCAGTCGGGCTTGAAGTAGGGATGGCGAAGGCGGCCATCTTCGCCCAGCACGTCGTGGTCGGTATACACGACCCCGGCCGAGGTGGCCACATGGCAGGCAACCACCGCCGCCAGTGCATCCGGCTCCAGCAGGTCGTCATGGTCGAGGAAGGTGATCCAGCGCCCCTTGGCCAGTGCGACCGCAGCGTTGGTCGTGGCCGCAATGCCCTGCCGTTCGCTTGAGCGCGAAACCCGCAGGTTCGGCAGGCGCTGCGACAGCTCGTCCAGCACGCGTGCCACATGCGGTTGATCGGACGCGTCATCGTGGATGCACAGCTCCCAGTTCGGGTAGGTCTGTGCTTCGACGCTGGCCACGGCCTCGCGCAGGAACACCTCCGGCGTGTTGCACACCGGCATCACGATGCTGATCAGGCCGGCGTCGGCCGGAACCGCGGCCGGCGCCTGCTGGCGCAGCCATTCGGCATAGACGTCCGGCGGCGTGGTGGCTGCTGCCGTGTGCGATCCATTGGCATAGGCAAGAATTGACCGGGCCAGATGCCTCGGCCCCCGGCGTGCGGCGCGCGCCAGGGCCGAGAGGATGGTGCCGACAGAGACACCCTGCCCCTGTGCGCGACGAATGCTCCAGTAGATTCCGCGAAGCAGATTACCCATCTTGGACATCAGGCATTACCTCGTTGATTCAGTACGGTCACTTTCCGGTTGCCCCATCGCTTCAAGACACGGCCCAACCCACCAGCGCGCCAATGACCAGGCCGCCCAGCGCCAACACCCCCATGGCGGCTTTCCACTTGCGGCGCGAGCGCTGGTAGTCCGCCGTGCGCTGCTGCAGGCGCTGCTCGAGCTCGCGCTCCACATCCCGTGCCTGCAGGCGGGCGGCCTCGGCGGCCTCCACCAGTTCCGCCATGCGGGCCTGGGCACTCTGCAACTGCTGCAGCTCATCGGCCACACGCGCCTGCAGCTCCTGCTCGCGCTGCTGCCATTGGGCATGGCGGGCGATCCACCCGGCATCGGCCTCGTCCTTGCCCTGCTGCAGCTGCTGCGCATAGGCGGCGGTGGCGCCCCACTCGCGCTTGGCCACGGCAAGATCGGCGATATAGGCATCCAGCATCCGCGCCGTGGATTCCCATTCCTTCTCGGAATTGGCGGTACGTACCGCCAGCTCACGCAAGCCGCCGGCGAGACCGCTCAGCAGCGCAGTCGCTTCCGCGTCGAGGTCGGCACGGAACGGCGGGTTGGCCTGCAGGCGCGCTGCATCGCTGGGCAGGCGCACGGCCACGCAGTATTCGCGGTAAGGCTGGTCGCTGTGATCGCCAGCGAACACCCGGCTGTTGTAGAGACGGTCGGCGGCGCTGACCAGCGGCTCCAGCTCGGGGAACTTCACCTTGATGAAATGTGCGCCCATCAGGCTGGACCACAATGCGGCATTGCCCTGGCCGAAGCGCAGCACCGTCATGCCGGCGCTCTCGAACGCATCCACGATCTCGGCGGTGTCGACCAGGCCGAATTCCTTGTGCTCCTGCAGCCAGACGTAGTCCTCGCCAAACAGCTCATGCCAGCGGCCATTCGCATCCACTTCAGCGTCGCGCACCCACGGCTGGTCCGGCGGGAAGCCGACGATGACCGCACGGCCGGCGACACGCGCCATCTCGGCCGCGGCCTTGGCACGCAGCGGCGCGGGAATATGCTCAAGCACATCCAGCGATACCACGGCGTCGAAGCCCTGCTCCGGGAACGGCAGCGCGGTGGCGTCGGCCACCACGAAGTCCTTCTCGTCCCCTTCGGCATGCAGGTCGGTGTACAGGAACGTTGCCTGCGGCAGGAACTGCCCGAGCAGACGCTGACGGTTGGCCCCTACTTCCAGCACCCGCGGCGCGGGCAGATCCAGCGCCTGCAGCAGATGCGTGGCCGCACCGTAGCGCTGGTAATGATCAAAGGGGATTTCAAGCAGCGTCGGGGTCATGGACCTTCCACTCATGCGGGATATAGACCACGCCCTCACTGAAGTAGGGCGCAGCCACGGTGAAGACACTGGCTTCGGACAGGTAGTCCAGGCAGACCAGGCCCTTGTCGGTGAACAGTCCCACATCAACGCGGTAGCTGCCGGTCAGCAGGGTCATCGACGGGATGCAGTAGCTGACGCGATGCGAGCCGCGCGAGGTGGGAATCACCACCCGCTCAAGATAGGTGTTGGGGCCAAAGATATGCAGGCCGTCCATGCCCTTGATCGCTACGCCAAGCAGCAGGCCATCGACCGTCTCATCGCCAACGGTATAGCTGATATCCACCGTCAGCGGCTCGAACGGTGCCAGCATGTCGGTGCTCAGTGCAACCGTTTCAAGATGCGCGGGAATGCTGCCCGGGGCGGGCGCCTGGCGCACTTCGGCGTCCTGCGCCACGGCCAGGTCCTTACCCAGTTCGTAGTCGCGGAAACGGTCGGCCACGAAGCTGGCTTCGCCGTGCAGCTTGACCTTGCCGCCTTCCAGCCACAGCGCGGTCTGGCAGAAGCGCTTGACCTGCTCAAGCGAATGCGACACGAACAGGATGGTGGCGCCGCGTGCACGGATCTGTTCGATGCGCGCAAGGCATTTCATCTGGAAGCGGATGTCACCCACCGACAGCGCTTCGTCGATGATCAGCACATCCGGCTCGGTGTGGATGGCCACCGAGAACGCCAGGCGCACGTACATGCCGCTGGAATAGGTCTTGACCGGCCGGTCGAAGAAATCGCCGATATCGGCGAAGTCGATGATCGACTGCAGCTTGTCGTCCACTTCCTTGCGGCTCAGGCCCAGCAGCGAGGCGCTCAGGTACACGTTGTCGCGGCCGGAGAAATCCGGATTGAAGCCGGCCCCCAGTTCGAGCAGCGCGGCAAAGCGCCCACGGATGCTGACCGAGCCGGAGGTCGGGCGCACCGTGCCGCACAGGATCTGCAGCAGGGTCGATTTGCCGGCGCCGTTGCGGCCAATGATGCCGACCGTTTCGCCCTTCGGCACGACCAGGTTGATGCCATCCAGCGCACGGAAGGTGCGGCTGGCACGGTCACCGGAAGGCTTGAGCAGCGACAGCAGGCGCTCGCGCGGGTTGGCGTAGACCGGATAGTCCTTGGTCACGCCCAGCACTTCGATGGCCGCGTCGGGTGAGGCATGCATCGTGGTGGTCTGCGGGTTGTTCATAGGACGTCCGAGAAGCCGCGCGAGAGGCGACGGAAGAGCGCGTAGGCCAGCATCGCCGCCACCACGGAAAGCAGGAAGTGCGGCAGCAGCATCGCCAGGTCAGGCGCTGCGTTCTGGACAGTCACCGTACGCAGCTGTTCGATGGGCGTGACCAGCGGGTTGAAGTAAACCAGTCCCCTGGCCGCCTCAGGCATCGCATGCGCCGGGAAGAAGATCGGACTGAGGAACAACAGCACGCTGCTGAGGATGCCCACAAACTGTCCGATGTCGCGCAGGTAGACCCCCAACGCCGAAAGCGACCAGGCAATCGCAAGCAGCATGGGCGTCATTTCCAGCAGGATCAGCGGCGAAGCCAGTGCCCACGCCGACGGCAGCCCCGACTGCCAGGTCTGCGCGACCAGCAGGATGGTCAGGCCGATGCCGGCGGTGGTCAGCGCTGCGGCTACCTTCACGATCGACAGCACCGGCAGCGGGAAGACCACCTTCTTCACGAAGTTGGGCTGGCCGGCGATGATCCCCGGTGCGGTGATCAGCACTTCGGACAGCAGGGTGAATGGCACCAGGCCCGCAAACAGCATCAGGGCGAAGTCGCCGGTGGATTCGGCCCCCGCCCATCGCGCCTTGAACACACCACTGAACACCAGCGTGTACACGCACAACATCAGCAACGGTTGCAGCACCAGCCACAGAACACCCAGCGTGGTGGTGCGGTACCGTGCTGCCAACTCACGCCCCAGCAGCTGGCGGAACAGGAACAGGAGATTGGCGTGCTTCTGCATGAATCAGCGGTTCCCTGCCGACAGTGCGCGTTCCAGATCCACCTGAAGATCACCCAGTTCTTCCACGCCCACGCTCAGGCGCACCAGCGCATCGCTGATGCCCAGCTGCTCGCGGCGCGCGACCGGAATGGAGGCATGGGTCATCACCGCCGGATGATTGACCAGGCTTTCCACGCCGCCCAGCGACTCGGCCAGGGTGAACAGCTGGGTGTTCTCGCAGAAACGCTTGGCCGCTTCGAAACCGCCCTTGAGCACGATCGAAACGATGCCGCCGTAGCCGGCCATCTGCTTGCCGGCCAGCTCATGCTGCGGGTGCGACGGCAGGCCCGGGTAGATCACCTTCTCCACCGCCGGGTGCTTTTCCAGCCACTGCGCCAGGGCCAGCGCGTTGGCGCAGTGCGCCTTCATGCGCAGCGGCAGGGTCTTCAGGCCACGCAGGGCCAGGAAGCTGTCGAACGGGCCCTGCACGCCCCCCACCGAGTTCTGCAGGAAGGCCATCTGTTCGGCCAGATCGGCGTTGTCGCCGACCACCACCATGCCGCCGACCATGTCCGAGTGGCCGTTGAGGTACTTGGTGGCCGAATGCAGCACCAGGTCGGCGCCCAGTTCCAGCGGACGCTGCAGCATCGGCGAGGCGAAGGTGTTGTCGACCACCACGATCAGGCCATGGCGCTTGGCGATGGCGCTCACCGCGGCGATGTCCACGATCTTCAGCATCGGGTTGGTCGGGGTCTCGATCCACACCATCTTCGTCTTCGGCGTGATGGCCGCTTCGAAGGCGGCCAGATCGGTCAGGTCGACGAAGCTGAAATCCAGCCCGGCGGTGCGGCGGCGCACGCGCTCGAACAGGCGGAAGCTGCCGCCATAGATATCGTCCATCGCCACCACGTGGCTGCCGGCGTCCAGCAGTTCGATCACGGTCGAGCTGGCCGCCATGCCCGAGGCGAACGCGAAGCCACGAGTGCCGCCTTCCAGCGACGCCACGCACCGCTCATAGGCGAAGCGGGTCGGGTTGTGCGTGCGCGAGTACTCGAAGCCCTGGTGCTCGCCCGGGCTGGACTGGGCGTAGGTGGAGGTGGCGTAGATCGGCGGCATCACTGCGCCGGTGCTCGGGTCCGGCGACTGGCCGCCATGGATGGCCAGGGTAGCCAGGGCCAGGGCGCGATCCTGGGAAGTAGCGTTGGACATGTTCTTTCCTGGTGGGCGCCGGCAGGCGGCGCCGTCAAAGGATCGGGAGTCTATCAGCGCGGCCTTAACGACCTTTGACGCAGATAAACCGGAATTCAGTGGCGAATGTCGCCGATCAGCGGCTTACTGCACGCGACGGCGCAGATAGTTCAGCAGGTCGATGCGGGTGATCAGGCCCAGGAAGGCGTCGCCGTCCATCACGATTGCCACCTGCCCACGGTCGAACACCGGCAGCAACGCTTCGATCGGCGATTTGACGTCCAGCCGGTCCAGCTTGCTGACCATCGCAGTGGCCACGGTGTCGCGGAAGCGCGCTTCGTCGCCATAGACATGCAGCAGTACGTCGCTTTCATCGACGATGCCGACCAGCTGGTCGCCGTCCATCACCGGCAGCTGCGACACGTCGTACAGCTTCATGCGCTGGTAGGCGGTGGTCAGCAGATCGTTCGGGCCGATCACCACTGTGTCGCGCTGGCCGTACGGGCGCAGGATCAGGTCGCGCAGGTCGCCATGCTGCGGGCGCTGCAGGAAGCCGTTGTCCAGCATCCAGTAGTCGTTGTACATCTTGGACAGGTACTTGTTGCCGGTATCGCAGACCAGCACCAGCACCTTCTTCGGCGTGGTCTGCTCGCGGCAGTACTTCAGCGCCGCAGCCAGCAGGGTGCCGGTGGACGAACCGCCGAGGATGCCTTCCTTGCCCAGCAGCTCGCGCGCGGTGTGGAAGCTCTCGGCATCGCTGATGGCATAAGCCTTCTTGACACGGCTGAAGTCGGAGATCGACGGCAGGAAGTCCTCGCCGATGCCTTCCACCAGCCAGCTGCCCGACTTGTCGTTGAGCACGCCGTCGTTGATGTACTCGGCCAGGATCGAGCCCACCGGGTCGGCCAGCACCAGTTCGGTCTTCGGCGACAGCCTGGCGAAGGCCCGCGACAGGCCGGTCATGGTGCCCGAGCTGCCACAGCCGAATACGATGGCGTCGAGATCGCCGCCCATCTGCTCCAGGATTTCCGGGCCGGTGCCGAATTCGTGCGCGGCCGGATTGTCCGGGTTGCCGAACTGGTTGATGAAGTACGCGCCCGGGGTCTGCTCGGCGATGGTCTTGGCCAGGTCCTGGTAGTACTCCGGGTGGCCCTTGGCCACGTCCGAACGGGTCAGGCGCACCTCGGCACCCATCGCCTTCAGGTTGAAGATCTTTTCCCGGCTCATTTTGTCGGGAACAACCAGGATCAGCTTATAGCCCTTCTGCTGGGCCACCAGTGCCAGGCCCAGGCCGGTGTTGCCGGCGGTGCCCTCCACCAGGGTGGCACCGGGCTTCAGCTCGCCGCGCTGCTCCGCCGCTTCGATCATCGACAGGCCGATGCGATCCTTGATCGATCCGCCCGGGTTGGCGCTTTCGAGCTTCAGGTAGAGCTCGCAGACACCGGTATCCAGGCGCTGGGCCTTGACGATCGGGGTCTGGCCGATGAGTTCGAGGACGGAGGAATGGATGGGCATTCGGAGGACTTTCGATTCGCGCCACACAGGGCCGGACCGATGATTATCCGACGGATGGCGCGGAAAGTCAGGTCGGCGCGCGGGCGCCCGCATCCTGCCCGGAAAAGGGATGCGGACGGCCCCGGATCGACGAGGAGACCGGTACCGCCCGCATCGGTGAGTTGTGCCTGCAGGCCAAGGCACCACGGCCTGTGGTGCCTTGGCGCGGCCGCCTCATCGGCGGTGCCGCGATGCCAGGGCAGGAGCGCCTGGCGGGGCCATCAATGGCGGGGCCACGCCGTTCCGGGCGTGACGGGGTGCGTCAAAGCGTGGGGGAAGGTGCTGAGAGCGGTGTTGCGTACATTCGCAGAAGTCGTTGCTTGGCCAGCAGCTTCTCGCGCTTCATGCGACCCAGGGTGACATCATCGATCGGGAGTACACCCAACTCCGCATCCATGCACTTCTTGTTCAACTTGCGGTGCTGGTCATGGAGTGCCCTGAACTCCGGATCCCGCGCACGACGTGCGTCGATCTCGCTCTGGGGCTGATCTTCAAACATGATGGACCTCCTTCGACAGATACACGAACGCCCCGGCCGCAAGGCACGGGGCGTTGTTCATGGGGGAGCGCCGGTCGATGGCCACCTGGACGCCTGCAACGACCTGCGGCACTGGCCTGCGCACGTCGGTCTGCTGCGGTTCGCGCCCTGCTTGCATCGGCCCGGCCCTCCCATCGTCCGGTCCGCGGCATTGCGTCCCGGACGATTGACCCTACGCCTGCTCCGGACGGGGTTCAAGCCCCTGCGGCAAAAAGACCGAACCCCGCCGGGGCGGGGTTCAGGCTGAATGCTCATCACAACGAAAAACAAACAATATCAAGCAATTACGGGGCGATGATGACCTCGGCCGAACGTGCCTGGGTGGAGGCCGCCTTCTTGCCGGCGAGCTGGATGCGGTTGCTTGCGACTCCGGCCGCGACCAGTGCGTCGCGCAGCGCTTCGGCCCGCTTCTGGCCCACGCCGTTGGCGCTGTCATAGGCCTCGATGCGCAGGCGGCCCTTCTTGCCGATGTTCAGGTACTCGGCCAGCGCCTTGGCCTGGTTGCGGGCGCCGCCGGACAGGCTGGAGGCACCGGCGGCAAAGGCATCACCCGTGAAGGTGAAGACCTCGCCACGGCCGTCGAACTTCGAGCCGGGAAGCTTCTGCCCGGACACCAGCTCGGCTTCTTCGCGGGCCAGCTTGGCCGCGTTCTGCTGGGCGGCGCTGAGCCGCTGCTGCTGCTTGCCGGCCACGCTGGTCAGGGCATTCTCGGCATCCTGGCGGGCCAGGGTCTCGGCCTCGGCGGCCTGGCGCAGGCGCTCGGCCTCCTCGGCCTGCATCTGCGCCTGCATGCGCAGCTGCTCGGCTTCCTGGCGGGCACGGGCGGCATCGCGGCGGCTGGCCTCGATCAGCAGGTCGCTGCGGGTCCGTTCCAGACGGTCAACCTCGCGCGCGGCCAGGGCGGTGCGCACGGCGGTCTCGGCAATCTCCACGCGGCGCTCGGCCAGGTAGGTGGCCAGCTCCTGGTCGCGGCGCTTGGCCTTGTCCAGGGTGGCGATGGCCTGCTGCGCCTGCATGCGCTCGAAGGCGCCCAGCTCGGCGGTGTCCGGATTGGCCTGGATGGCCATCAGGCGCTGGCTCAGCTGCGCCACCATCGGGTTGTCGGCGGCCATGGCCAGCGAGGGCAGCGCCAGCAGCGCGGCCAGGGTTGCGGCAGTGATCGGCTTCATCGGCGGTCCTCCCCGGTCGACAGCTGGCGCTGCAGCTGGTTGACCTCGTTGCGGCGCAGCTGCAACTGGGCGGTGGCCGTGGCTTCCTCGCTGCGCACACGCGCCAGGTCGGCGTCGGCAGCGGCACGCAGGGCCATCGCCGGGGCGTTCTTGCGCTCGCGGCGGTCGGCGGCGGCACGCTGGGCCTGCTCCAGGCCCTGGCGGGCCAAGCCGATCAGGTCCGGGGCGTACTGGTCGGCATCGGCCTGGGTGGCCTTGTCCACCGCCTGCCGGGCCTGCGCCAGTTCCAGGGCGGCGTCCTGCGCCCAGGCGGGGGCAGACAGTGCGAATGCAAACGCCATCACATACAGGACATGGCGCATTCGTGCGAAGCTAAGTCGTTTCATTGGGGAGGCCGTACCGGTTGTCGGTTCACGGCCATTGTCGTCAAGCCGACACCGTGCTGGCAACGGGCGTCGGCCGTTTCGTTGGGGAAAATTCGCAATGGATATCGGCTACTTCCTGAAGCTGATGACCGAAAAGAACGCTTCGGACATGTTCCTGACCACCGGGGCACCGGTCTACATCAAGATCGAGGGGAAGCTTTATCCGCTGGGCAACACCGGCCTGCCGCCGGGCATGGTCAAGAAGATCGCCTACTCGCTGATGGACGAAGGCCAGGTGCCGCAGTTCGAGCGCGAGCTGGAACTGAACATGGCCATTGCCCTGCCCGATGCCGGGCGCTTCCGCGTCAACGTGTTCAAGCAGCGCGGCGAGGTCGGCATGGTCATCCGCGCCATCCGCAGCCGCATCCCGAGCATCGAGGAGCTGAACCTGCCGCAGGTGCTGAAGGACGTCATCATGACTCCGCGTGGGCTGGTGCTGGTGGTGGGGTCCACCGGCTCGGGCAAATCCACCTCGCTGGCGTCGATGATCGACCACCGCAACAGCACCACCACCGGCCACATCCTCACCATCGAGGACCCGATCGAGTACCTGCACAAGCACAAGATGTCGATCGTCAACCAGCGCGAGGTCGGGCTGGATACCCATGCCTTCCACAACGCGCTGAAGAACGCGATGCGTGAAGCGCCGGACGTGATCCTGATCGGCGAGATCCTGGACGCGGAGACGATGGAAGCGGCGATCGCCTTCGCCGAGACCGGCCACCTGTGCCTGGCCACCCTGCACTCCAACAACGCCGACCAGACCATCGAGCGCATCCTGAACTTCTTCCCGGAAAGCGCGCACAAGAACGTGCTGATGAACCTGGCGCTGAATCTGCGTGCGGTGATCAGCCAGCGCCTGGTGAAGAACAAGGAAGGCCGTCGTCTGCCGGCCACCGAGGTGCTGATCAACACGCCGATGATCCGCGACCTGCTGCGCCGCGGCCAGGTGCACGAGATCAAGGCGGCGATGGAAGGTTCGCTGGAGGAAGGCATGGAGAGCTTCGACCAATGCCTGTTCCGGCTGGCCAAGAGCGGCGTGATCGAGCAGGAAGAAGCGCTGCGTGCAGCCGATTCGCGCGATGGCCTGGCGCTGAAGTTCCGCCTGTCCGAAGGCAGCAGCGGCGAGCACGATCCGTACGCGGATTTCTCCTCGCCAACCCAGCCCACCATCACCCACGGGTTCTGAGCGCGCGCGCCGGGCATGGCCCGGCGCTACCGGACGCGCGGTGGTAGCGCCGGGCCATGCCCGGCGGAAGCCTGAAGGATTCAGGGGCGGTCTCATCCATTGAGACTTCTCATCCGTAGGTTTCCGCAATGGAAACCATCCGCAAGCTGGCCATTCTGGCCGATGCCGCCAAGTACGACGCCTCCTGCGCCTCCAGCGGCTCGGGAAAGCGCGATTCGCGTGCCAGCGGTGGCATCGGCAGCACCGAGGGCATGGGCATCTGTCACAGCTATACGCCGGACGGCCGCTGCGTATCACTGCTGAAGATCCTGCTGACCAACTTCTGCGTCTACGACTGTGCCTATTGCGTCAATCGCGTGTCCAGCAATGTGGCCCGCGCGCGTTTCAGTGTGGACGAGGTGGTTGCGCTGACCCTGGATTTCTACAAGCGCAACTACATCGAAGGTCTGTTCCTCTCCAGCGGCATCATCCGCAATGCGGACTACACGATGGAGCAGATGGTGGAGGTCGCCCGGCGCCTGCGCGAGGAACACCGCTTTGCCGGCTACATCCACCTCAAGACCATTCCAGAAGCGTCGCCGGAACTGCTGGCCAGCGCCGGCCGCCACGCCGACCGCTTGTCGATCAACGTGGAACTGCCCACCGAGGCCGGGCTGAGCACACTGGCGCCGGAGAAGACCGTCCAGTCGATCCGCGGCGCAATGGGTGAGCTGCGCTGGCGCATCGAGGAAGCCCAGGAAGCACGCAAGGCCGCGCCCGCGCTGGCGCCGGCCGTCACCCGCAGCGCGCGGCCGAAGCCACCCCGATTCGCACCAGCAGGCCAGAGCACGCAGATGATCGTGGGCGCCGATGGCGCCAGTGACCAGCAGATCCTGACCAGCGCCGACAGCCTGTACGGCAACTACCGCATGCGCCGGGTCTACTACTCCGCGTTCAGTCCGATTCCCGATGCCAGCCGGCAACTGCCACTACACGCCCCACCGCTGCAGCGCGAGCACCGGCTGTACCAGGCCGACTGGCTGTTGCGCTTCTATGGTTACGGCGTGGACGAGATCACCGACACCACGCAGGGCGGAATGCTCGATCTGGATATCGATCCGAAGATGGCCTGGGCGATCCGCCATCCCGAACGCTTTCCGGTCGATCTGAACCGTGCACCGAAGGAAATGCTGCTGCGGGTGCCTGGCCTGGGCGTGCGCAATGCAAAGCGCGTGCTGATGGCGCGCCGCCACGGGCGCCTGCGGGTGGCCGACATCGCCCGCCTGAAGGCACCGATGAGCAAGCTGCTGCCGTTCGTGCTGCTGGCCGACCATCACCCGCGCAAGGCACTGGATGACCCGGCCGCGCTGCGCGCGCAACTGGCCCCGCCTCCACGCCAGGGATCGCTGTTCGATGCGCCGCCGGCAACCTGACGCGCCGCTCTGGTCACAACGGGTGGACCCGGCCTGGTCGCTGCAGGCCTGGCGCGACGGTGCGCGTGATGCGCTGCTGCGTGGCGTGCGGCCCGAACAGCTGGATTGGCTCGATGGCAGCGAAGCCTCACTGCTGGATGCGCCGCCGGTGCAGCAGGCACCGGTGCCGGCACACGCAACCGTTCCCGGCGTCCCGCGCGAATTCCTGGAACTGGCCGCCACCTGCCTGTGCCACAGCGAACCGCAGCGCCTGTCGCTGCTGTACCGGCTGCTGTGGCGGATCACCCATGGCGAACGCGCGGTGCTGACCAATCCCGCCGATGCCGATGTGCTGCGTGCGATGGCGCTGGCCCAGGCCGTGCGCCGTGACACGCACAAGATGAAGGCCTTCGTGCGCTTCCGCGAGGTACCCGGCCAACCCGAGGCGTTCATCGCGTGGTTCGAACCACAGCATCACATCGTCGATCGGGTGGCGCCCTTCTTCGCCCGCCGCTTCACTGGCATGCGCTGGGCGATCCTGACGCCGTCGCGCAGCGTGGCATGGGACGGACAGGCGCTGAGGTTCGGCCCGGGTGCACGGCGTGAGGATGCCCCGGCCGAGGATGCACGCGAGGCCCTGTGGCAGACCTATTACGCCAGCATCTTCAATCCGGCCCGGCTCAATACCCGGATGATGATGCAGGAGATGCCGGCCCGGTACTGGCGCCACCTGCCCGAGGCGCAGCTGCTGCCGCGCCTGGTGCGCGATGCGGGCGATCGCGTGCAGGAAATGCATGATCGGCCCGCGCAGGCACCCCAGCGCCGGATTCCCATTCGTGAAAACGCGGCGACAGCGACCACCGATACCGGCAGCCTGCAGACGCTTCAGCAGCAGGCCAGCGCCTGCCGCCAGTGCCCGCTATGGGAGACCGCCACGCAGACGGTGTTCGGTCAGGGGCCGGCCGATGCGCGGGTGATGCTGATCGGCGAGCAACCCGGTGATACCGAGGATCTGCGTGGCCAGCCGTTCGCCGGCCCGGCCGGCCAGCTGCTGGACCGCGCACTGGCCGAGCTGGGCATTGATCGCGCCACGCTGTACCTGACCAATGCGGTAAAGCACTTCCATCATGAGCGCCGCGGCAGGACCCGGCTGCACAAGCGTCCGGAAAGCCGCCATATCCAGGCCTGCCGGCCGTGGCTGATGGGCGAGATCGCGCGGGTGCGGCCACAGGTCATCGTCTGCCTGGGCGCAACCGCGGCAGCCTCGGTATTTGGCCGTGACTTCAATCTGTCGCGCGACCGTGGACGCTGGCGCACGCTGGAGGACGGCACCCGCGGCTACGCCACCGTGCACCCGGCGTGGGTGCTGCGGCAAAGCGACGGCGCGCGCCGCGAACAGGCCTATGCGCTGTTCCGCGATGACCTTCGGCAGATGCTGCGAGGGGATGGGGAATCGGCCGGGCATGCCGCGGCGCTACCACGGGCCGGGGACCGGTAGCGCCGCGCCGCGCCCGGCGAGCGACGCCGCCTGTCAGGCGGCGTCGGGCTGGTTTTCCGGGCGCGCGCGATCGAAGGCGTCCAGCGCCTGGCAGGACGCTTCGATACGGCGCAGGGTCGGGTACGGCGCCAGATCCAGGCCGAAGCGGTGGGCGTTGTACAGCTGCGGCAGCAGGCAAAGGTCGGCCAGGCCGGGGCGGTCGCCATGGCAGAAGGTGCCGGTGTCGCGGCTGTTGGCCAGCATCGCTTCCATCGCGGCAAAGCCTTCGGCGATCCAGTGCAGGGTCCACTGCGTGCGGGCGTCGGCCGGCAGCTGCAGGTCACGCTCCAGGTACTGCATCACCCGCAGGTTGTTGATCGGATGGATATCGCAGGCCACCAGCTGCGCCAGCGCCCGCACCCGTGCGCGGCCGGCAGCGTCGGCCGGCAGCAGCGGCACCTGCGGGAAGCGCTCGTCCAGGTATTCCAGGATCGCCAGCGACTGGGTCAGCGTGTGTCCCTCATGCAGCAGGGTCGGCACCAGCTGCTGCGGGTTGAGCGCGCGATAGGCGTGCAGATGCTGCTCGCCGCCCTCGCGCACCAGGTGCACCGGCCGCGCTTCCCAGGCCAGGCCCTTCAGCTCCAGGCCGATGCGCACGCGGTAGGCGGCGCTGGATCGCCAGTAGGTGTACAGCACGATGCCGTCGTCAACCAGGATGTCCATCGCCGCCTCCATGCTCAGGGCTTGGCCGCCTGTTCGATGCGCTGTTCGATGGCACCGAAGATGCTGTTGCCGGCCGCATCGAGCATTTCAATGCGCACCACATCGCCGAACGACATGAACGGCGTGCTCGGTTTGCCGTCGCGCAGGGTTTCGACCACGCGCTGTTCGGCGAAGCACGAGGCGCCCTTGCTGGTGTCTTCGTTGGCGATGGTGCCCGAGCCGACGATGGTGCCAGCACCCAGCGGACGGGTCTTGGCTGCATGCGCGACCAGCTGGGCGAAATTGAACTGCATGTCCACGCCCGCTTCCGGCGCACCGAACCACTGGCCGTTGATGTGGGTCAGCAGCGGCAGATGCACCTTGCTGTCCTGCCAGGCGGCGCCCAGCTCGTCGGGGGTGACGAACACCGGCGACAGTGCCGAACGCGGCTTGGACTGCAGGAAGCCGAAGCCCTTGGCCAGCTCGCCGGGAATCAGGTTGCGCAGCGAGACATCGTTGACCAGGCCGACCAGCTGGATGTGGCCAGCGGCCTGTTCCGGGGTGGCCGCCATCGGCACGTCGTCGGTGATCACCACGATCTCCGCCTCCAGGTCGATGCCGTAGTCCTCGCTGACCACCTTGACCGCATCGCGCGGGCCGTAGAAACCGGCGCTGGTGGCCTGGTACATCAGCGGGTCGGTGTAAAAGCTCTCCGGCACCTCGGCGCCGCGGGCGCGGCGTACGCGTTCCACGTGCGGCAGGTAGGCGCTGCCATCGACGAATTCATAGGCGCGCGGCATCGGCGCGGCCAGCGCCTGCGGATCGAGGTCGAACACGCCATCGGCGTCGCCGCTGTTGAGCGATTCGGACAGGGCGTTCAGGCGCGGCGCAATGTGGCTCCAGTCCTCCAGGGCCTGCTGCAGGGTGGCGGCAATGCCGGTGGCGCGCACGCCGTGGCGCAGGTCACGCGAGACGACGATCAGGGTGCCGTCGCGGCCGCCTTCCTTCAAAGAACCAAGCTTCATGGGTGGGTGTCCGGAGTCGTGGGCAAACAAGTTTCAAGTGTAATCAAATCTGTGGCGGCGCCAAGCTGCAGCGCGGCATCGGCCCACCCTACCGTAGTGGGGGGTCGGCAGGGCTTGCAGCCCTGCACCTGCTCAATGCAACGGCAACGGCAAAGGCAACAGCCGGCTCTGGGTTGTCCGCGGGTTTGGCGGGGCGGTGTGGGCGGGCAGGACACGCCGTAAACCCATCCTTGGGGGCTCGATGGCGCCATCCATCGCGCCAACGGTCCTGCCCGCCCACACCCCCACCCCCGACAATTTCCCGATGACGGATCGACCATCCACATCATTCACCGTGGAAATCGATCAGACATCGAAATTGATCGAATGAGATCTGACAGATCGCGGAAACTGTCGAAGGCGGGGTGGGTCCGGTGGCGGGAGTGTCCGCGGCATGGATGCCGCGGCCAAGCCCCCATGGATGGGTTTACGGCGTCTCCCGC
>NZ_JCAKRX010000011.1:0-177000 GCF_059515225.1 Stenotrophomonas sp. CS3K5
TTGATGGCGTCTCCCGCAACCGCCCCCCCCCCCCCCGCCTACCCCCAGCAAGCCCGCTGTTGACGTTGACGTTGACGTCGCTTCGGCCTCTGCGGGTGCAGGGCGCAGCCCTGCAGAGAGCCCCCCTACCTGAACGGGGCTTTTTGCGCGAGGTCTCAGCCATCGGTTAGACTAGGCAGGTCTGCAGCGGCCGTCCGTTTCCCTTCGGGATCGCCGGCGTCCGGGGTCCGCCCCGTCGCCCGCCCCCACTCCGACGCCGTTCGTCACGCATTCCAGCCTGCGCTCCGCGCCGGCTGCACCCAACTTCTCGCAGCGCGGTTCACGGGAACGCTCCGAGTCAGCCGATCACTCTGATCTGCCCCCGTCTGTCCGTTCGGACAGGCGTTTCTTGTACTTGGAGCAAACTCAATGTCTTTTGAATCGCTGGGCCTGGCGCCCTTCCTGCTGCGTGCGCTCGCCGAGCAGGGCTACGAAAACCCGACCCCGATCCAGCAGCAGGCGATCCCGCTGGCGCTGGCCGGTCGTGACCTGCTGGCCGGCGCACAGACCGGCACCGGCAAGACCGCCGCCTTCGGCCTGCCGCTGCTGCAGCACCTGGGCACCGCCTCGCAGGAAGTGCGCGCCGGCCCGCGCAAGCCGCGCGCGCTGATCCTCGCCCCGACCCGCGAGCTGGCCACCCAGGTGCATGACAGCCTGCGCGGTTACAGCAAGTACCTGCGCATCCCCAGCGCCTGCATCTACGGCGGCGTCGGCATGGGCAACCAGCTGGACATCCTGCGTCGCGGCGTGGACCTGCTGGTGGCCTGCCCGGGCCGCCTGATCGATCACCTGGAGCGTCGCAGCGTCGACCTGTCCGGCATCGAAGTGCTTATCCTGGACGAAGCCGATCGCATGCTCGACATGGGCTTCCTGCCGTCGATCAAGCGCATCCTGGCCAAGCTGCCGAAGCAGAACCGTCAGACCCTGCTGTTTTCGGCCACCTTCGAGGACAACATCCGCCAGCTGGCGCTGGAGTTCATGCGCAACCCGGAACAGATCCAGGTGACGCCGAAGAACACCGTGGCCGAAACCATCACCCACCGCGTGCACCCGGTCGATGCCGGCCGCAAGCGCGACCTGCTGCTGCACCTGCTGGCGCAGGACAGCCGCGAGCAGACCCTGGTGTTCGCACGCACCAAGCACGGCAGCGACAAGCTGGCCGCGTTCCTGGAAAAGTCGGGCATCAAGACCGCGGCGATCCATGGCAACAAGAGCCAGGGCCAGCGCCTGCGTGCACTGGGCGATTTCAAGGCCGGCCGCGTGACCGTGCTGGTGGCCACCGACATCGCCGCGCGTGGCATCGACATCAACGAGTTGCCGAAGGTGATCAACTTCGATCTGCCGATGGTGGCCGAGGATTACGTGCACCGCATCGGCCGTACCGGCCGCAATGGTTCCACCGGCCAGGCGATTTCGCTGGTGGCGCAGGATGAAGTGAAGCTGCTGCGCGCGATCGTGCGCCTGCTGGGCCGCGACATGGACATCCGCGATGTGCCGGGCTTCGAGCTGCAGGTGCCGATCCGCTGGGGCAACAGTGCGCCGGGCAAGGCCGAGCACGAGACCGGCGAGCGCGCGCCGCGCAAGAGCCACGCACGTCGTCCGCACGGCGATGCACCGCGCCATGCGCATGCGGGCCCGAAGAAGGCCGGTGGTGGCCGTCGCGAGGGCGGTGGCAATGGCCAGCAGCGTGCGGGCGCGGGTCAGGGCCAGCGTCGTGGCGGTGGCGGCAATGGTGGCGGCCGTGGCCGCGGCCAGGGTGGCAACGGCGGCGGTCGCGCCGGCTGATCCCAGCTGAATTGGATGACGTCTCCCGCTGCGCGGGGGCTTATCGAGGGACGGCGCTGACGCGCCGTCCTTTTTTGTTGCTGGCTGCCGGGTGATAAAGCGCGCGGTGTGTTGCGCTGAGGGCGGATGGGCGTGGGGCCAGCGCAGGACCGTGAGGCGCATGGATGCGCCGATCGAGCTTACATGGACGTATCTACAGCGTGTCCTGCGCAGCCCGCCCGGCCTCCCCCACACGCATCAATCAAGGCGCGTAAAACCTCAACCCCGCGCTTTACTCGGATTCACCAGATTCCCGAAGAAGATCGCGTTGATCAACAGCCGATCCGTCCCGTGCCAGTACTTCCGATGCGCCGGGTCATCGGCGAACAGCACCACATTGCCCTGCCCCTGCGCCGACACCAGCAGCCATGCGCTGCCCGCCACCCGCGCGCGGTTACGCTCTGACAGATAGCCGTTCACCCGCGGCGGTGTGTCGATGCGTACCACCGTCGAGAACGGATTCGCGCTTGGCTGCAGCGTCACCGTGTTCTCCTTGTTGATCGCCAGCTGCCGGCGCGGCACGCCGAAGGCCAGCGGATGGCTGGTATCGACGTCGGCACTGAGAATGTTGCCGCTGACCCGCTCGATCGCGGCGATATCGCGCTGGTCACCGAAGGCGCGACGGCCCGCGTCGGTCGCCTCTTCATCCTTGCCGACCGTCTCGCCGTCGGCCAGCTTCTGCTCGATCGCCCATTTCGAGGCGCTGCCATAAGTCACCAGCGAGCCCCCAGCCTGCACCCAGCGCTTGAGCGCCGCCACGGCCGTGGCATCCACGCCGCTGTAGGTTCCGCCGGACAGCACGATGGTGGTGTAGCGGTCCAACGCCACCTTGCCCAGTTGCTGCGGGTCGAGCTTGCTGGCGGGAATCCGCAGCTGCTTATCGAGCAGGAACCAGGCCGAGCCGATCTCGGTCGCGGCCACACCTTCGCCCATCACCAGCGCGACCGAGGGCGTGCGCAGCGCCCTGACGCCATCGCTGCCGAGATCGATGCCTTCGCGGCTGCGGCCACTGGACAGTGCGTGCACCTGCACACCGGCCTCGCGCGCGGCGGCGCTGAGGGCCTCCAGCAGCGCGGCGCCCTGCAGGGGTTGCCCGGCCACCGGAATCACCAGGCTGCCGGCGGCGAAGTGGACTTCGCCCTGTGCGGTGGCGGTGGTGAAGGGCTGGAACGCCGCACGCGCGTTCAACCCCTTGCCCTGCAGCGCGGCCAGCACGCGCCCGGCGTTGTAATCGCGCCAGTCGATGGCATAGGCAAAGCTGGCCTGGCCGCCATTGACTGTGCCCTGCTCCGCCGGCAGCGCGGTCACACGGGCACCGCCGTCGATACGGCTGCGGCTACCCGCGAACGCCACACCGTAGGCGGGCGCAATCGCATAGCTGGTGCTGCCATAGAACACATCGCCCTTGATCGGTGGGGTCTCGGCAAAGATCGAATGCACCAGGCGGAACTGCGCCTGCTGCACCGGCACCACGTAGGCGCTGCCGGCATCGAAACGCTGTCCATCGACAGTGACGGCACGATCCAGAGCGTGCACCTCGATGCGATGCAGCAGCAACAGTTCCAGAAGGCGACGGGTCAGTGCCGGGTCATGCGCATCACCGAACACGAAGCTTTTCACCGGCTGCTGTGCGGCCTGCTTCAGTGCACTCTGGAAGAACTGCTTCTGCAGATCGAACAGGCCGCTGCGCTCGGTCACTGCACCACGCACGGTGCCCAGCCCGGTGGCGATCTGGTTGCGGATGGTGAACGGGAAGGTCAGCAGCCCATTCACCGATTCCTGCACGCGGCCGCGCGAGCTGGCCTGTTCGACGGTCACGCCGACAGCACCATGGAAGTCCGGATAGGTAGAACCGTACACCGGCGAGAAGTTGTCGAAATTCTCGCCGGTGTAGTACAGCGATCCCAACGCATCCAGCGCCTGCGCGTGGTATTTGGCCAGGGTCTTGTTGAACTGGTACGACGCCGGCGGAATCAGCGGGCTGTGCATGCTCTTCGGCGAGGGCTCGAAGTAGTAGGTGCTGTCCTTGCCCATTTCGTGGAAGTCGATCTGCACGTTGGGATACCACTGATGGAACACCTCCACCTTCGGCCGCGACTCGCGCTGGGTCAGCGCCAGCCAGTCGCGGTTGAGATCGGTGAAGTAGTGGTTGGTGCGGCCCTGCGGGAAGGGTTCGACGTGCTCCTTGTCAGCCGGGTCGGCCGAGGCCGGGTCCGAAGCCCAGGCGTTGTGCCAGTTGGCGGCGCGGTCGCGGCCATCCGGGTTCTGCGCCGGGTCGAACAGCACCACGGCCTGTTGCAGCCACTGCCGGGTTTCGGCGCTGCGGTTGGCCACCAGATAGTAGGCGGTCAGCATCGCCGCTTCGGCGCTGGACGTTTCATTACCATGCACGCTGTAGCCCAGCCAAACCACCACCGGGCTGTCGCCGGCGGCGCTGCGCGGCTGCGCCGGATCGACCAGGGTGGCGTGCTGCTGGCGGATCTGCTCCAGCCGCGCATGGTTGCTGGCGGCGGTGACGGTAGCGATCAGCAGCGGGCGGCCCTCGTAACTGCGACCGATCTCGCGCACGCTGATCGACTCCGAACGGCGGGCCAGTTCCTGCAGGTACGCCACCAGCTGGTCATGCCGGGTGTAGCGGCTGCCGATCGGATAGCCCAGGAACTGCTCCGGCGTGGGAATGGACGTATCGAATGCGGCCGCATCGGTAGCCTGCGGGAAGAAGTACGCGCTCTGCGCCTGCGCCGGCTGCGGGCAGGACAGTGCGGTGGCGGCGGCAAGCAGCAACGGAAGAACGGCACGGCGATGCAAGGACACGGTAACTCCCCAGGAACACAACGGCAGGCAATCGCGCGGCCGGCCCCTTAAGGTGACCGGCCGCGGCGGATGGATCAGAACTGGTAATCGAAGCCCAGCGTGAAGTAGCGGCCGCGCAGGTCGTACTGGCTGAAGTCGTACGGCGCGCGGATGCCCGGGAACGAGGCGTCGTACGGCGGCGTCTTGTCGGCCAGGTTCTGCACCTTGGCGTACACGGTCAGCTTGTCCACGCCGGTGTAGGCCAGGTACAAGTCGTACTGGCTGTAGCTGCCGACGCGCGTCTGCACGGCCTTGGCTGCGGTGCTGGCTTCCTGCCGGTAGCCGCTGGTGTAGTACCAGGTCACCGCCGCGTTGAAGTCGCCCTGCTTCCAGTCCAGCGTGGTGGTGGCCTTGTCCTTGGGCAGGGTCGCGCCGAGATTGCTGCCGGCGTAATCGACCAGCGGGCCACCGACCACGGTCGGCCGACGGTAGTCGCGCACATGGGTGTAGGCCGAGGACACGGTGAAGTCACCCAGTGCAGCGGTCGGGATGCGCTGGCGCAGTTCGACGTCGATGCCGGAGGTCTTCAGTTCGCTCAGGTTCTGGTAGCGGTTGTAGACCGCCTGCAGCTTGCCGCGCTCGTCGCGCTGCACCGCGCCGGCCACGTTGTCGTTGACCAGGGTCTGGGTGTTGTTGGTGCCGACCAGGTTGTCCAGCTGGATGCGGTAGTAGTCCACGCTCAGGTTGGTGTTGGCCCACGGCGACAGCACCACGCCGAAGTTCACACTCTTGGTGCGTTCGGGCTTCAGCGCGTTGTTGCCGACGGTGAAGAAGGTCGGGTTCTGCCGCGAGCCCGGCACGTCCGGATCACGCGGGTCGACCACGCTGCCGTAGGCGATGCTGGTGCTGTTGGAGTTCTCCGACAGCGACGGTGCACGGAAGCCCTTCGAGGCCGAGGCGCGCACCAGCAGGATGTCCAGAGGCTGCCAGCGCAGGCCGATCTTCGGCGAGAATGCGTCGCCGAAATCGTCGTAATGGTCGGCGCGCGCCGCAGCGGACAGCTCCAGCGTCGAGGCCAGCGGTACATTCACTTCGGCGTAGGCGGCGCTGACCTGGCGCTCGCCGTGCACTTCGGCGATGGCCGGGCGTACCTGCAGGCCGGCGTCAATCTGCCACGGGTTGTTGGAGTCGAGCTTCTCGCGGCGCCACTCGGCACCGGCGGCGAAGCCGATCTCACCGGCCCAGGTGTGGCCGAGCGTGCCGGAGATCTTCGCGTCGATGCCCTGCAGCTTGGACTCGGCCGGGCGCAGCGTGGCGATGTTGATCGCATCGCGTACCGACTGCGGCGTCGCGGCGGGGTTGAGCAGGTTGTAGCTGCCCGTGGCCAGCGCATCGGCCAGTGCCCAACGGTTGGCGAAACCACCGGACACGGTCTCGCGTTCGCTGCTGCGCGCACCGAATGCGGCCACTTCCCAGTCCCAGTTCGCAGTGGTGCCGCGCAGCCCGAACACGCCGCGATAGGCGGTGGAGCGGTTGGTCTTGATGGTGCCGCCGAGGTCGAAGAAGGTGTACTCGATCGGGATCGCGCGGCCGTACGGGTTGTACGGATTGCTGGCCGGCAGCAGCGACGACACCGGCTCGGCCAGGCCGCTGTCGGCGTTCAACGCGAAGCGACCGCTTTCGAGGGTGAAGAACGGGCTGCTGCCGAACCATGCAGCGCTCTTGATCTGGCTGTACAGCACTTCGCCGAAGGCTTCGACGTTGTCGTTCAGGCGGAAGGTGCCGTTGGCATAGGCCTGGTAGCGCTTGGTTGAAGGAATCAGCGTGGTGAACGGCGCCTGGTTGAAACCGCAGGTATCGCCGGCCAGGCCGTCGATCGGCGCACTGGCGACGCGGGCGGTGCCGGCCGGGCAGTTGCCGCTGGCATCGAGCATCGGCACCGACGCGCCGTTGACCAGGTAACGCGCGCCCTTGGCCGACCAGCCGTTCCAGCGGCCGCCCGGTTGGTCGCTGTAGATGCCACTCTTGGTGAGGTTGCGTTCGTCCTGGTCCAGGCGTTCGCGGTTGTAACCCTGCAGGCTGAAGAGGATGTTGTAGCCGTCGGTGTCGAGATCACCCAGGCCGCCGACGAATTTCAGGTTCTGCTCGTGCAGGCCGCCCTGGTCGGCACCGCCGAAGCTGCCGCCGATCTCGGCGCCTTCAAAGTTCTGCCGGGTGATGATGTTGACCACGCCGGCCACCGCGTCGGAACCGTACACGGCCGAGGCGCCGTCCTTGAGCACTTCGATGCGCTCCACCGCCACCAGCGGCAGTGCATTGAGATCGACGAAGGTGTCGGACAGGCCACCGGCCGGGAAACCGTAGTTGGCCAGGCGGCGACCGTTGAGCAGCACCAGCGTGTTCTTCTGCGACAGGCCACGCAGGCCGATGCCGGCCGAACCGGAGGCCCAGCCATTGTTGGTGGTTTCGTTGGCCGCATTACCGGTGTTGGCCGAGATCGAGCGCAGCACATCGGCCACGGTGGCCTTGCCGGTCTGCTCCAGCTGCTGACGGCCGATCACCTGCACCGGGTTGGAGGCTTCGGTATCGGCGCGCTTGATGTTGGAGCCGGTGACGCGCACTGCAGCCAGTGTGCTGGCTTCGCCACTGGCGTCGGCGGAGGTTTCGGCGGCGGCGGACAAAGGCGCGGCCAGAGCGACGGCCAGGGCCGCCACGAGCAGGGTGTGCTGGGGCATGACGATGTGGGGGAGGTAGTGGAAGGACGACGTAAGTTCCGCAGTAGTCCATGCCTGGCCGGGGTCCGGCCAATAACATCTCTTCATACGGATATAAGAGAAACTATCATCTCTTCATCCGGATGGAAAGAATTTCTTCACAGACTCTCCCGCGCCGACCGGCCGTAGGCGACACCTGCGACGTACAATGGGCGCCATGGAAATCTTCAAAGTCTTCATGATCGAGGCGGCGCACCGCCTCCCCAACGTGCCGCCCGGGCACAAGTGCGCGCGCCTGCATGGACACTCGTTCCGGGTTGAACTGAAGGTCGAGGGCGAGCCGGGCGCGCAGACCGGCTGGATCATGGATTTCGGAGACGTGAAGGCCGCCTTCCAGCCGATCTACGACCGCTTGGACCACCACTACCTCAACGATATCCCTGGCCTGGAGAACCCGACCAGCGAGAACCTGGCGGTGTGGATCTGGAACGAACTCAAGCCCGGCCTGCCAGCGCTGAGCGAGATCACCGTGCACGAAACCTGCACCTCCGGCTGTCGTTACCGTGGCCCGTCCACCTGATCAACCCCTTGATATTCAAGGATTTTCAAAGGCGCCCAGGGCGCCTTTGTTATTTTTGTTGCATTGCCGCATCAACGGCGTATGCTGCATTGCATCAAGTCACTCCCTGATGCCCCATGGCCGCCGCCTTCAGCGATCGCTTCAGTGATGCCACCCGCCAGCTCGCCGCGGCGGCAACGCGCGCGAACCGGTGGGCGCTGGAGAACGCGGAAAGCATGTTCGGCGTACAGCTGAAGGCGATGGAGCGCAACCTGACCGCCACCGGCGGCTGGCTGGGCGAACTGGCCCGCAGCTAGGACGCGGCCGGTGCCCTCTCCAGGGGCGCACAGCTGTGGCAGGACAACCTGCAGCGGCTGGGCCAGACGCAGCAGGACGTGGTCGGTCTCGGCCTGCAGGCCAGCAAGGCCTGGTCCGAACTGGTGCAGGGTTACAACGAAACAACGGCGGACGCGAACAGTCACTGACGCGACGCAACGCTCATTGCATGGGTCCCTCCCCCCATGCAATCCGGACCCGGCAGATCCCTCCCTCTGCCGGGTCTTTTTTTGCCTGGTGTCTGCATTTCGAAGTGCGTCTTCGTCCGGAGTCTCTGCGAACTGAAGGGCCCCGCCGGGGCTCGGCTTGCGGTAGGTAGAGCGCCGTGCTCGCGGCAACCTTTCGATGAGGCGCCGATAGATTCCGAACGCAGGGCGGAGGCCCTTGCGTACGAAGTAAAGGAGGAGGTGACGGCCAACGGCCGGCGCCGGAGGACATTCGTACGCAAGGGCCTCCGCCCTGCGCCACGCAGAATGAATCCGCCACACGCGATGCAGGAACGGCTCAGCGCCCGCGGCCACCGTGCCAGTGCTGGTGCCACGCCTGGAACATCAACACATTCCACAGGTGCGTGTGCCATTTGCGCTCGCCGCGCAGGAACGCCTCCCAGATGCCGCGCACGCGAACCGCATCGAAGCAGCCCTGGTTGCGCAGCCGCTGCGGATCCAGCAATGCCTCGGCCCAGTCGCGCAGCGGGCCGGCCAGCCAGCGCGCCATCGGCGGCCCGAAGCCGCGCTTGGGACGGTACACCAGCGGCTCGGGCAGGTAGCGCGCCAGCAGATGCTTGAGGATCCGCTTGTGCTCGCCGTCGTGGTACTTCAGGTGCTGCGGCAGGCGCCAGGCAAGACGCACCACGTCCATGTCCAGCAGCGGCGCGCGCGTTTCCACCCCCGCCGCCATGCCGGCACGATCGACCTTGGCGAGGATGCCCTCGGCCAGATCCATACGGAAATCCAGCAGCTGTATGCGCGCCTCCGCCGGCAGCCCGGTGTCCTGCTGTTGGAAGATCGTCATCGGTTCACGTGCCCCCAGCACCACCTGCGCCGGCTGCCGCCAGCGGGTGACGCGCTGCAGGTAGTGGCCTTCCACATCATTGGCCGCCACTTCGGCCACCAGCGCTCGCCAGCCCCCCAGGCGGCCGCGTTCGGCGTTCATGCGGGTGCCGCTGCGCCGCGCCAGATCGCGCACCCAGTCCGGCAGGCCACCGCACAGGCGGGCATTGCGCAGCGCACGGCCGTAACTGGGATGGCCAAAGAACAGCTCGTCGCCGCCATCACCGGTCAACGCCACCGGCTTGCGTGCACCCAGCAGTTCGCTGGCCAGCAGGGTCGGCAGCTGCGACGCATCGGCGAACGGCTCGCACCAGACCTGCGGCAGGCGTTGCAGCAGGTCCAGGCCCTGGCGCGCATCCATGCGGTGCAGGTGGTGCTGCACGCCCAGATGCCGCGCAACCTGCGAGGCCCAGTCGCTCTCGTCATGCCCCGGATCGTCGAAGCCCACCGTCCACGCTTCGATCGGAAGCGCCGACTGCGCCTGCATCATCGCCGTCACCAGCGACGAATCAGTGCCGCCGGACAGGAACGCGCCACAGGCCAGCGGCGAGTGCATGCGCGCGGCGATGGCCTTCTGCAGCACGGCCTCCAGCTGATCGGTGGCCTGCTCAAGGTCGGGTGCCGGCTGCAGCGGTTCCTGCAGCGCGCTGTGCATCGCATCGCGCGCGCACCAGTAGCGCGAACCGCCCTGCGCGGCCTGCGCGGAACCGCGCGCGGCGTGGTCGGCAAGATCGATGCGCAGCATCGCACCGGCCACCAGCTTGTGGATGCCGCGATAGATCGTGTGCGGTGCCGGCACGTAGTCGTAGCGCAGCAGCAGGCTCAGCGCGTCCTGGTCGATGCTGGGCGAGAAACCGGCGAACGCCTGCAGCGCCTTCAGCTCGGAGGCGAACAGGAACTGCCCCTGGTGCCAGCCGTAGTACAGCGGGCGCTCGCCCACTGGGTCGCGGGCCAGCCAGAGTTCGCGCGACTGGCGATCCCAGACACTGAAACCGAAGGCACCTTCGATGCGAGACAGCGCCCGCTGTACGCCCCATTCCACGATTGCCTGCAACAGCAACCGCGCGTCGCTGCAGCTGCGTGGCAGGTCGCGCAGTTGCCCCTGCAGGTGGGCGCGGTTGTACAGCCGGCCATCCAGGCACAGCACGTAGCGGCCACAATCCGAGCTGAGCGGCTGCAACGGCGTATCGCTGGGTGCCCGGCAGTGGCCCAGGGCGAGGCCGGCGTCAGCGTCGGTCCAGTAACCGATGCGACCGCGACCGCGCTGCTGCAGGGCCCGCAGCATCGGCGCCAGCTGCTGGAGCAGCTGCCCATCGTCGGCGGGCGGCAGCCAGGCGCCAACCACGCCGCTCATCGCAGGCCCCCATGACGGCAGCGGCAGGACAGGTTGGGCAGGCAGGGGGCAGCGGCTGACATGGGGACGGCACGCGGAGCGGAGGAGACTCCATGCTCGGCGCGGCCGGCGTGCGCTGTCAGTCGCTTTGCTGTCAGCGATCGTCACCGGCCGTGGCCGCCACGTAACGTTTTGTAACGGCAACCGGCTATGCTGGGCGGCAAGGTGTTGCCGGGACTGAGACCCGGCCCACGCGTCAGCAACCCCGGCTGAATGGCGCCCGCCCCCGGGACCCGGGCGGCCCGAAGGCTGGGATAGGATCGCCGCGCTCGTGCCGTGGCGGTACGTTTGCGCCCACGGAGGCCTTGATAATGCTGGATATCGTACTGGTCGAAGACGATGCCCGCCTGGGTACGATGGTCAGCGACTATCTGCAGCGGCATGGCTACCAGGTGGCCCACGAGCGCACCGGCGCGCGTGCGGTGACCCGCATCCTGGCCGAAAAGCCGGCGCTGGTGCTGCTCGACGTCGGCCTGCCCGACCAGGATGGTTTCGAAGTGTGTCGGCAGATCCGCCCCCACTATGACGGCATCATCTGCGTGCTGACCGCCCGCACCGACAACATCGACCAGGTGCTGGGGCTGGAACTGGGTGCCGACGATTACATCGGCAAGCCGATCGAACCGCGGGTCCTGCTGGCCCGTCTGCGCGCCCACCTGCGCCGCCACCGCCGGGTTGAACCGCGTGACGGCAGCCTGCGCTTCGGCGAGCTGAACATCGACCCGTCCACCCGCAACGTGCACCTGCAGGGCGGCCTGCTGGAACTGACCACCGCCGAGTTCGACCTGCTGTTCCTGCTGGCCAGCAACGCCGGCCAGATCCTGGACCGCGACGCGCTGCTGCGCGGCCTGCGCGGGATCGCCTTCGACGGCCTGGACCGCTCGATCGATGCGCGCATCTCGCGCCTGCGGCGCAAGCTGGGCGACAACCCCGAGCAACCGGAACGGATCAAGACCGTCCGCGGCCGCGGCTACCTGTTCAGCCGCTCGGCATGGGGATGAAACGCACGCCCTCGGCGATGCGCGGTCACGCCTTTCATTTCCTGCGCTACGGCATCGGCTTCCTGGTCGCCCACCTGCTGTTGATCGTGCTTGGCCTGTGGGCCTGGGACGCGCTGCTGGAAGACCGCACCGAAGCGGGCCTGCAGGCCGAGATGCGCGGTACTCATGCGCTGCTGCAGCACCGCTTCGCCGAGACGCCGCGCGAACAGTGGCCGGCACTGGCGCGCCAGCTCGACACCGATTTCGCCTACGCCCTGCGCATGGTGCCGCTGGCCGAGGCAGTGAAGGAACTGCCCGCCAGCCAGCGCCCGCCCTTCAACAATGGCCGGGTGCAGATCGATCTGGAGCACATGCGCAGCCTGCAACGCATCGGCGACAGCGACTATGCGGTGATGCTGGGCCCACTGGACGAAGCGTTGCCCGACGAAGGCTGGCAGGACAGCGATGTCTCCGGCGTGGCGATCCTGCTGCTGATCCTGATGGTGGCCGTGGCGCTGCCGATGTACGTGATGGTCTACCGCCTGTGGCGCGATGTCTCGCAGCTGGCACAGGCCGCGCGGCGCATGCGCGATGGCCAGCTGGATACGCGTGCGCCGCGCGCCGGCACCGCACTGGTGCGGCCGTTGGCCAATGCCTTCAACCACATGGCCGAACAGCTGCAGCAGCTGCTGGAAAGCCAGCGCGTGCTGGCGCAGGCGGTGGCACATGAAGTGCGCACGCCGCTGGCCCGCATGCGCTTCGGCCTGGCCGACCTGGAGGACACCGCGCTGGACGAGATCCAGCGCGATGCCCTGGGCGGGCTGCGCACCGATGTCGATCGGCTGCAGCACCTGACCGATGCCGGCGTCCAGTACGCCGCGCTCGGCCGTTGTCATCAGCTGACCCGCCAGCGCCTGCAGCTGGCCGCGCTGGTGCGCGGCGTGGTCGCCCAGTTCGCGCCGCTGCCGATGCCGGTGCAGCAGGCGCTGTCGCCGGCCGGCCTGGTCAACGTCAACCGGCACATGCTGGAGCTGGCCCTGCGCAACCTGCTGGGCAACGCGCTGCGCTATGCACGCCGGCAGATCCGAATTGCCAGCACGGTCAACGATGGCTGGCTGTGCCTGCAGGTGGAGGACGACGGCCCCGGCATCGCGTCCGAACTGCGTGGCCAGGTGCTGCAGCCCTACGTACGGCTCGACCCCGGCAGCCCCGGCTTCGGGCTGGGCCTGGCCCTGGTGCAGGTGGTGGCCGACAAGCACGACGGCCACGTCGAGGTGACCGATTCCGAGCTGGGCGGCGCCTGCATCCGCCTGCACCTGCCGCTGGAAAGCAGCGGCGTGGTGGAGTGCGAGGCCGCCTGCTAGGCCGCCGCTTCCGCGCGCGGCAACGCGAACACGAACAACGCACCCTGCTCGCTGTCGCGCAGTTCGATACGGCGGCCATGCAGCTGCACGATGCGCTGCACGATCAACAGGCCCAGGCCACCGTTCTCGCCACGGCGCGCGCCCAGCGCAGCCGGTGCCTGGAACAACTGCGCGCGCAGTGCCGGCGCTACACCCGGGCCATCATCGGCCACACTCACCTCGACGCTGTCCGGTGTCGCACGCAGGCGTACTTCGATCCGGCCACCCTCGGGCGCATGACGCAGGGCGTTGTCGAGCAGATTGGTCAACACCCGCTCGACCAGGCCCAGGTCGGCGCGCACCAGTGGCAGGCCCGGCGGGAAGTCCGCATGCAACCTCTGGTTGCGGGCCTGCGCGGCCAGCTCGAACTTCTGCAGTACGTCCTGCAGCAGCTCCGGCAGCGCGAACACCTCCCACTCCAGCCGCACTTCGCCATGCTCCAGCCGCGCCAGCTCGAACAGCGCGCGTGCAAGGCGGCCGACCTTGGCGCTCTGCGCCAGCGCGATGCCGAGGTAGCGGCGGCGCTCGTCCGGCGACAGCGTGGCATCCTTCAACGCCAACGTCTCCAGATAGCCGTGCAGCGATGACAGCGGAGTGCGCAGGTCATGCGAGATGTTGGCCACCAGCTCGCGCCGCTGCAGGTCCTGCTGGCGCAGCTGCTGCCATTGCTCTCCCAGCCGCTGCGCCATCTGCGCATGCGCGTGTTCGAGGATCACCAGCTCGTCGCGCTCACCCGGCCGCAGCGGTTCCGGCGGCGGCAACGGTGTGGGGGCGTCGATGTCGAAGGCCTGGATGCGACGGGTCAGCCGGCGCAGCGGCCGGGTCACCCAGTAGAAGGCCACCAGCCCGGCCAGCAGACCGAGGCCACCGACCAGCACCACCGACCACCATGTGGTGTTCCACTGGCTGCCGGCGGCAAGATCATCGGACAGCATCTGCCGGTGCTCGCCCACCAGCACCACGTACACGTAACCGGCCTGGCGTCCCTGCACGATCAGCGGCGCGGCACTGAACACCTTGCGCCCGTCCGCGCTGCGCGGGTCATCGCCAAGGATCGGCAACGGCGCACCGGACAGCAGGCGGCGCAATGGCGTCACGTCCACCCGGTTGCGCACCAGATGGCCGCTGGGCGCATCGTGGCCGAGGATGCGGCCCTGATCGTCCAGCAGATACACCTCGACGCTGGGATTGACCGCCATCAGCTGCCCGAACAGCGCGCGCACCGCGGCGTCGCGCATGCCGCTGGTGTCCATCAGCTCGCTGCGCTGGGCAATGTGCTCGGCCAGGCCCAGCGACAGCCGCTGCACGACTTCCTGTTCGTGGCGCGTGTTGGCGCGCATCTGCAGGGCCAGCAGCGCCATGCAGCACATCAGCATCAGCGCGGCGATCACCGCCGCCAGCTTCTGCCACAGGTTGGGCTTGATCATGCCGCCGCCCCGGCCGGATCGACCAGCTTGTAGCCGCGTCCCCACACCGTCAGCAGCCGCCGCGGGTTGGCCGGGTCCGGCTCGATCTTGCTGCGCAGCCGATTGATGTGGGTGTTGACCGTGTGCTCGTAACCATCGTGCTGGTAGCCCCAGACCTGGTTGAGCAGCTCCATGCGCGCGAACACCTGGTCCGGGTGGCGCGCGAAGAACAACAGCAGGTCGAACTCGCGCGGGGTCAGCTCCAGCGCGTTGCCATCCACCGAAGCGGTGCGTGCCACCGGGTCCAGCTGCAACCCGCCCAGCTCGATTGCACCGGCATCGATGCGCGCGCTCTGCGCCATCGCCTCGGCACGGCGCAACAGCGCACGTACCCGCGCCACCAGCTCCGGCATCGAGAACGGCTTGGCCAGATAGTCGTCCGCGCCCAGTTCCAGGCCGACGATGCGCTGGGTCTCGCTGCCGCGCGCACTGATGATGATGATCGGCACGTATCGCGCCATCGCGCGTGCACGCTGGCACACCTGCAGGCCATCCACGCCGGGCAGCATCACGTCCAGCACCAGCGCATCCCACGGTCCGTCCTGTTCGAGCAGGCGCAGGCCGGCGTCGCCGCTGGCGGCGTGGGCGACGTCGTAGCCTTCATCGCCCAGGTGCATGCGCAGCAGGTCGGCGATGTGGGCATCGTCTTCAACGATCAGCACGCGTTTGGTGGACATCGGCAGCTCAGGGCCAGTGGGGAGGCTGCCCGCATTGTGGCGCGGGACGGCCGCCGATACCTCACGAAAAATTGAATCCTGCGTGAGGATTCGTTGACCCGGGCAGGCGCAGCATGACCCCGTCGCCCCTTCCCGGAGTCCGCCATGCCCCTCACCCGACGCCATCTGCTGGGCCTGGGCGGTGTCGCCACCGCCGCCGGCCTGTTCGGACTGGGCGCCTGCAGCCGTGCCGCACCGGCCGCCGCCGAGACCCGTCCAGCGCGGCAGTTCGAGGTCATGCACAGCGATGCGCAATGGCGCCAGCAGCTGACCCCGGCGCAGTACGCGGTGCTGCGCCAGCAGGCCACCGAACGGCCCTGGAGCAGCCCGCTCAACAAGGAACACCGGCAGGGCACCTTCGCCTGCGCCGGCTGCGCGCTGCCGCTGTTCTCCTCCTCCACCAAGTTCGAGAGCGGTACCGGCTGGCCCAGCTTCTGGGCACCGCTGCACAACGCAATCGGCGAGGACCGCGACGTCACCTTCGGCATGCTGCGGGTGGAAGTGCACTGCCGGCGCTGTGGCGGCCATCTCGGCCACGTCTTCAACGATGGCCCGCGCCCGACCGGGCTGCGCTACTGCATGAACGGTGCGGCCATGGTGTTTGTTCCCGGCGCCGGTGATGGCGCTGCCGACGGCTGGCGCGTGCCGGTCGGTTCTTCCCCTGTTTCCGGAGCCTGACGATGCTGCTGTTGCTGCTTGCCTACCTGGGGGGCGCACTGACCCTGCTCAGCCCATGCATCCTGCCGGTGCTGCCGTTCGTGTTCGCACGCGCCGACCGCCCCTTCCTGCGCAGCACGCTGCCGCTGCTGCTGGGCATGGCACTCACCTTCACCGTGGTTGCCAGCCTGGCCGCGGTGGGCAGCCAATGGGTGGCACAGGCCAACCAGATCGGACGCTGGATCGCCCTGCTGCTGATGGCGCTGTTCGCGCTGGCCTTGCTGTGGCCGCGGCTGGCCGACCATCTGCTGGCGCCGTTCCAGCGCGTGGGTGCGCGGCTGAGTGCGCGCGCCGATGCCGCTGATGCCGCCGGCCGTGGCGGGGCGTGGACCTCGCTGCTGATCGGCATCGCCACCGGCCTGCTGTGGGCGCCCTGCGCTGGGCCGATCCTTGGTCTGGTGCTGACCGGCGCGGCCCTGCACGGCGCCAGCGCCGGCACCAGCACGCTGCTGCTGGCCTACGCGCTGGGGGCCATTACCGCACTGGCCTTGGCGGTCTGGGTGGGCGGCCGCGTGTTCCGCGCCCTGCAGGCACGCCTCGGCCTGGGTGACGTGCTGCGCAAGATGTTGGGCGTGGCCGCGCTGCTGGCGGTGGTGGCGATCGGTCTGGGCTGGGATACCGGCCTGCTGACCCGCCTGTCCACGCTCAGCACCGCGCGCATCGAACAGGGCCTGCTCGATGCGGTGCCCGGCGCGCAGCCGGCGGCACCGCCGATGATGATGATGGCCGGTGCCAACGCCGCTGCCGATGCACCGCTGCCGGTGGAAGGCACCCTGCCCGCGCTGGACGGTGCCACCGGCTGGCTCAACAGCCCGCCGCTGAGCGCCCAGCAGCTGCGCGGCAAGGTAGTACTGGTCGATTTCTGGACATACTCCTGCATCAACTGCCTGCGCGCGATGCCGTTCGTGCACGAATGGGAGCGCCGCTACCGCGACCACGGCCTGGTGGTGATCGGCGTGCACACCCCGGAGTTCGCTTTCGAACGTGACCCACGCAACGTGATGAAGGCGGTTGAGCAGTTGAAGGTCGCCTACCCGGTGGCGCTGGACAACCAGTACACGATCTGGCGCGCGTTCAACAACCGCTACTGGCCAGCGCAGTACTTCGTCGATGCCCAGGGCAACATCCGTGGCCACCAGTTCGGTGAAGGCAACTACGCGCGTTCGGAACAGGTGATCCGCCGCCTGCTGGCCGAGGCCGGCCAGACGAATCTGCCGCCACCGGCCGATCCCGCCGCTGCCGAGCTGAAGGGCGTGGCCGCGCAGGCCGACATGGGCAACCTGCGTTCGCCGGAGACCTACCTGGGCCACGCCCGCGCCGAGCAGTTCGCCTCGCCCGGTGGACAGCGTGCCGATACCGCCTTCGACTACTCGCTGCCCACTGCGCTGGCGCTGAACCAGTGGGGACTGTCCGGCCACTGGACGGTCACCGACGAGGCGGCACAGCTGCAACAGGCCGGCGGCCGTATCGCCTTCCAGTTCCATGCGCGCGACCTGCACCTGGTGCTGGCGCCGAGCCAGGAAGGAAAGCCGGTGCGCTTCCGCGTGCTGCTCGATGGCAAGCCGCTGCCGGCCACTGACGCCGGCAGCGATGTGGGCGCCGACGGCAGTGGCGTGGTCGACGAACACCGCCTGTACCAGCTGGTGCGCCAGCGCGGCACGGTCGGCCCGCACCGCTTCGAGATCGAGTTCCTCGATGCGGGCGTACAGGCCTATGCCTTCACCTTCGGTTGAACCAGGAGGACACGATGAAACTCTCCTTTGAACAGGGCGTCGCCGCAGGTGTTGCCGGGCTGGTCGCCACTGCGCTGATCGCTGCAGTGCTGCTGGTCGATCACGGCGCGATCGCGGCCCCGGTCGAGCCCAGCGCGCAGGTCAAGGCACTGCCGGCGCCCACCGGCGATGCTGCGTTCGGCGATGACGCCACTCATGCCAGCGTGGTGTTTGCCGGCGGCTGCTTCTGGGGCGTGCAGGGCGTGTTCCAGCACGTCAAGGGTGTGAGCAATGCGGTGTCCGGCTATATCGGCGGCAGCGCTGCCAACGCGCGGTACGAACGGGTCAGCAGTGGCCAGACCGGCCACGCCGAAGCGGTGAAGATCGACTACGACCCGCGCCAGGTGAGCTACGGGCAACTGATGCAGGTGTTCTTCGCGGTGGCCCATGACCCGACCCAGCTCAACCGCCAGGGCCCGGACCACGGCAGCCAGTACCGCTCGGCCATCTTCAGCGACGACGCCCGCCAGCAGGCGGCCAGCCGTGCCTACATCGCCCAGCTCGGCCAGGCCGGCAGTTTTTCCGCGCCGATCGTCACCCAGCTGGTCAGCGGCCAGCGCTTCTACCCGGCCGAGAGCTACCACCAGAACTACCTGAGCAACTACCCGCAGGCGGCCTACATCCGCTATTACGACGCGCCCAAGCTGGCGGCGCTGGGCAGGCAGTTCCCGGCGCTGTACCGGCGCGATGCGGTGCTGGTGCCGATGCGGTAACCGGCATTTCCGCTGGGGCCGCCGGCGCTCGGGGGTGCTGCTCTGTAGAGCCGAGCCCACGCTCGGCTGCCGCTGAGGGAAGAGCAGCCGAGCATGGGCTCGGCTCTACACGCAACGAAAAAAAGCGCACGGCCATCCAGCCGTGCGCATGGAAAGTATCGCCCAGGCACCGATCAGGCCTGGCCGACAACAGCATGCTAGGCTCGCCGTCATCATGGGTACAGCTCCAGATGACGGGACATTCGATGGATACAGATGACCACAGCGCGATGATCCCTCCCCGCTACCAGCGGCTGTCCGATGAACTGGCCGAGGCCATCCACGGTGGCCGCCTGCCCGTAGGCAGCCGCCTGCCGTCGTTGCGGCAGATGGCCTCGCAGCGGCAGCTCAGCCTGAACACCGTGATTGCCGCCTATCGCCAGCTGGAGGATGCCGGCCTGGTGATTCCGCGGCCCAAGGCCGGCTTCGAGGTGGCGCCGCGGCTGTCAGTGCCGGATCGCTCGCTGCGCGATGTGCCCTCGGCACCGACCGCGCCGCTGCAGCAGGTGCTGATGGCCCGAGTACTGGAAGCGCAACGGAGCCCCGGTGTGATCGACCTGGCCTTCGCCGGCCCACGCGGTCGCCAGTTCTATCCCGGTGCGCAGCTGGTCAAGCACACCGCGCAGGTGCTGCGCCATGGCCAGCAGACGGTGGAGACCTATGCGCGTCCGAATGGATCACCACGGTTGCTGGCGCAGATCGTACGGCGCGGCCCGCGCATGGGCCTGCACACCCACAGCGAGCGTCTGCTGCTCACCCATGGCGCGATGGAGGCCCTGCAGCTGGCACTGCGTGCGGTCACCCAGCCGGGTGATGCGGTGGGCATCGAAGCGCCGTCGTACTTCAACCTGTACCCGCTGCTGGCCACGCTGGGCCTGCAGGCCATCGAACTACCGACCCATCCACAACACGGCCTGGAGGTGGACGCACTGGAGGCCCTGCTGGAGCACACACCGCTGGCGGCGCTGGTGGTGATGCCGACGGTGCACAACCCGTTGGGCTGCACCATGCCGATGGCCGCCAAGCAGCGCCTGGCCGAGCTGGTCAACGCGCGCCAGCTGCCGCTGATCGAAGATGCGGTGTATGCCGAGCTGCAGTTCTGCGAGCCACCGGCACCGCTGCTGAAGGCCTTCGATCGCGACGGCTGGGTGATGGTGGTCGGTGGCTTTTCCAAGACGCTGGCGCCGGACTACCGCATCGGCTGGCTCGATGGCGGCCGCTTCGCCGAGCGCATCGCATTGCTGAAGTTCCAGTCCACCGGCGGCGAGCCGCAGCTGCTGGGTGACGCGGTGGCTGCGTATCTGGAAGCGGGCAGCTACGAGCACCACCTGCACCGCATGCGCCGCCTGTATCGCGAACAGGTCGGACGGCTGCGCCAGCTGGTGGCCGAGCACTTCCCGGCAGGCACCCGTGCCACCGAACCGCAGGGGGGGTTCCTGTTGTGGCTGGAACTACCCGGCGTGGATACCCGCCAGCTGTTCGAGCGTGCGCTGGTGGAGGACATCGTGTTCATGCCCGGCCAGGTGTATTCGCGCGGCGCGCGCTACCGCCATGCCCTGCGCCTGTCGTGCTGCCAGACGCTGGACGCGCGCTTCGTTGGCGCGGTGGAGCGACTGGGTGCGATGGCGTGCGAGCTGGCGGCTGCAACACGGTAGTGCCGGCCGCTGGCCGGCAACTGCACTGCCGGCCAGCAGCCGGCACTACCCCAGGTCGCCAAGCAGGTGCGCGCTCAGCGCTTCGCCATCCGCCCCCGGCAGATGCGGCAGGCGGCCCCAGCACGGCATCGGCAGGCGCTGCTGCAACGTGGCGATGTTCTCGTCCTGGCGCTGCATGGCCGGGTCGATGTGGTTGCCGATCCAGCCCAGGCATTCCACGCCGCTGGCCTGCAGCGATTGCGCGGTCAGCCGCGCGTGGTTGACGCAGCCCAGGCGCATGCCCACCACCAGCAGCACCGGCAGCTGCAGCGCACGCACCAGATCGAGCTGATCCAGCGTGGCCGAGACCGGCGCCAGCCAGCCGCCCACGCCCTCCACCACCACGATGTCGGCCTGCGCGCGCAGGCGTTCGAAGGCGGCCACGATCGGTGCCAGCTGCACCTGCACGCCGTCCTCGGCGGCCGCCAGTTCCGGGGCCAGCGGCTGCCGCAGCGCATAGGGGTTGAGGTCGGCATAGTCCGGTACCGGCCAGCTGGCTGCCTGCAGCGCCAGCGCATCCCCGTTGCGCAGGCCCTGCCCCCGGTCTTCGCTGCCGCTGGCCACCGGCTTCATGCCAACGGCACGCAGGCCGCGCCGGCGCAGCGCATGCAGCAGCGCTGTGCTGGTGGCGGTCTTGCCGATCTCGGTATCGGTGCCGGTCACGAACAGCGCGGGCGGCAGGGTGGCGGGCAACGGCATCGACAGGCTCCAACAGGGCAACAGAGCGTTCATTATCGCCGGCCCGGTGCGCTTGCTAGACTGCACGCATGTTCGCCAATGCCTCGCTGACCGGCAGCAAGCCGGAACAATACGCCCAGCTGCTGGAGCAGGCCCGTGGCCTGGTCTACGGTGAGTCCGACCGCATCGCCAATGCGGCCAATCTCTCCGCGCTGGTCTATCACGCCCTGCCCGATCTGAACTGGGTGGGCTTCTATCTGTACGACGGCAGGGAACTGGTGGTCGGCCCCTTCCAGGGCCTGCCGGCCTGCGTGCGCATTCCGCTGGACAAGGGTGTGTGTGGCGCCGCTGCCAGCCAGCGCGTGACCCAGCGCGTGGAGGACGTCGATGCCTTCCCCGGCCATATCGCCTGCGATTCGGCCTCGCGTTCGGAACTGGTGGTGCCGCTGCTGCGCGGCGATGAGCTGATCGGCGTGTTCGACATCGACAGCCCCAAGGTCGGCCGCTTCGATGCCGACGACCAAGCCGGGCTGGAAGCCATCGCGCGCGTGTTCGTCGAGGCGCTGGGATGAGCGCACCGAAGCTGCGCAACATCGGCCCGAAAAGTGCAGCCTGGCTGCGCCAGGTCGGCCTGCGCAGCCGCGAGGACCTGGCCGCGATCGGTGCAGTCGGTGCGTTCGTCAAGGTCAAGCGGGCCGGCTTCAAGCCCAGCCTGAACCTGCTGTACTCGCTGGAAGGAGCCTTGCTGGAGTGCCACTGGCAGGAACTGAGCGAGCCGCAGCGTCAAGCGCTGGTGCAGGACTACGAAGCACGCATCGCCGCACATCCGCTGAAGGCGGCCGGCCCGGCCTCAGGTCCGGTGCATGAGCAGCGCTTCGATGACGACGGTGACGCTGAGGACAGCGCAGCGGACGACGCCGACGAGGATTGAGGCGCGCGCCTGTAGAGTCGAGCAAGCTCGACTCTATGGACGGCCGAAGCACCAACAGGGTTACGGCTGCTGCAGCTCCAGCAGTTCGCCTACCAGGCCCACCTCACCACGCTCCAGCCACACCCGCAGACGGGTACCGTGGTCGATGCGCAAGGCCCAGCACAGCGACATCGGCAGACCGCAGACCTGCGACAGCACCATGCGCAGCGGCCCACCGTGACTGACCACCAGAGTCGGTAGCGGCTCCTCCTCGTCCAGCAGCCGGTCGAGCGCGCGCGCGATGCGCCGTTCGAAGTGGCCCCAGCTTTCACCGTTGGGCGGCGGGAACGCATGCGGATCGGCGTGGAAGGCTGCCAGCGCGTCCTCCGGCAGGTCGAACAGCGACTGCCCGTCCCAATCGCCGAAATCCAGCTCCTCCCATTCCTCGTCTGCGTCCACATCCAGTCCGCGCGGGGTGGCCAGCGCCATCGCCGTATGCAGCGAACGCAGGCGCGGCGAACTGATCACCCGCTGCCATTCCTGCCCGGCGTAAGCCTCCACCAGTTCCTGCGGCAGGCGCGCCAGCTGCGGCGGATCGCTGCGGCCATCGAGGTATTCATCACGGCCGTTGCCCGCGTGGCGGACCAGATCGAGAATCATCGCTGCCGGCCGGTCTGTACCTGCCGGCGCAGCAGCGCCTCGGACAGGCCAGCGGCGGGGATCGGTAGCGGTTGGAACAGAATCATCGGCAACACTTCCAGAACGGATGCCCCGCGACGGGGCGCATCATTCTAGCGTGCGCCGCCCTCTGCCTGCCCACCTGCAACGGCGCTGCGCACCGGCGTGGCGGGCGACATCAGCCGTTTGCCGAGACGGATCATCGGGGCTTCGACGAAGCGATGGCCGAGTGCAGCCAGCGGCAGTACCACCAGCAGCGTCACCGCCGCGCACAGCAGGTAACCGACACTGCCGCCCTGGACGGCAAGCACCCGCGCGAACACCGGACCGAGCACCGCGATGACGATCGGATGCCCGAGATAGAGCGAATAGCTCACCGTGCCCAGCCAGGCGGAAAAGCGGTTCACCAGCCAACGCGGCGGGCACTGCGAGAAGCCCAGCAGCAGGCACAGGTAGCCCAGCCCCGACAACTGCCACTGCCAAGGGCCGGCGGCAGCCCAAGCGGCTGAGGACGCGGCCAGCAGCAACAACAGCACACCGGCCAGGTTCAACCCCTGTGCCCAGCGCCGCGCGCGCGGTGCCGGCAACCGCGCCAGTGCAGCAAAGGCATGGAAGCCCACCAGCCCCATCGCGAAGACGGGGGCATGGCGCAGCCAACCGTAGTCACCCAGCGAGGCCTGGAGGCGCGGGCCCAGCACGCCCATCCAGGCCAACGCCACCAGCGCCAGCAACCCGATCAGCAGGGCCCAGGCGCTGCGCGCCTTGCCGACCAGCACGTAGAGCGCGGGAAAGATGGCGTAGAACAGCATCTCCACGCCCACCGCCCAACTGGCCCACACGATGCCCGCTTCCCATCCCGGGAACAGGTTGAAGGTGAAGGACAGGTTGGCCGCGATCTCCCCCCATGAATGGCCGGCATGGTCGCCGCGACCATCGCGGAACAGGGAGAACATCAACAGCACATAGAACAGCGGCGCGATGCGAAGGAATCGATGCAGATAGAAGCTCAGCAGCGGCCGGCCGCTGACCTGGTGCCGGGGCATGGTGTAACACAGGGAAAACGCACTGATGACGAAGAACAGCGCAACGCCGGTGGCCCCCATGTGCACGGCCGGCAGCCAGGCCGCCGCTACCGGCAGGGCCGGTGCCGGCATCGACTGTACGTGGTACAGCACCACGTACACCGCCGCCAGCCCACGCAGGGCATCGAGAAACTGCAGGCGATCCTTCGCAACCATGGCCACTCGCACGAACCTGAAGAGGCCACTACTCTAACGCCCGCGGCAGGCAATGACTTAGACTGCGCGCACTTCCAGGTGACCTGCGGCTTCGGCCGGCAGGTTGAAACGGGAAGCCGGTGACGCGCGATTCCGCGCCATGCCGGCGCTGCCCCCGCAACGGTAAGCACGTCAGTTCCAGGCAATACGCCACTGTGCCGCGCGCACGGGAAGGCGCCTGGACGGTGGCCTCGCGCCACCCGGCGGCGAGCCCGGAGACCGGCCCGGAAGCCTCAGGTCGCGATGCGGTGGGCATGGCGCCAGATGCCTGCAGCCTGCGGGCATCGGCGCGTGCCTGCCTTCGCGGCTCCTCCCCTTCGCCACGCGGGCGTGCGTGGCACCTGGAGTCCCCCCATGAAGCTGCAGTCCCGAATGCTGTCCCTGGCCGTGCTGGCCGCCCTGCCCGCGCTGGCCCATGCCAACCAGGACACCACCGCGCTTGACCAGATCCTGGTCACTGCCACCCGCACCCCGATCGCCCTGCAGGACAGCATCGCGCCAGCGCAGGTGATCGACCGTGCGCAGATCGAATCCAGCCAGGCCACTTCGCTGCAGGAGCTGCTGCGCGGCCGTGCCGGCATCAACCTGACCAACGCCGGCGGCCTCGGCAAGCAGAGTTCGCTGTTCCTGCGTGGCACCAACTCCGGCCACACCGTGGTGCTGGTCGATGGCGTGCGCATCAACAGCGCCGACCTCGGCCTGGCCATGTACCAGGACCTGCCGCTGGCGCAGATCGAGCGCGTGGAAATCGTCCGTGGTCCGCAGTCGAGTCTGTACGGCGCCGATGCCATCGGTGGCGTGATCCAGATCTTCACCCGTCGCAACCAGGGTGACTTCGCCCCGCACTTCCAGCTCGGTGGCGGCAGCAACGGCCTGCGCGAGGCCAGCGGTGGCATCGGCGGCGGCACCGAGCGCGGCTGGTTCGGCGCCGACATCGCCTACCAGCATTCCGATGGCATCGATGCCTGCCGTGGCTCGGCCACGCTGTTCACCGGCTGCTTCGCCGACGAGCCTGACCGCGACGGCTACCGCAACCTGTCCAAGAGCCTGCGCGGCGGCTATACCTTCAACGAGCAGTGGAACGTGGAAGGCAGCGCGTTGCGCGCCGATGGCAAGAACCATTACGACGGCTACTACAACTACTCCGAAACCCGCCAGCAGGTGCTGGCCGGCAAGGTGCGCTACACCCCGTCCGAGCGCGTGGCCGTCACCGCCAACGTCGGACGCAGCGACAACGAATCGAACAACTTCGGCGCCTTCGATGTGCGTGGCAGCGCGCAGACCCACCGCGACAGCGCTTCGCTGCAGGGTGATTTCGGCGTGGCCGAGGGCCAGCTGCTGAGCGCCGGCGTCGACTGGAGCGAAGACAACCTGGACGGCAGCAGCGCCGGTTACCTCGTCGACAGCCGCCGCAACACCGGCGTGTTCGTGCAGTACCAGGGCCGCTTCGGCCGCCACCAGCTGCAGGCCAGCGCGCGTAACGACGACAACCAGCAGTTCGGCAACCACGCCACCGGCAGCGTCGGCTGGGCGATGGAGCTGGGCCACGGCCTGCGCCTCAACGCCAGCTACGGCACCGCCTTCAAGGCACCGACCTTCAGCGACCTGTACGACCCATGGAGCGGCGTGCCGACCCTGGATCCGGAGAAGTCCAAAAGCGCCAATCTGGGCGTTTCGCAGCAGGGCCAGGGCTGGCACTGGGGCCTGGACGTGTACGAAACGCGTATCGACGACCTGATCACCTACGATGCCGCGACGTTCCGGATGCAACAGGTGGAGAAGGCGCGCATCCGCGGCGCCGAACTGACCGGTGGCGCGCTGCTGGCCGGCTTCGACATCACTGCGCAGCTGAGCTACACCGACCCGCGCAACCGCACCGGGGACAGTGCCCAGTTCGACAACTGGCTGCCGCGCCGCGCGCAGCAGACCGCTCGCCTGGACATCGACCGTCGCTTCGGTGATTTCCGCGCCGGGGCGACCGTGCAGGGTGCCGGCAAGCGCTATGACGATGCCGCCAACACGGTGAAGGTCGGCGGCTACGGCACGCTGGACCTGCGCGCCGAGTACGCATTGACGCCATCGTGGTCGCTGCTGGCGCGCGCGGCCAACGTGTTCGACCGCAGGTACGAGACGGTGGCGTGGTTCAACCAGCCCGGCCGCGAGTACCAGCTGAGCGTGCGTTACCAGCCGAGGTAGTGCCGGCCGCTGGCCGGCAACATCATGACCTTCGGCAGCGCATTGCGGGGTGCCGGCCAGCGGCCGGCGCTACCCATTGGGTTGGCCCGGGTTACCGCCCGACGACCGGCGTTGTCCGTTGAATCAACGCTGCAACCCCGGCAGTTCGCGCAGGTCATCGATCACCGCCACCGCATGCGCGGTGGCCAGATCCAGGCCGCGCGGATAGCCGTAGCGCACCAGTGCGATCGGCATGCCGGCATCTTCGGCGGCGCGGTAATCGGTGAGCGAGTCACCGACCATCAGGCAATCCTCCACCGGCAGCCCGAAATGGGCGGCAATGTGGCGCAGCGGCTCGCCGCTGGGCTTGCGCTGTGGCAGCGAATCACCGCCCAGCACCAGCGCGAACGCATCGGCGATGCCCAGGTGCTGCAGCAGTGGCGGCACCAGGGCTTCGGGCTTGTTGGTGCAGATCGCCAGCGGCACGTCGCGGGCACGCAGCTGCGCCAGCGCCCCGGTCACCCCTTCGAACAGCTGCGGGCTGCGCAGCAGGCAGTCGCGGTAATGCACCATGAACACCGGCATCACGGCTGCCAGATCGACCTTGCGGCCGGCCGCCTGCATGGCCTGTTCAACCAGCCGGCCCACGCCGTCGCCGATCCAGCCCAGCACGGTGGACTCGGGCACGCGCGCCATGCCGATCTGCTCCAGCGTGCGGTTCAGCGCTTCAGCGATATCGGCGGCGCTGTCCACCAGCGTGCCATCAAGGTCGAACACAACCAGCGGATAGGGATACGACAAGGGACGGCACCTGCACGACGTGGAGCCGTGCATTGTACGCCGCCGGTTTTCCTGCCGGACCGGCCTCAACCGATGCGGCGCGCGCGCGTGGCCAGGAAGGTGGGCAGATAGCGATCGATGAGGAAGCGTGGCTGCGGCTGCCAGTCTTCCAGGAAGCGATCGATGACGAAGCCGGCATCGAGCTGGCCGCCGAGCAGTTCGGTCAGGCTGTGGCCGAAGGTCAATGCGTCGCCACGGGCCAGTTTCGCTTCGCGCTCGGCCGGCGCCAGGTCTTCCAGATCCGAGTAGGGAATGGCGTACTGCGGCCGGATCAGGCCCTGCGCATCCAGCTGCGGATCGCGTGCACCGACAAACAGCACCGGGTTGTAGAAGCTGGCCATCAACAGGCCATCGCGGGCCAGCACGCGGTGGCACTCGTTCCACACCGGGCGCACGTCGGGCACGTACAGATTGGAGATCGGCTGGAACACCACGTCGAAGCTGCCGCTGGCGAAGGCGTGCAGATCGCGCATGTCGCCCTGCACGGTGCGCAGCTGCAGGCCATCGCGCGCGGCCACCGCACGGTCCTGTTCCAGCTGCCCATCGGAAAGGTCGAACACGGTGACCTCGGCACCGGCCGCCGCCAGTACCGGCGCCTGCTGGCCGCCGCCCGAGGCCAGGCACAGGATGCGGCGGCCGCGCACATCACCCAGCCAGTCCAGCGGCAGCGCGTGCGGGGTCAGGTGCACCTGCCATCGACCTTCGCGGGCGGCGGCGACGGTGGCACTGTCCACGGGGCGCGACCATTCGCGCACCTCGCTGGCCTGGCGGTCCCAGGCAACACGGTTGTGGTCGATCAGGGCCTGTCCATGGTTCATGCGTTCTCCTTGCCCGGTGGGCGCCAATCCAGATCCTGGAAGGACGGGCTGGCGAAGCATTCGGCCAGGAAGTCCAGGAATCGCCGCATGATAACGGGCTGCTGGCGCCGCGATGCGTACACCGCATGAATGCCCAGCTCATCCAGACTGAACTCGGGCAACAGCTCGATCAGCTCGCCACTGCGCAGCAGCGGCGCCACCTGGTAGGTCGGCAACATGGCGATGCCGGCGCCGGCACGCACCGCTTCCAGCAACAGCGACGCCTCGTTGGCGCTGATGTTGCCGCCCACCGCCACCGAGAGAGAGCGGCCATCGCGGTGCAGCTGCCACAGGCTCTTGCCCACGTAGTGATGGGTCAGGCAATTGTGCGCGGCCAGATGCTCAGGCGCAGTGGGAGTACCGTGCAGCTGCAGGTAGGCGGGAGTCGCGCACAGCACCGAGCGGCAGGTGGCCAGCCGTCGCGCGATCAGGCTCGGGTCGATCTGGCGGGCGATGCGCACCGCCAGGTCCACCCGTTCCTCCACCAGGTTGACCGTGCGGTCGACCAGCAGCAGCTCGATGCGCGCCGCCGGATGCCGCGCGACGAAGCGGGCCACCGCACGCGCCAGATGGCTCTGTCCGAACGACACGCTGGCCGTCACCCGCAGCGTGCCGTGCGGCTCGGGATCGTCGCTGGCCAGTTCGCCCTGCAGCGCCTCGCCGATGGCCAGCATCTGCCGGAAGCGCGCCAGTGCCGCTTCGCCGGGACCGGTCAGGCTGATCCGCCGCGTGGTCCGGTGCAGCAGGCGCACGCCCAGCCAACCCTCGACCTCGGCCAGGTAGCGGGTGACCATCGCCCGCGACATGTCCAGCACCTCGGCAGCGGCGGTGAGGCTGCCGCGCTCGGCCACCTCGACGAACACGGTCATGGCGGTCAATCGGTCCATCTGCTCGATTCCTGCAACAAACAAGCGCGTTATACGCTGTTTTTCGAGCGACTGCAGCGACCTAGAGTGGCCCCATTACCCCCCCCAAACCGCCCCACGGAGTCCTGCCATGAAGATCGCCCTCGTTGGTTCCACCGGCAATATCGGCCGCCAGATCGCCCGCCACGCGCTGGCCCACGGCCATCAACTCACCGTCATCGTGCGCAGCGCACAGGACCTGCCGGCCGAACTGGCCGGCGCGCATCCGGTGATCGCCTCGCTGGATGACCAGGACGCCCTGGTGGCGGCCATCGCCGGCCACGACGTGCTGGCCAGCGCCTACGGCCCGCGCCCGGGTGATGACGTCGGCCGCGTCGGCGAAGTGGCCGCGCAGCTGGCTGCGGCCGCGCGCAAGGCCGGTGTGCCGCGCCTGGTGGTGGTCGGTGGCGCCGGCAGCCTGGAAGTCGCGCCGGGCGTGCAGCTGGTCGATACCCCGAACTTCCCTGAGGCCTACAAGCCGTACGCGCTGGCCCACCGCGAAGCGTTCAAGCGCCTGCAGGCGGTGGACGACCTGGACTGGACCTTCTTCTCGCCGGCCGCTGAAATCGGCCCGGGCGACGAACGTGGCCAGTACCGCGTGCAGCCCAAGGCCTTCCTGGCCGACGCCAGCGGCCACAGCCGCATCAGCTACGCCGACTACGGCGCGGCGTTCGTGGCCGAGCTGGAGGCGCACCAGTACCCGAAGCAGATCATCACGGCCGCGTATTGATCATGCCGTCCGCCGGGCATGGCCCGGCGCTACCTACCTGTAGAGCCGGAGGCAACGGCAGGAGCCGTTGCCAACGTCGCTTGCGACGGCCCGTAGGGGGCCGGGCAAGGACGCCCGGCATAGCCCACGCTCGGCTCCCCATCCGATACAAGGAATTGCCCATGCGCACCGCCGCCCTGCTGCTTCCCCTTGCCCTGGCCGCCAGTTTCGCCAGCACTCCGCTGCTGGCCGCCCCGGCGGTGCCGGCACCGGCCACCGCAGCGAAATCCCAGCTGCACCTGCAGACCTTCCATCCCGGCCCGCAGGCGATGTTCTCGGTGTCTTCGGTGCTGATCGAGGGCCGCCACGACGCGATCCTGGTCGATGCGCAGTTCGGTGCCAGCGATGCGCGCAGGCTGGTGGATCTGATCCGCGCCAGCGGCAGGCAGCTGACCACGATCTACATCAGCCACGGCGATCCGGACTACTACTTCGGTCTGGCCACCGTGCAGGACGCGTTCCCGCAGGCGCGCATCGTTGCCACCGCACAGACCGTCGCCCACATCCAGCAGACCCAGGCCGGCAAGCTGGCCTACTGGGGGCCGAAGATGGGCGCCGATGCACCCGCACGCATCGTGCTGCCGCAGGTGCTCGACGGCGATGCTCTGCAGCTGGAAGGCCAACGCCTGCCGCTGATCGGTCTGGACGGCCCGACTCCGGATCGCAGCGTGCTGTGGGTGCCCTCGTTGCGTGCGATCGTCGGCGGCATTCCGGTGGTGGCCGGTGAGCATGTGTGGATGGCCGATACGCAGACGCCGAAGTCGCACAGCGACTGGCTGCAGACGCTGCAACGCCTGCAGGCACTGAAGCCGAAGGTGGTGGTGCCGGGGCACTACGCACCCGGTGCGGCGCTGGACGCCAGCGCGCTGCGCTTCACCGCCGACTACATCCGTGCCTTCGATGCCGAGACGGCCAAGGCCAGGGACAGTGCGGCACTGGTGAAGGCGATGCAGGCGCGCTACCCGACGCTGGCCGGCGAAAGTTCGCTGGAGCTGAGCGCAAAGGTGGCCAAGGGCGAGATGCAGTGGCCATGAGGTAGGGAGTTTTCTTTTGCAGGGCTGCGCCCTGCACCTGCTCAATGCAACGGCCACAGCCGAAGCAACAGCAACAGCTGGCTATCCGTGGGATGGCGAGGTGGATCCGGTTGCGGGGGACGCCGTGAATCCGTCCATGGAGGCTCGGTCGCGCCATCCATGGCGCTCACGCCCCCGCAACCGGACCACCCCGCCTTCGACAGATCTCCGCAATCTGTCTGGATGGCATGGCCTGCTCTTGGTGGGTGTCGACCTTGGTCGACACATAGATCAGCTTCGCGGGGAATCGTTGGGTTCGTGCTCGAACAATTCCCCCTGCACCACCGGCTCCTTTTCGCGGAAGCCACCCAGGCCGACACCGACCAGGCGGTAACGGGTCGCGGCCGGCAGGTCCACCCGCGCGCGCAGCGCCAACGCGATGTCGCGCAGTTCTTCCATCGATTCCGGCGGGCGCTCCGGGGTGAAGCTGCGGGTGAGGATCCGGAACTGCGCGGTCTTCAGTTTCAGCACCACGGTGTGGCCGATGCGCTCGGTCTTGCGGGTGGCCTTCCAGGTCTTTTCGGCCAGCTGCACGATGGCTTCGCCCAGATCTTCCAGCAGCAGGTCCTCGGCAAAGGTATCTTCAGAGGAAATCGACTGCACCTGCTGGTCCGGTTCCACCGGGCGCTCGTCGATGCCGCGTGCGCGGTTGTACAGGCTGCGGCCGAAGCTGCCGAAGGCCTCTTCCAGATCGATCAGTGCCCATTGCCGCAGGTCGCCACAGGTGACGATGCCGCGCGCGGCCAGCTTGCCTTCCATCACCTTGCCCACGCCCGGCACGCGGTTCACCGGCAGTGGTGCCAGGAACGCATCCACGCGCTGCGGCGGAATCACGAACTGGCCGTCGGGCTTGCGCCAGTCCGAGGCGATCTTGGCCAGGAACTTGTTCGGTGCAATCCCGGCTGAAGCAGTCAGGTTCGTTTCCTCGCGGATCTGCGCGCGGATGGTGCGGGCGATCTCGGTGGCCAGTTCGATGCCGCTCTTCGGTTCGGTCACATCCAGGTAGGCCTCGTCCAGCGACAGCGGCTCGACCAGGTCGGTATGGCGCAGGAAGATCGCCCGTACCTGCTGTGACACCGCCTTGTAACGTGCGAAGTCGGGCGGCACGAAGATCGCGTCCGGGCACAGGCGTTCAGCGCGCACCGCAGGCATCGCCGAACGCACGCCGAACACGCGCGCCTCGTACGACGCCGCGCAGACCACTGAACGCGCGCCGCGCCAGGCCACCACCACCGGCTTGCCGCGCAGCGAGGGATCGTCGCGCTGCTCCACCGACGCGTAGAACGCGTCCATGTCGACGTGGATGATCTTGCGCAGTCGGGTCATGTCAGGTGGAAGAGGCGGGGGCGGGCGGTACGGGCCACACGCCGAAGTATGGTCGTTGCACATCAACAGGATGCGCGTATTCCCTTGAAAACACTACGGTTGCGTACGGTTGAAATGTTTGATCGGCGCAGTTTCCACGGGCATGCTCGAGCGCTTGTTTCCCTGTTTCCCCGCTTCCAGGATTGTGCTTCATGACCCGTCTCCACGCGTTCAACCGCGAACAGCTGCTGGCCAGCGCACGCGGTGAACTGTTCGGCACCGCTGCCGGCCGTTTGCCCAACGACCCGATGCTGATGTTCGACCGCATCACCGAAATCCGCGAGGACGGCGGACCGCATGGCAAGGGCATGGTACGCGCCGAACTGGATATCCGCCCGGACCTGTGGTTCTTCGGCTGCCACTTCATCGGCGACCCGGTGATGCCCGGCTGCCTGGGCCTGGATGCCATGTGGCAGCTGACCGGCTTCTACCTGACCTGGCTGGGCGCGCCCGGCAAGGGCCGCGCGCTCGGCTGTGGCGAGGTGAAGTTCACCGGCCAGGTGCTGCCGGAGGCCAAGCTGGTGCGCTACGAGATCGACATCAGCCGCGTCATCAACCGCAAGCTGGTGATGGCCCAGTCGGACGCCCGCATGTACGTGGATGACCGCGAAATCTACAGCGCGCGCGATCTGCGCGTCGGCCTGTTCACCGAAACCGGGAGCTTCTGATGCGTCGCGTCGTCATCACCGGCATGGGCATCACGTCCTGCCTCGGCAATGATCTGGATACCGTCTCCAGCGCGCTGCGCGAAGGACGCTCGGGCATCACCGCACTGGCCGATCATGCCGAGGCCGGCCTGCGCAGCCAGGTGGGTGGTCGCGTCGACCTGGAACTGGAGGCACTGATCGACCGCAAGCAGAAGCGCTTCATGAGCGATGCGGCGGCCTTCGCCTACCTGGCCATGCGCGATGCCATCGCCGATGCCGGGCTCAGCGCCGAGCAGGTCAGCAGCCTGCGTACCGGCCTGATCGCCGGCTCCGGCGGTGGTTCCAGCGAATGGCAGATCGGTGCGGTTGATCTGCTGCGCGAGCGCGGGGTGCGCAAGGTCGGCCCGTACATGGTGCCGCGCACGATGTGCTCGACGGTCTCGGCCTGCCTGGCCACCGCCTATCAGATCAAGGGCGTCAGCTACTCGCTGTCGGCCGCCTGCGCGACCTCGGCGCACTGCATCGGCGCGGCTGCGGACATGATCCGCCACGGCGCGCAGGACATCATGTTCGCCGGTGGCGGCGAAGACCTGCACTGGTCGATGAGCGTGATGTTCGATGCGATGGGCGCGCTGTCGACCAGCTTCAACGACACCCCGGCCAGCGCTTCGCGCCCCTATGACAAGGACCGCGACGGCTTCGTCATCGCCGGTGGCGGCGGCATGCTGGTGCTGGAGGATTACGACCACGCCGTTGCACGCGGTGCGCACATCCATGCCGAGCTGATCGGCTATGGCGTCACCTCCGACGGTGCCGACATGGTGGCGCCGTCCGGTGAAGGTGCGGTGCGCTGCATGAAGATGGCACTGCAGGGCGTCGATCGTCCGCTGGACTACCTCAACACCCACGGTACCTCGACCCCGCTGGGCGATGTCACCGAGCTCAACGCGATCCGCGAAGTGTTCGGCGATGCGGTGCCGCCTTTGTCTTCGACCAAGGCGTTGTCCGGGCACTCGCTGGGGGCTGCCAGCGTGCACGAGGCGATCTACTGCCTGCTGATGATGCGCGATGGCTTCGTTGCCGGCTCGGCCAACATCGGCGAGTTGGACCCGAAGGTGGAGAGCTTCCCGATCCTGCGTGAGAGCCGCGAGCAGAAGCTGGACACGGTGATGTCCAACAGCTTCGGTTTCGGTGGCACCAACGCGGCACTGGTGTTCGGGCGGGTGTGATGAGGGCAGGTGTGCCGACCAACGGTCGGCACCCACCCATGAATGTGGAGTCGAGCTTGCTAGACTGCCAACCCCGGTTATTTCGGCAGCAGCGGCAGCAGCAGCGCGTGCGCGTCCACCAGCGAGCCGACGATGCGGTGACCCAGCGCGCGCAGTTCCTCGTCCGGGTGCACCAGGTCCGGCACCTGGATGACGGTCATGCCCGCCGCCAGGGCGGCGCGCGTACCGGCCGGTGAATCCTCCAGCGCCAGGCAGCGCTCCGGTGCCTGGCCCAGCCGCTGTGCGGCCAGCAGATAGATGTCCGGTGCCGGCTTCGGCCGCGCCACATCGCCACTGGTGATCACCGCATCGAAGTACGGCAGCAGGCCGGCCGCGGCCAGCTTGCGGTTGGCGCGCGGCTGCCGCGTGGTGGTCGCCACCGCGCGCGGAATCGCGTGCGCCTTCAGCAGTTCCAGCAGCGCCAGGATGCCCGGCCGCAGCGGCAGGCCGGTCTGGGTGCGGGCTTCGTACAGCTCATGGCAATGCGCGGCCACCGCTTCGATCACGCTGTCCTCGATGCCCTGCGCACGCAGCAACGCGTGTGAATCGCGGTCACCCAGGCCGACCATGCGCAGGAACACCGCCTCATCCAGGCCCAGGCCGAATGCATCGGCGGCCTCGCTCCAGCAGGCCAGCGAGACCCGCTCGCTGTCGATCATCAGGCCGTCCATGTCGAAGATGACGGCAGCGGGCAGGAACGGCAGCGCAGCGATGGCGGTCATGGAGCGAACAGCGTATCCAGGTCGGTGGACGTGAGCTGCCGCCACTGCCCCTCGTCCAGCCCCTGCAGATCCAGGCCGCCCACGCGGCTGCGATGCAGGGCCTGCACGTGGTTGCCGGTGGCGGCGAACATGCGGCGTACCTGATGGTAGCGGCCTTCATGCAGCACCAGGCGCGCACGACGCGCGTCCAGCACTTCCAGTTCAGCCGGCAGCAGGGGGGTCTTCTCCGATTCCAGCATCAGCGTACCGCTGGCGAACAGCGCCACTTCGTCGCCGCGCAGATCCTCGCCCAGTTCCACTTCATAGACCTTGGGCAGCTTCGACTTCGGCGAGATGATCCGGTGCAGCAGGCCACCGTCGTCGGTCAGCAGCAGCAGGCCACTGGTGTCCCGATCCAGCCGGCCGACGGTGGACAGCACCGGGTCGCGGTCGCGGAAACGCGGCGGCAGCAGATCGTAGATCAGGCGGCCGGTGTCCTTGGTCGAGCAGGTGTAGCCGGCCGGCTTGTGCAGCGCGATCGACAGGCCCGCCGGCGGATCAAGCGGCTCACCATCAACCCGGATGGCCTCGTGCGGCACCTGGTCATCGGCGTACAGCACTTCACCCTCGGCGTCGGTGACACGGCCTTCGCGGAACATCCACTGCACCTGCTTGCGGCTGCCATAGCCCAGGTTGGCGATGTGCTTGACCAGTTTCATCGGCCCTTCCCCTTCACTGCTTCGACCAGCTTGAAGCCGTCGCGCTCGGCCACCACGCGCACCGCGCCGAAGCTGTCGTTGAGGGTGTGCTCGTACGGCAGATGGCGGTTGGCCACCACATACAGGCGCCCGCCCGGGCGCAGCGCCTGCGCGGCCACGGCGATGAAGCGCTGGCCGATGTCCGGGCGGTCGGCCCGCGAGGGCGTATGGAACGGCGGATTGCTGATGATGACGTCGTAGCCCGGCTCGATGCCGGCGGTGACGTCACGCCACAGGAAGCGCAGCGGCAGCGGGCGCGGCGGCGGTGCCAGGTTCAGTTCGGCCAGCGCCAGGGCACGCTGCTCGGCCTCGTACAGGTCCAGCGCGGTGATCTTCGGGCAGCGCTCCAGCAGCTCGCGCGACAGGTAGCCGTAGCCGGCACCGAGGTCGGCGGCGCGGCCGGCCAGGTCAGCCGGCAGATGCTCGGCCAGCAGCGCCGACGCCGGGTCGATGCGGTCCCAGGCGAACACGCCCGGGCGGCTGAGGAAGCGCCCGCCGACGATCGGGCGTACCGCGTCCAGGGCGGCCCAGCGCTTGGCCAGGTCGACGTCGTGCTGGCCCTGCATCGGTGCGGTCCAGTAAACGCGGCAATGGTTCTTGGTCAGGCTGCCGCCGAGGCCGGCCAGCTGCTTGAGATCGCCTTCACCGGAGCGCGCGCCTTCATTGTTGGACTGGCAGGCGACGATGCGGCCGCCGTCGGCCACCAGCGCCAGTGCGCGGGCGAACAGCGCCCGGGCTTCCTCGCGCTGACGCGGCGGCAGCACCAGCACCAGCGGGTAGCGGCCCTTGCCGGCCACGTCGTCCAGCTGGCCGCTGACGGTCCAGCCAGCAGCCTGCTGCAGCGGCTGCGCAAACGGGGCAAAACTCTGTTCGCAGTGCAGCTCGCGGTTGCCGGCCACTTCGCGCAGCGGCCAGCCATCGCGGGCGCGCAGGAAGGCCACCGTGCCCTCCGGCCAGCGCAGGGCGCCTTGGGAGAACGGCAGGAGCAGGGTCTGCAGGGGGGCGTCGTCGCTGGAGGCCATCGGCGCGGGTACTTCAAGCGTGAGGGCCGTCCATTGTACCGGCTTGGCCGGGCCCGCCCCGGCGCCGGTTTTGCGAAACCCGAACGGGCCCTTGATGTGCCAGCAACATTGAAACGTTCAGGGTAGAGGCTCCCCCGGAAACCTCAGGAGAACCTGCATGCGAGCCTTGTTCGTCGGTGGCGTGGTCGACAACAGTGAAATGGACCTGGAAGGCAGCCATCCGCCCGTGCATTACCCGGAGGACACCGGCGGCGGCCATTCGCGCTATCGGCTGCACCAGGTCGGCCATGGCGCCGACGGCAGGGTGGCCTATGCGGTGTACGGTGCACCGGACCTGGCCGATGACGAGGTGGCGCGGGTGGCCGAGGAACGCGCCTATGCGCGGCGGTTCGAGGCTACGCCAACGCTGTTCGAGCATTGACACGCCTGTAGCGCCCGAGCCCATGCTCGGGCGACGGCGCAGCCGAGCGTGGGCTCGGCTCTACATCCGATCAAGGCGCCTTCGGCGGCAACCGGTCGATGCTGGCGATCTCATCCAGCCACACATGGTGCTGCTGCACCGGCGTGTCGTAGTCATCCAGGCGCAGCTGGCCGTTGCTGCCTTCATCACCGGCCTCGTTGCGGTACTGCTGCACGGTCGGCTTCACCGCCACCGTACCGAGCAGGCGGCGGCCATCGTGCAGGGTCAGCTGCACCTGTGTTTCACCTTCAAGCTGTGGCAGCAGGGCTTCCAGGCGCGCGATCTGCGCCGGATCGGTATGGATGCGGGGAGCTAAGCGGGACATCGGCGACCTCCTGCGTACAGGGTCGCCGATCGGCCGTGAATGCTCAGTGCAGCGCGCTGTCGACGCGCGGTACCTGCACCTTGCGTACCGCAGACACCAGCTGTGCCACCGAGTACGGCTTGGCGACGTGTTCCTGGAAGCCCGATGCCAGCGCGCGCCGACGATCATCGGCACGTGCCAGCGCGGTCACCGCCACCGCCGGCAGGGTAGCCGCATCCACGCCCATGTCCTCGCGCAGCGTGCGCACCAGCCCATAGCCGTCCATGCCGGGCATGCCGATGTCGGTCAGCATCACGTGGTACTGCAGGTGGCCGGTGTCGGCCAGCAGCGCCAGGGCTTCGCCGGCCGAACTGGCTGCCGACACGCTGGCCCCCTGCTCTTCCAGCATGCGCCGCAGGTACTCCAGCACTTCCGGCTGGTCTTCCACCGCCAGCACATGCATGCCACGCAGCGGATAGGGCTCGACGATCACCGGTTCCAGGATCGGCCCGCTGATCACTTCACGCAACGGCCGTCGTTCGGCATCCGGGATGTGCTTGGGCAGGCGCACGGTAAAGGTGGCGCCGTGGCCATGGCCCTCGCTGGCAGCCGTGACGGTGCCGCCATGCAGTTCCACCAGCTGCTGCACGATCGCCAGGCCCAGGCCCAGGCCGCCGTGGCGGCGGGTGGTGGTGCCATCGGCCTGGCGGAAGCGGCTGAACAGGTGGTTGAGGAATTCCGGCGCGATGCCGTCGCCGCTGTCGCGCACGGTGATCACCCAGTGGTTGCCGTCGGACTGCAGCTGCAGATCGATGCGGCCTTCGGCCGGAGTGAACTTGATCGCGTTCGACAGCAGGTTCCAGAACACCTGTTGCAGGCGGGTGGCGTCGCCCAGCACCTGGCTGGGCTGTTCGGGCAGCTGCAGGGTGACGTCCAGCGCCTTGCCTTCGGCCACCAGTTCCTGCGCGCCGATGGCTTCACCGAGCAGGTCGCGCAGGTCCAGCACTTCCACTTCCAGCTGCACCTTGCCCAGCAGCATGCTGCTGAGGTCGAGCATGTCCGAGATCAGGCGTTTCTGCGCCGCGGCGCTGTTGGCGATCACATTCAGGCCCTTGAACAGCGGGCTGGTGTTGTCCACGCGCTGCAGCAGCAGTTCACTCCATCCCAGGATGGTGGTCAGCGGCGTGCGCAGTTCGTGCGACAGCGTGGCCAGGAATTCGTCTTTCAACCGCGCCATGTTCTCGGCGGCACTGCGCGCTGCCCGCTCGGACTGCAGCAGCTCCTCGCGCGCCAGTTCGATCTCGCGACGTTCGGTCACGTCCGGGCTGCTGCCGGCCAGGCCGATGAAACGGCCCATGCGCGAAAAGCGCGGGCGCGCGTTCATCTCCAGCCAGCGCCACTGGCCATCGGCACGGCGTGCACGCACCAGCGCATGCATCGAACGCTGCGCCTTCAACGCCTCCTGCAATTCGTACTCGAACACCGAGGCGTCATCGGGATGCACCAGGCCGCGCCATACATCCTCCGGCACGCGCGTTTCGTCGCCACCAAAGAATTCGCTGAAGGCACTGTTGACGAAGCGGGCGTGGCCACGTTCGTCGAGCACCCACACCGGCATCGGCAGGCCGTCGGCCAGTGCACTGAAGCGCGCTTCGCTCTCGCCCAGTTCCACTTCCATCTGCTTGCGTGCGGTGATGTCGAAGAACAGGATGCCGACCTTGTCCTCGCCGGGCCGGCCCACGCGCACCGCATCGACCGAGAACGAGCGGCCCAGCGCGCGCGCTTCCATCTCGAACTGGGCCGGGCGGCCGCTGCGGGCCACGTCGCCGTAGATCCGGAACCAGTCCTGCTCATGGTTCGGCTCCAGCGCAGTCATGCGCTGGCCCCGCGCATCCTTCAGCCCGGTATGGCGTTCGAAGGCGTCGTTGACTTCGATGAAACGGTAGTCGACGGCACGCTCGCCCTCGAACAGCACCTGGATCACACAGAAACCGGCGTTGATGCGCTCAAGCACGCCATGATGCAGGTCGGGTTCGGGCGCCGGCACCATCATCGGTGGGCGCTCCACGAGGGGCGGCAGAGTGGACAAGGGCGTCTGGACAGGCCGGGTTGGAGGCACAGCATCTTCCAAAGGGCGTATTCACAGCGTCAAGCGCCGTCAGTCATGCTTGACGAGGATGAATTGGCGGCAACCGCTCTTGCGCATGTCGCAATCGGCCATTGCGGCGCTCTGGCAGCAGGATCACACTCGAATCCGTGATCAACGTCGCGCCCCGTTGCGGGACGCAGGAGACCGTCATGAAACTCGCACGTGCAACTGCCCTGCTGCTGGCGGGCGCTCTTCTGGCTGGTGGCGCGCACGCGGCACCGCGCACCGTGACCGCCCCGGATGCACCGCGCGCGCTGCAGTCCAAGGGTCCGGTCAGCGTGAAGTGGGATGATCCGGCCACCTTCACCGAGATCCGCCAAAGCACCAACCGCTTCGAGGCCGAACGCGGCAACTGGGTGCAGCAGCTGGCCAGCTATGTGCAGGACACGGCGGCCAAGCCGCTGCAGCCCGGGCAGACCCTGGATGTGACCCTGGTCGACATCAAGCGTGCGGGCGACTATGAACCCTGGCACGGCCCGCGCGGCAGCGATATCAGGGTCATGCGCGACATCTATCCGCCGCGCATCACGCTGCAGTACACGCTGAAGGACGCCAGTGGCCGCATCGTCGACGAAGGCGAGGCCAAGCTCAGCGACAGTGGCTACCTGCACAACCTCGGACTGAGGAGTGACAGCGACCCGCTGCGCTACGAGAAGCGCCTGATCGATGACTGGGTGAAGCGCGAGCTGACAGCGCAGGCCACCGCGGCGCGGTAGGCCCATGGGCAGGTGTCGGCCTTGGTCGGCACGCACGCAAGGCGCCGGCCTGCAGCCGGCGCTACCCTCCGATTCCGGTAGTGCCGGCCGCTGGCCGGCAACCTCTCAGTCCTGATAGACGCGTGCCACGCGCTTGACCGCGCACGGCAGCTGATAGGCGCTTACGCCACAACGTGGTGCCAGTTCCGCCAATGTCGGCGCAGTGCCCCACAGCTCCACCACGCTGCCGACTGCGGCCTGCGGGTGTGCGGTCAGATCCACGGTCAGCATGTCCATCGACACACGGCCGATCAGCGCACCGGGCTGGCCATCGATCAACACCGGCGTGCCGTTCGGCGCGAACTGCGGATAACCATCGGCGTAGCCCAGCGCAACCACGCCCACGCGGGTGCGCACCTTGGACACAAAGCGCGCGCCATAGCCGACCGGCTCTCCGGGCTCGATCCAGCGCTCGGCAATCACCTTGGACTGCATGGTCATCACCGGGCGCAGGCGCTCGGTCAGCGCGCTGTTGTCCGGCAGCGGGTTGGCGCCGTACAGCATCAGCCCCGGGCGCACCCAGTCGCTGCGCACATCCGGCCAGCCCAGCAGCGCCGGCGAATTGCACACACTGGTCTCACCCTCGAGGCCATCGATGGCACGCGCAAAGGTGGCTGCCTGCTCATGGGTGCGTTCGCTGTCCAGCTCGTCGGCACGCGCCAGGTGGGTCATCAGTACGATGCGCTCGACCTGCGGCAGCGCTGACAGGCGCGCATGCGCGGCACGGAAGCTGTCCACGTCCAGGCCAAGGCGGTGCATGCCACTGTCCAGCTTCAGCCACACCGTCAGCGGGCGCGGGCTGTCGAAGGCGGCCAGCGCTTCCAGCTGCCACGGCGAACCGACCGCGCACCAGAAATCGTGCTCGGCCACCAGCGCCATGTCGCTGGGCTCGAAGATGCCTTCCAGCAGCAGGATCGGCGCACCGATGCCGGCCTGGCGCAGCTCCAGTGCCTCTTCGATGGTGGCCACGCCGAATCCATCGGCCTCGCCTTCCAGCGCCTGTGCGCAGCGCACCGCGCCGTGGCCATAGGCATCGGCCTTGATGATCGCCAGGGCCTTGCCACCGCCCAGTTCGCGGGCGAGCCGGTAGTTGCTGCGCAGGGCGCCCAGATCAATCAGCGCGCGGGCAGGACGCATGTGCGGTTCTCATGTTGCGGCGCGTGACCGTACTGGCCATAGCGGAAAATATCCAGGCCTTCGGTGCTGATCTGCGGCTGGCGTGCGCTCATCAGATCGGCCAGGTAGCGGCCCGAACCGCAGGCCATGGTCCAGCCCAGCGTGCCATGGCCGGTGTTGAGGAACAGGTTGCGGAACGGCGTGGCGCCGATCACTGGCGTGCCGTCCGGCGTGGCCGGGCGCAGGCCGGTCCAGAACTGCGCACGCGACAGGTCGCCGCCCTTCGGGTACAGGTCGCGGACCACCAGCTCCAGCGTCTCGCGGCGGCGCTGCGACAACGACAGGTCGAAGCCGGCCACTTCGGCCATGCCACCGACGCGGATGCGGTCGTCGAAACGGGTCACCGCCACCTTGTAGCTCTCATCGAGGATGGTCGAGGTCGGCGCCATCGCCGGGTCGGTGATCGGCAGGGTCAGCGAGTAGCCCTTCAGCGGGTACACCGGCAGGCGCATGCCCAGCGGTGCCACCAGCGCCGGCGAATAGCTGCCGAGCGCGACCACGAAGCGGTCGGCGGTTTCCAGCTTGCCGTCGATGCGCACACCGGTGATGCGGTCGCCGTCGAACTCCAGCCCGGTGATGTCCTGGTCGAAGCGGAACTCGACGCCGGCGTCCACGCACATCTGCGCCAGGCGGCGGGTGAACAGCTGGCAGTCGCCGGTCTGGTCACGCGGCAGGCGCAGCGCGCCGACCAGGCCATCGACGTGGGCCAGGGCCGGTTCGGCCTGGATGATGCCGGCACGGTCCAGCACCTGGTACGGCACGCCGTACTGGGCCAGGATCTCGATGTCCTGCGCCGAGGCGTCCAGCTGCTGCTGGGTGCGGAACAGCTGGGTGGTGCCCAGGTCGCGGCCTTCGAACTCGATGCCGACCTGCGCGCGCAGCTCGTTCAGGCAATCGCGGCTGTACTCGGACATGCGCACCATGCGCGCCTTGTTGATCGCATAGCGCTCGTGGGTGCAGTTGCGCAGCATCTGCCACAGCCAGCGGTACTGGGCCAGGTCCATGCCCGGGCGGATCGCCAGTGGCGCGTGCTTCTCGAACAGCCAGCCGATCGCCTTCTTCGGCACGCCCGGGGCCGCCCACGGCGAGGTGTAGCCGAACGACAGCTGGCCGGCGTTGGCGAAGCTGGTCTCCAGCGCCGGGCCGGGCTGGCGGTCGATGACCGTGACTTCAAACCCGGCCTGTCGCAGGTACCAGGCACTGGTGGTGCCGATCACGCCGCTGCCGAGAACTAGGACTCGCATGGGACTTCTCCAACCCGATCATTCCCTGCACTGAAGCGTGCCGGGACCATAATTGGGGAAGTATAGACAGCCGATACCAGTTGATTTGCCTGTTTTGAGATACACCGTCAGGATGTTCCCCTGCAATTCATTCCCGAAGGTTGACGGCCATGGCCACCCGTACCCGCGAACTGGACAAGATCGACCGCAAGATCCTGCGCATCCTGCAGGCCGAAGGCCGTATCTCCTTCACCGAGCTGGGTGAGCGGGTCGGCCTGTCAACCACCCCCTGCACCGAGCGCGTGCGCCGGCTGGAGCGCGAAGGGGTGATCACCGGCTATCACGCCCATCTGGACCCGGCCGCGGTGAAGGCCAGCCTGCTGGTGTTCGTGGAAATCAGCCTGGCCTACAAGTCCGGCGACATCTTCGAGGAATTCCGCCGCGCCGCCCTGAAGCTGCCCAACGTGCTGGAGTGCCACCTGGTGTCGGGCGACTTCGATTACCTGCTCAAGGCACGGATCAGCGAGATGGCCTCCTACCGCAAGCTGCTCGGCAGCACCCTGCTGACGCTGCCGCATGTACGTGAGTCGAAGAGCTACATCGTGATGGAAGAGGTGAAGGAGACGCTGAGCCTGCCGATTCCGGATTGAGCCGGCTGGGGGTGGGGTCAGAGCCCGCTGCACGGGATCCGACCCCGATTCCGTCAGCGCTGCTGCGGATGCTTCTGCGAACGCTGCTCCTGCTGCCTGCCGCCCTTGTGCGGCTGCTGCTGATCCATCTGCTGCTGTTGCTGTTGCTGTTGCTGCGGGTTGCGGCCCTGCGGTTCCTTGCCGGGATGACGGTTCTGCTGGTTTTTCATGATCGCGATCCAGTGGACGAAGGACATGCGGCGGCGGGGGTGCCGACGCACGGCCACGGTGGTCCCGGAACGGTTAACCGCAGGCGAAAAAGCAGTGAGCGCCCGCAGGCTGTTTTCGGCAGTTCAGCTACACCGCCCGGCGCTACCGGACTTGCTGCCCGTCGCCCTGCGGCACGCTGTCGTAATAGCGGCCTGTGCGCGAGTCGAACACCCGGTTCGGCCCGGCCGGGCGCACCCCGGGAATGATGCGGCCGTTGCGGTCGTAGACCTTGTCGGCCGGCTTCGGCACCGCCATCGGCGCAACCTGGGCCGGGCCGGTGGACTTGATCGGCTGCGCCGGCTGTGGCGAGGGCAGCACCTGCGGTTGCGGGCGCGCGGCCTGTGGCGGCGGTGGCACCGGCGCGGGCGCCACGGTGGTGCTGCTGCGGGTGGCGGTCGGGTCGGCGGTGGGCACCTGGGCCAGCGCAAGCGCCGGCAGCAGGGCGATCAACATCAGGGAAAGAGTCGGTTTCATGGCACGCTCCGGCGTGGATCGGCTCCACCTTGCGCCCGTGCGCGTGTGCCCCCCATGAACGGCCATCACACTTGCAAGCCGGGGCCGGTACCCCCACCTTTTCCCGCATCCCCAGGCCACGACCCCACGGAGCGCCGCCATGACCGCTTTCGACCTGACGCCCCCCACTGCCACCCAGACCGAGGCGCTGGTCGCCGGCCTCAGCAGCGAAGAGCGCCGCGTGCTGCTGCAGCACGGCACCGAGGCTCCGTTCTGCGGCGTGTTCCTGGACAACAAGCGCGAGGGCGTCTACTGCTGCCGGCTATGCGCGCTGCCGCTGTTCCGCTCCAGCACCAAGTTCGATTCCGGCACCGGCTGGCCCAGCTTCTTCGCGCCGTTCGACCCGGCGCACGTGCGCGAGATCCGCGACACCAGCCACGGCATGGTCCGCACCGAGATCACCTGCGCCCGCTGCGGCAGCCATCTGGGCCACGTGTTCCCGGACGGCCCGCCGCCGACCTACGAGCGCCACTGCCTGAACTCCGTCTCACTTTCGTTCACCGGCAACGGCGAGTCCTGGCCTGATCCCTTGCAGCGTGGCGGCGCCGAAAGCGGCGTGGCGGGCTGAAACACCCCGCTGACCGATTTCACAGAATTCCCTCTTCAGAAAACCCGGTGATGGGCCGACAAGGAGATATCCCCGCTCCTTGCGTTGCGCCATGCTCATCATCGTTGGATTCCTGGTTGTCATCATCAGCGTGCTGGGCGGCTACCTCGGCGCACATGGCCGCCTGGGGGCGCTGTGGCAGCCGTATGAGCTGGTCATCATCGGCGGTGCCGCGCTGGGTGCGTTCCTGGTCGGCACCCCGGCCAAGACGGTCAAGCAGACCCTGCAGGCGATGGTGGGCGTGTTCAAGGGCCCGCGCTACAAGCAGCAGGACTACATCGATGTGCTCAGCCTGCTCTACGAACTGCTCAACAAGGCCCGCCGCGAAGGCTTCATGGCGCTGGAAGACCATGTCGAGCGTCCGGCCGAGAGCGCACTGTTCGGCAACTACCCCAAGGTGCAGGCCGATCACCACCTGATCGACTTCATCACCGACTGCCTGCGCCTGATGATCGGCAGCAACATCGAGCCGCACGAGCTGGAGCCGCTGCTGGAACTGGAGCTGGAAAAGCACCACGCCGAGGCCATGGCACCGTCGCAGGTGCTGACCAAGGTCGCCGACGGATTGCCCGGTTTCGGCATCGTGGCGGCGGTGCTGGGCATCGTCATCACCATGGGCTCGATCGGTGGCGACATCGTCGAGGTCGGTGGCCACGTCGCCGGTGCGCTGGTCGGTACCTTCCTCGGCATCCTGCTGGGCTACGGTTTCGTCGGCCCGATGGCGGCGGCGATGGAAGCGCGCGCCGAACAGGACAGCCGCATCTACGAATCAGTGAAGACCGCCCTGCTGGCCTGCCTGCGCGGCTACAACCCGAAGATCGCGCTGGAATTCGCCCGCAAGACGCTGCCCTCGAACGTGCGTCCGGCCTTCTCCGATTTCGAGCAGCACCTGAAGACGGTCAAGTAAGCCATGGCCGAGACCAAGCCCACCGTCATCGTCCGCCGGGTCAAGAAGGCCGGCCACGCCGCCCACCATGGCGGCTCGTGGAAGGTGGCCTACGCCGACTTCGTGACCGCGATGATGGCCTTCTTCCTGGTGCTGTGGCTGATGGCCACCACCAACAAGAACGACCGCGCCGCCATTTCCGAGTACTTCCGCAACCCCAGCCCGTTGAGCGGGCAGAGCGCCACGCCGGCCCCCGGCATGGCCGGCCCGGGCGGCGCCAGTACCTCGATGATCAAGCTGGGCGGTGCCACCGACATCTCGCGCGGCAACAGCAACGACCCCTTCCAGAACCAGAAGGAAGCGGTGCCGCAGCCGGTGGACCAGCAGCAGCGCGACAAGCAGCAGCTGGAGCAGCTGATGAAGGAGCTGCAGGAAGCGATCAGCAAGAGCCAGGCACTGGAGCCGTTCAAGGACCAGCTGCTGCTGGACCTGACCCCGGAAGGCCTGCGCATCCAGATCGTGGACAAGCAGAACCGGCCGATGTTCGACCTCGGCAGTGCCACGCTGAAGCCGTACACGCAGCAGATCCTGCACGAGCTGGCCAATTACCTGAACCATGTGCCGAACCGGATCAGCCTGACCGGCCACACCGACATCACCGCGTATTCGGCCGCACACGGCTACGGCAACTGGGAGCTGAGTGCCGACCGTGCCAACGCCGCACGGCGCGCACTGATCGACGGCGGCCTGGACGACGGCAAGATCACCCGCGTGGTCGGCCTGTCCTCGTCGGTGCTGTTTGACAAGGCCGACCCGCAGAACCCGATCAACCGCCGCATCAGCATCGTGGTGATGACCCAGGCCGCCGAAGCGGCCGCCCTGGCCGGCGCCGGCCCGCAGGTGGGGCTGTCGGCGCCCACCGCCGATCCGGACGTGCAGGCCGCGCAGGGTGAGGCGCACTGAACCGGGGTCAGATCCCCTTCCCCTGGAAAGGGATCTGACCCCACCTGCGCGCGGCCGCTACAATGGCGGTCTTTCCGTTTCCAGGTGACCCCACCTCATGTCCCAGAACTCCAAGGCCAAGCGCGACAAGCGCAAGAAGCAGCAGGGCAAGCGCCCGTTCCTCCGTCTGAACGCCCAGCAGCAGGTGCAGAACCATGCCGTGCTGACCAGCGAAGACGGCCAGGTGGTCGCGGCCATCGGCCTGCAGGGCCGTGAGTGGCTGCTGGCCATCGGCGGCCAGACCATGGGCAACGCCGAGAACCCGGTGCCGATGCTGGCCATGCTCAAGCACCTGGCCAACGTGCAGGAGAAGGAAGGCCGCAAGGTCAACCTTGAATACTCCGAGCTGCTGCAGAAGCTGCTGGACACCCTGGCCGAAGAGTCCGGCCAGACCGCTGACGAATACCTGGACAAGCTGGTCGCCGAGTTCGAAGGCGTCGAAGCTGCCGAGGGCGAGGACGACGCAGACGCCAAGGGTGACGCGGCCGAAGCTGCTGCTACCGACGCCGAGGCCGCCCCGGCCGCCGACAGCGACAGCAAGCCGCAGGCCTGAACCGGCCGCGGCGGTGACGGTCTACGTCGATGACGCGGTGCATGCCTGGCGCGGACAGCGCTGGGCGCACCTGATGGCCGACACCCTGGCCGAGCTGCACGCGATGGCGGCGCAGCTCGGCATCCCACCGCGGGCCTTCCAGAACAAGGCCAGCGGTGCCCACTACGATGTCACCGCCGAGCTGCGCGCGCAGGCCGTTGCGCTCGGTGCACGGGCGATTTCCCGGCACACCGACCGCGAGTTGGTCAAAGCGGTGATCGCCAACGCCAGGGCACAGTACCGGCCGTAGTGTGCTCGCCGGGCATGGCCCGGCGGGTCGGATCATCGATCAGAACGGGTCGCTGCCCAGCCGGATTTCCACGTTCAGCAGCGAACACAGCGCCAGCATCGCGTCGTCGTCGCGGGTCAGCGCCATCACGCCGCTGAAGCCGCCGTTGCCGGCATCCACGCTCCACAGCGTGTAGTTGTGCTCGCGCAGGCGATCAAAGGCGGTGGACATCAGCTGTACCCCGTCCAGATCGGCGGCGAAATCCTCATCGTCCAGGTCGCCGCCCCAGTCCAGCTGCAGGTTGAAGCGCGCCGACAGCTCGTTCACCGCCGACTGCAGCGATTCCAGGTCATCGCGCTCCACCTCGAAACCGGACTGCCAGGCGATGGCCGTGAACAGCGCCGGCAGCCAGTCGCTGTCCGCTTCCAGCGGCTGCCCGTCCTCGGCCAGGTGCTCGCGCCAGCGGTTGAACTGCTGCAGGGCCAGTTCCTCGTCGCCCGGGTTGATCAGCACCAGCAGGTTCCAGACCCGCGCCTCGAAATCGTCCTCGTCGAAATCGTGGGCGTCTTCCTCGAAGTCGAAATAGTCGCTGTTGTCGGGCATGGTCGGCATTCCTTGGGGCAGGCCGGCATTCTACGGTTTATCCTGTGCCGCTGAAGCCGGCCTTGGTGGCCGTCACTGTGAATGAAGCGATGAGCGATACTCCTCCCGACCACCTGGCGATCAACCCGGCCAGCCCCTTCCATGATGCGCAGGCGCTGGAGCGCGGCGTCGGCGTGCGGTTCAACGACGTCGAGCGCGACAATGTCGAGGAATACTCGGTCAGCGAAGGCTGGATCCGCGTGCAGGCCGGCAAGGCCCGCGACCGCCGCGGCAACCCGATGACCATCAAGGTCAAGGGCAAGGTCGAGGCGTATTTCCTCGAACAGAAGCCGGAGTAACCGGATCCCGGGGTCAGCTCCCTTTCCTGCGGAAAGGGAGCTGACCCCGGTCGGCGTACCGGTCATTCGCGCTTGCGCGACTCCAGCAGGTCCAGGTTGCGGATCAGGCGCCGCGAGATCTCATCGGAGATCACCCCGCGCCGGGTCAGCCGGAACAGTTCCTCGCGCTCGGCATTGAGGCCGGCGCTGCGCAGCTGGCGGTAACCCATTTCCATGCGCCGCACCTTCTCCGGGTCCACGTCGGGCCCCTCGCTGTCGCGCTCCAGGTGGCGCTGGTAGAGCAGGCTCACCCGCGAGGCGGCGTCGTTGTACAGCTGCACGTTCTCGGTGTTCTGGTTCATCACCAGCTGCTGGCGCATGCGCTCGACCCCGGCCAGCGCGGCCTTCGACGACAGCCGGCGCGCCAGGTCCTCTTCCTTGCGTTCGCCCGAATCGGCCGGCAGCTGCAGGCCCTTCAGCAGCTGCGGCAGCGCGATGCTGGCGCCCAGCAGCGAGAACAGGATCACCGAGGCCGCCAGGAAGATCACCAGGTCGCGCGCCGGGAAGGCACTGCCGTCGGGCAGGAACAGCGGCAGGGTCAACACACCGGCCAGGGTGATCGCACCACGCACGCCGGCCACCGAGGTCGCCACCACGATGCGCCAGTTCGGCGCTTCGCCGCGCTCCAGGCCACGCCGCCGTGCACGCAGCAGGTTCCAGCGCAGCGACAGCCACACCCACAGCAGGCGCAGGGTGATCAGCGCCAGGTTGATCACCACCACGTACACCAGCAGCCACCACGCGCTCTGGTGGCCGCTTTCGTTCATGGTGGTGGTGGCACGTTCGACGATGCCCGGCAGCTGCTCGCCCAGCAGTACGAACATGATGCCGTTGAAGCTGAACTGCAGCATGTTCCAGACCCCGGCGCGCTGCACGCGCATGCTGCCGGAGACGCGGCCGGTCAGCTCCACGTAGCTCATCGCGATGCCGGCGGCGACCGCGGCGAGGATGCCCGAGGCATGGATTTCTTCGGCCAGCAGATAGGCCGCGAACGGAATGAGCAGGTTGACCAGCATCGCCGCGCCCGGCTCCTCGCCGAAGCGGCGCCACAGCCAGCGCTGGAAGGTGGACACGCCGAGGGTGACCGCCACGCCCACCGCCAGGCCGGCCACCGCCACCCACACGAAGGTCAGCGAGGCGGTGGCCAGCGAGAAGGTGCCGGTCATCACCGCGGCCACCGCGAAGCGGAAGCAGACCAGGCCGGATGCATCGTTGAGCAGCGATTCGCCTTCCAGGATGTGCATCAGGCGCTTGGGGATCGGTGCCTTGGACGCGATCGCACCGACCGCCACCGGGTCGGTGGGCGAGACGATCGCCGCCAGCGCGAAGCACACCGCCAGCGGCATCACCGGAATCAGCCAGTGGATCAGGAAGCCCGCACCGATCACGGTGAACACCACCAGGCCAAACGCCAGCTCGAGGATCGCACCCTTGTCGCGGAACAGGCCCTGTTTGGGAATGCGCCAGCCATCGAGGAACAGCAGCGGCGGCAGGAACAGCAGGAAGAACACCTCCGGCTCCAGCGCGTGGCCACGGTTGAATACCCCGGCAATCACCGCGCCCAGACCGATCTGCACCAGTGGCAGCGGTAACGAGAACGGCAGGACGCGAACCAGGTAGCCGCTGGCAACAACGGCCACCAGCATCGCCAGGACGACTTCGATGGTATGCATGCTTCTTCCAGGAAGCGGCGCGCGGGGAGAGGCTCGAAGGCCAGCGCCGGAAACCCGGGAAAAACTACCACACGCGGCCGCACCCGCGACAACGGGCGCGGCCGTGCGTCAGCCCCGGCTCATGCCCCGTCGAAGCGGTACATATCCATGGCCAGGAAGCCGGCATCGATGCCGGCATCGATGCGACGTGCACCGAAGCCGCCCTCGCCCGCTGCGCCCATCGCGAAGAACAGCGGCAGCAGGTGCTCGTCGGTTGGATGCGCGCGCTCGGCGAACGGCGCCTGCCGGCGATAGTCGAACAGGGCCTGGCGGTCATCGGCGGCCAGGCGCTGTTCCACCCACTCGATGAAGGGCCGCACGTACGGTGCTTCCCTGCCATCCTGGTAGTCGCCCCAGTCGTGCAGGTTGTGGGTGATGCTGCCCGAACCGACCAGCAGCACGCCCTGCTCGCGCAGCGGCGCCAGTGCCCGGCCCAGCGCGAACTGGTGCTCGGGGCCGAGCAGTGGCTGGATCGACACCGGCACTACCGGGATATCGGCCTGCGGGCGCAGCAGGCGCAGCGGCACCCACGCGCCGTGGTCGAGGCCGCGCTGCGGGTCGAGCGCCACCGGCAGGCCGGCGGAAGCGATGCGGCCGGCCACCTCTTCGGCCAGCGCCGGATCACCCGGCGCCGGGTACTGCAGTTCAAACAGCGCGCGCGGGAAGCCGCCGAAGTCGTGGATGGTGGGCGGCTGCGAATGCGCGCCGACCCGCGGCTGCCGGCCCAGCCAGTGCGCCGAGGCCATCACGATGGCACGCGGGGTCGGCAGGTCGCGCGCCAGCTCGGCCAGGCGCACGCCGACCTGGCCTGGATGCAGGGCGGTCATCGGCGAACCATGCGAGATGTACAGCGAAGGCAGACGGGACATGGAATTCTCCAGTTGCAGGATCAGGCGGCGATCAGCGCGAACGCAGGGTCCACTTGCCATCACCGACCAGGAACAGCACCACCAGCGCCAGTGCCCAGAAGGCCGGATATTCCCAACCACCGCCGGCGTTGGCGAAGCTGAAGCCATTGGCGCCGTGCACGGTAACGATGGTGCCCAGCAGCAGCGGCACGCCGGCCAGGCCGACCCAGCGCGCATAGATGCCCAGCAGCAGCGCAGCGGTGATGGCCAGCTCCACGCCGATGGTGAGGTAGCCGAGTACGCCGGGCAGGCCGATCGACTCGAAGAACGCGGCGGTTCCGGCCGGGGTGAAGACCAGCAGCTTGGTCAGCGCGTGCACCAGGAAAAGCACGCCCAGGGCCAGGCGCAGCAGGGTGGCGCCATACGGGGCCAGCGAAGAAACAGGAGCAGTCGTGGTGTGCATGGGGAAGCACCTCGGAAGGAATGGGCACAGGTTATTGCTCCTTCACCGGCCGATAAATACGATCGTTTGACCGTATTTATTTCAAAAGGCGCAACAATGGACACCCTCGAGGCGATGCGCGTGTTCGTGACGGTGGTCGAGCGCAACGGCTTCAGCGCCGCCGCCCAGGCCCTGGACATGTCCACCGCCGGCGTTACCCGCCAGGTGGCCGCGCTGGAAAAGCGCCTGTCCACCCGCCTGCTCCACCGCACCACGCGCCGGGTCAGCCCGACCAGTGCCGGCGCGGCCTACTACGCCCAGTGCGTGCGCCTGCTGGCCGAGTTCGACGCGCTGGAGGCCAGTATCGGCGCGCAGGCGCTGGAGCCCTCCGGCACCCTGCGCATCAATGCACCGGTCAGCTGGGGCATCGCCCGGATGGGGCCATTGCTGGCCGGCTACCGCCAGCGCTTTCCGCAGGTGGAACTGGATCTGGCGCTGTCCGACCGGCTGGTGGACATGGTCGAGGAAGGTTACGACGTGGCCATCCGCATCACCCGCGAGCCGAGCCCGGCGTTGATCGCGCGCCGTCTGGGCGAATCCCGGGTGAGCCTGTGTGCCGCGCCGTCGTACCTGGCCGCCCACGGCACCCCGCAGGTCCCGCAGGACCTGCAAGCGCACGCCTGCCTGGGCTACAGCTACTGGTCGGCCGGCGATCACTGGCCGCTGCAGGGACCGGGCGGCGAAGTGAAAGTGGCGGTGCGCAGCCTGCTGCACGCCAACAACGGCGATGTGCTGCGCGAGGCGGCGATTGCCGGCATGGGGGTGATCCTGCAACCGGATTTCCTGTTGCACGATGCACTGGCCGATGGCCGGCTGGTGCGCATCCTGCCCGAATGGGAAGCCGCGCCGATCGGCATCTTCGCCGTCTATACCAGCCGCAGCCACCTGGCACCGAAGGTGCGCAGTTTCATCGACCACCTGGTGGAGGTGGGGGTGTAGCCGGGCCTGGCGTCTGCCGGCCAGCGGCCGGCAAATACGAAACCCGATCAGGCGGGGACTTCATCCAGCGCGTCGATGATCCGTTCCAGCGGTGCCGGCCGTCCCAGCAGGTAGCCCTGCACCTGGTCGCAGCCGTGCGCAGCCAGCCAGTCCAGCTGCCCCGGCGTCTCCACGCCCTCGGCGATGATGGTCAGCCCCATGCTGTGACCCAGCGACAGCAGCGCGCGGCAGATCGAGGCGTTGCGCGGATTGGTTTCCACGTCGGCGACGAAGCTGCGGTCGATCTTCAGGATGTCCAGTGGCAGGTGCTGCAGGTAGGACATGCTGGAATAACCGGTGCCGAAATCATCCAGCGACACGCTGATGCCCTGCTCGTGCAGGCGCTGCATGGTCTGCATCGCCTGCGCCGGCTTGCGCATCAGGCTGCTCTCGGTCAGTTCAACATGCAGCGCACCACGGGCCAGGCCGAACTCCTGCTGGACGCGGGTGAACTCGGCCACCAGATCGCTGTTGAAGAACTGCACGGCCGAGACATTGACTGCAATCGGCAGCTCGCCCCAACCGGCCTCGACCAGACGCCGCTGCGCCTTGGCCGCCGCGCGGATCACCCAGCGGCCCAGGGCCAGGATAAGGCCGGTGTCCTCACACAACGGGATGAACTCGTTGGGCGGAATGAAGCTGCCGTCGGCCTGTGGCCAGCGCAGCAGTGCTTCCAGCGCCGCCGGGCTGCCGTCGCCGGCATGCCGGATCGGCTGGAAGTACAGCTGGAACTCGTTGTCGATGGCCGCATGGATACGTCCGGCCAGGCGCAGGCGGTCGGCCAGCCGTGTGGTCACCGCGGCATCGAACCACACCACCACGTTGCCCTCGGCGCGCGCCGCATGCGCCGCCTGCGCGGCCATGCCGATCACCTGTTCGGCGCTGTGGCCATCACCGGCCACATGCACGGCCACGCCCACGCGCGGCTCGAACTGGTGCAGCGAATCCTTGCCGCGCATCGGTGCCGACACGATCTGCAGCAGGTCGTCGAGCACGCGCTGGGTATCGTGCTCGGCGGCGATGGCGAACACGAAGTCCTCGGCCGGCTGGAACGCCAGCGTGCCGCAGCGGGCACCCAGCCCACCGAGCCGGGTCGCCATCGACTGCAGCACGGCATCCCCGATCTCGCGCCCCAGGGTATCGGCCACCAGCTGCAGGCCGCGCAGCTGCACGAAGGCGATGGTGTAGCCGACATCGCGCTCGTCCAGCTGCCCGGTCAGCGCGCGCACATTGAGCAGGCCGGTGGCCGGGTTGTGGCGCGCCTGGTAGGCCAGGTCGCGTTCGTAGGCCAGGCGTTCGCTGACGTCCTCGGCCAGCACCAGACAGGCCGGCTGGCCATCGAAATCGAGCTTGGACAGATGTGCGCGCACTTCAAACACGCTGCCGTCCTTGCGCCGATGCAGGCGTACCGTCGCGTCCTGCAGCTCGCCGACGCGGGCCCTGGCAATGGCGCCCTTCACCTCGTCCCAGCCTTCGCGCGGGCGGATGTCGAGAATGCTCATCGCCAGGAATTCCTCGCGGCTGTAGCCGTACTGCCGCACCGCAGCGTCGTTGACTTCGATGAAGCGCAGCGTGTCCGGATCGAATACCCAGAACGGCGCCGGGTTGCGGTCGAACAACAGGCGGAAACGGCGTTCGACCTGGCTCATCTGTTCGCGCGCCTGGTAGCGCTCGCTCAGGTCGGTCAGCGCGCCGATCATGCGCCGCTCGCTGTCGGCCACCTCCACGCGCTGGCCGCGCGCACCCACCCAGCGCACATCGCCTCCGGGCAGCACCAGGCGGAACACCTCATCCAGCACCGCACCACCGGCGAAGGCCTGGTCGAACGCCTGCTGCAGGCGCGCGGCGTCGTCGCGGTGCACGCGGGCGAAGAAGTCCGCCACCGGCAGCGCGTCGGTGTGCACGCCGAAGATTTCGCGCGCCAATGGCGACCAGCGCAGCAATGCCGCGTCTTCGTCCACGTACCAGGTGCAGACCCGCCCGACCTGGTGGGCCAGCCGCAGCTCGGCATGGCCGGCCTTAAGTTCCTCGGCCATCGACTGCTGGCGGCGCGTGGTGCGGCGCACCGCATACAGCAGCACCAGCAACACCAGCACGTAGGCCAGCACGATCGCCACCGACGCCTGCAGGTACGGCCACCACGGTGCCAGCACGTCCTCGTCGGCCAACCCCACCTGCACCGCCAGCGGGCTGCGGTCGAGCGTGCTGATGGTGGTGATGCGCGGCACGCCATCCACCACGCCGGCCAGGCTGCCCAGTTCGACCACGGACTGCTGGCCCAGCAGGTCACGTCGCGGAAGATCGTAACGGCGGCCGACCGTGCCATGCGGATCGGGCACACGGGCCAGCATGTAGCCTTCGGCATCGCTGATCGAAACCAGCCCGTTCGGGCCCACATCCAGCCCACCGGCAATGCGCTGCAGTTCGGCACAGCGCAGCCGCGCCAGCAGCCAGCGCTCACCGCTCATCGGCAAGGCCAGCGGCACCACCCAGCCGCCGTCGCTGGCCCGCAGCGGCGGGCCGATGTACAGCGCGCTGCCCAGGCCGCGTCGCTGCGGGTCGGTCCACAGCGGCAGCTGCAGGTCGCCGCTGCCGGCGGTCAGTGCGCGCCCATGGCGGTCGAGCACCACGATGCTGTGCAGCTCGGCGTGGCGGCGCAGCACGCCACCGATGGCGGCATCGAGCAAGGCCGGTGCCTGCGCCGGCACGCTGCGGAACAGCTCGCCGGCATCGCCGGCAATGCCGGTCATCGCCCGCTCCAGATTGCGCAGTTCCAGCGCCAGCAGGCGTTCGCTGCCCACCGCCAGCGCACGGCTCTGCCGCTGCGCGGCTTCCAGGCGGCGGTGGTGGTCGTTGACCAGCATCGTGGTCAACCCGGCCACCAGCAGCACCCCCAGCAGCACGCCGCCCCAGGTGATGGCGCGCAGGGGTCGGGCCAACGCCCGTTTCAACGCGGGCATCGGTTGGGTGTCCTTGTGCAGTCGGCTGGCTTCATGCGCGAACGAATCCTCCACATCCCCGACCTCAACGGCCGGCGGACGCCATTCTTGACGCCTGACCCTGCCCCGCATGGTCACCTCCCCGTGTCCGCGCAGGGCGCCAGCGGCCAGCATGCACCACACCGATGACGGCGTGAAGATCACGCCCGCCCGTTCAGCCAGATGCTGCACAGCACAGCCGGCACGCAGGAGCGGCCAGCCGCCCCGCGGCGGATTAGACTTGGTGTTTTCCCGCTGCAAGAGAAGTCCATGTCCAAGCTGCGCCGTCCCACCCTGGCGCTGGCCATCGTTGCCAGCCTGTCCCTGGCCGCCTGCGACCGCCCGGCCGATCCGGCAGCCGGCACCGCCGCGCCGGCCGATGCCACCCCTGCGGCCGCCAAGCCGATGCTGGGCAGCTTCGGCTTCGATGCCAGCGGCATGGACCGCAGCATCGCCGCCGGTGACGACTTCTTCGGCTTCGCCAACGGCACCTGGGTGAAGAACACCGAGATCCCGGCCGACCGCTCGCGCTTCGGCAGTTTCAATGTCATCGCCGAGAAGACCCTGGCCGACACCCGCGCCATCCTCGAAGGCGCCGCCGGCAACCCCCAGGCCAGCGGTGACGACAAGTTGATCGGCGACTACTACGCCGCCTATATGGACGAAGCCGGCATCGAGCAGCACGGCGTCGCGCCGGTGCAGCCGCAGCTGAAGGCGATCGATGCCATCGCCGACAAGGCTGGCCTGGCCCGTGCCCTCGGCGGCGACGTGCGCGCCGACGTCGACCTGCTCAACGCAACCAACTTCTACACCGACCGCCTGTTCGGCCTGTGGGTGTCGGTGGACCTGCTGCAGCCGGACCGCAACGCGCCCTACCTGGTGCAGGGCGGCCTGGGCATGCCCGACCGCGACTTCTACCTCGGTGACGGCCGCATGGCCGAGCTGCGCAAGCAGTACCAGGCCTACATCGCGCAGATGCTGCAGCTGGCCGGTGTGGCCGACCCGGCCGGCAAGGCGCAGCGCATCCTCGCACTCGAAACGAAGATCGCGCAGGCGCACGCCACCCAGGAAGAAACCAACGACGTGACCAAGGGTGCCAACCCGTGGACCCAGGCCGATTTCAGCGCCAAGGCGCCGGGCATGGACTGGGCTGCGTTCCTGGAGGCGGCCAAGCTGGGCCAGCAGCAGGACTTCATCGTGTGGCAGCCCAAGGCCGTGGCCGGCCTGTCCAGGCTGGTGGCCACCGAGCCGCTGGAGGTGTGGAAGGACTACCTGGCATTCCACGCGCTGGACCGCGCCGCCGCCTACCTGCCGAAGAAGTTCGCCGATGCCCGCTTCGCCTTCCACGGCACCGCCCTGAGCGGCACGCCGCAGCAGAGCGACCGCTGGAAGCGCGCGGTGGACGATGCCAACCATGCAGTCGGCGAGGCCATCGGCAAGCGCTACGTCGAGAAGCACTTCGACGCCAAGACCAAGGAGCGCGCTGACGAGATGGCGAAGAACATCATCGCCGCCTTCGCCAAGCGCATCGATGCACTGTCGTGGATGTCGCCGCAGACCAAGGCGCATGCCAAGGCGAAGGTGGCTGGCCTGACCGTGGGCATGGGCTACCCGGAGAAGTGGCGCGACTACACCGGCCTGGAGATCCGCCGCGATGACGCGCTGGGCAATGCACAGCGTGCCGAACGCTTCGAATACGAGCGCAACATCGCCAAGCTGGGCAAGCCGGTCGACCACAGCGAGTGGGCGATGCTGCCGCAGACCATCAATGCGATGAACGTGCCGCTGGAAAACCGACTGGTGTTCCCGGCCGCGATCCTGCAGCCGCCGTTCTTCGACGGCGCTGCCGACGATGCGGTGAACTACGGTGCGATCGGCGCGGTGATCGGCCATGAGATCAGCCACGGCTTCGACAACGCCGGTGCGCTGTTCGACGAAACCGGCAAACTGCACAACTGGTGGACCGCCGAGGACCTGAAGCAGTTCAACGCCGCCGGCGACGCGCTGGCCGCGCAGTTCAGCAGCTACGAGCCGTTCCCGGGCGTGCATGTGAACGGCAGGCTGACCCTGGGCGAGAACATCGCCGACGTGGCCGGCCTGGGCACCGCCTACGACGCCTACCAGCTGTCGCTGCAGGGCAAGCCGGGCCAGACCCTGGAAGGCTTCACCCCGGACCAGCGCTTCTTCCTCGGCTTCGCCCAGGCCTGGCGCAGCAAGAGCCGCGAGCAGGCGCTGCGCAACTCGCTGCTGACCGATGTGCACGCACCGGGCCAGTTCCGCGCACTGACCGTGCGCAACATCGACGCCTGGTACCCGGCGTTCGAAGTGAAGGAAGGCCAGAAGCTGTACCTGGCCCCGGACAAGCGGGTCAAGGTGTGGTGATGTAACCGGAACGGGCGCCGCAAGGCGCCCGTTTCATTTGGGGACAGGCGCCGACCTTGGTTGGCGCTTCTGCGGCACCGCGCGAAATGCGTGCCGACCAGGGTCGGCATCTACCAACGCACGTCGGGCCAACCGCGCAGGATCTCCACCGGCACGCCCATGCGCGCGCAGGCGCGGCTGGCCAGGCCATCAGGCAGCGCGCGACGGAACAGCGGTGCCATGCCCTGCATCAGTTTCGCCGACGCTGCGGCTTGCGCACGCTGGCGGCCCGTGCGTTCCAGCATGGCCTCGGCCCAGTCCGGCAGCAGTGCCGCGCCGGCGCCGAGGAACACCTCGCGCGACAGCCCCGGCACAGGTACCGGCAAGCGCACGCCGGACAACACCTCCAGCACTTCGCGCGAGCGCCCATCCACCCGCAGCTGCGGTTGCCGCGCGCAGAAATACGCCGCCACTTCCGCTTCGCTGCGCGGCACATCCACCGCGCCCAGTGCTTCAGCCACGCGGCGATACTCGTCGTAGTAGCAGTCGGCGATGGGCTCCGGCACCTCACGCCCATAGCGGCGGAAGCCCTGCAGGAAGCCAAACGCTTCGGTCACGTGCACCCAGGTCAGCAACTGCGGATCATCGGCGGCGTATGGCTCGCCCTGTGCGGTCTGGCCGCGGATCTGCGCATGGATGCGGCGCACCTTGCTCACCAGCGCCTCGACCTCGCCGCGCGGCGCATAGCTGGTGCCGGCGACGAACGCGGTGGTGCGGCGCAGCCGACCCACCAGGTCCTGGCGGAAATTGGAGTGGTCGTAGACGCCTGCCAGCGCGCGCGGGTGCAGGGTCTGCAGCATCAGCGCGCACAACCCGCCGGCCAGCATCGAGGGGAATTCGGCATGCAGCCGCCAGGTCACGCTGTCCGGGCCGAACCAGCCTGGGTCGCCCAGCGGATGGTCGTAATCGATGCCGCTCTGGCCACGCGGGAAGGCCTCCAGCACCCAGCGCCGGATCGGCGCGGTGACGGGGCGGGACAGTCGCTGCAGCAGAGCGGGCATCACAGGTCCAGAAACGGCGGAAGTAGGTCCACGCCTTGCGCGGTCGGCCCCGATTCTGGGCGATCACGACGCCGGCGGCGAGCCTCCGCACTCAGCCACGGTTTCATGTGCGGCCGCAGCACGTTTCACCCTGCGACATCCTGTCGCAGGCTGCGGCCCCGATGCTGCGCCGCATCAATCTTCACCCATTCAGACAAAACCCTTGCCCCGCTTGGCATTGCGCCCATTGCACCGCTCGCTGGAAGTGCTAGAACTGAACCCGCCACACCGTCAAATGCTGATCGACGCACGTTCCACAAGGAGCCAGCCATGATTGCTTTGTTCAAGGGTTTGGGAATTCTGCTTCGCGACAACGAGCTCTACAGCAGCCCGTTCGACAAACAGGTCGCGCACTGGCGCAATCTCAGCGAGCAGCAGATCCGCGATGAAGTAGCGGTGATGGCACAGGCCAAGTGCCAATGGCTGATCGCCTCGATCGTCGGCTGGCAGGCAGCATCGCTGCTGATCCTGGGCCTGATCGCCAACTACCTGTGGCGCGACGACTTCCATATCACCTTCACCCGTGTGGTGATCGTGTTCGGCTCATGGGTATCGATCCTGTTCGTGATCTGGTTCATGGCCAACATGTTCGACCGCACGGCCGGTTTCGAGCGCTGGATGAAGGCGTTCAACAGCCGCGCCCGCATCAGCTCCAAGGCCGACAGTGTCGAACACGTGGCCGAGGCGCTGGACCTGGCCGAGCACTACCCGGAAGTGCTGGATTACAAGCAGGCGGTCACCGCCAAGCGCGAACTGCGCCACGAGGACATCCGCATCATGACCGAGATCGGGCGCATGAAGCAGCACTCCGAACTGGTCGGCCGCTTGAACCATGTCGGTGAGAACGAGCATCACCACGACCTGACGTTGCAGCCTGCCTACTGACCCTTCGGGAAAGCGGGGGGATCCACAATGCCACCGTGCGCGATCACGGTGGCATTGTTCTTTCAGCCGCCGGCGTGGATCACATGCCGCGGAACAGGCTCATGAACGGCTGGCTGACCACCAGCGTCTCGGCACGCTCGCGCAGACGCAGCACGCCGCGCCCGGTATCGTCGCGGCTCACCGCGGCCACCGCCTTCATGTTGACGATGGTCGAGCGGTGGATCTGGCGGAAGTGCTGCGGGTCGAGCACGTCCAGCAGCTCACGCAGCGGCGTGCGCAGCAGGCTCTCGCCTGCGGCGGTGACCACCGTGGTGTACTTGTTGTCGGCGCGGAAGTAGGCCACGTCTTCCAGCATGATCAGCTGTGTCTCGCGGCCATTGCTGGCGGTAATCCAAGCCAGCGGCGGGCGTTCGGCCGCGCCCTGCGCCGGGCCCAGCCGCTGCAGCAGGCGTTCCAGCACCGCATCGTCCTGGCGCGTCGATGGCAGCCGCGACAGGATGCGTTCGCGGGTGGCCAGCAGGCGCTCGTCGCTGACCGGCTTGAGCAGGTAATCCATCGCGCCCTGCTCGAACGCATCGATGGCGTACTGGTCGTAGGCGGTCACGAACACCACCTGCGTGCGCGGGCTCAGCTCGGACAGCGAACGCGCTACTTCGATGCCACTGATGCCAGGCATGCGGATATCGAGGAAGGCGATGTCCGGTTGCTTCTCGGCCAGCTGCTCCAGCGCGCTGGCGCCATCCTCGCATTCGGCCACCACCTTCAGTTCCGGCCACAGCCGGCGCAGCTGTTCCAGCAATGACTGCCGCAGCAGTTCTTCGTCTTCGGCGATCAGGGCTTCAAGCGGCATGGCTGCGCTCCTTGTGCGACTGCGGCAGGGTCATGGTCGCGGCCACGCCGCTGGGGAAATTGGCGACGATCGCCACGCCGGCCTGCTCGCCGCAGGTCAGGCGCAGGCGCTCGCGCAGGTTCTTCAGGCCGATGCCGGTGCCGCTGGTGCCCTGGCCGAAACCGAGGCCATCATCGGCCACGGTCACGGTTACGTGGTCCTCGAAACCACGCGCCAGGATCCAGATCGTGCCACCGCCCGGCTTCGGCTCCAGGCCGTGCTTGATCGCGTTCTCCACCAGCGTCTGCAGCGCCATCGCCGGCAGGTGCACGCCATGCAGTTCGTTGGGCACCTGCACCTCCACCGCCAGGCGTGCGCCCATGCGGATGCGCAGGATCTCCAGGTAGGCGCGGGTGCGATCCAGCTCCACGCCCAGCGTCGACACCGATTCATCCACCTGCGGCAACGAACTGCGCAGGTACTGGATCAGGTGCCCGAGCATCTGTTCGGCGCGCGCCGGATCGGTGCGGGTCAACACCTGCGCGTTGGCCAGGGTGTTGTACAGGAAGTGCGGCTCCACCTGCGCATGCAGCAGGTTCAAGCGCGCCACCGACAGCTCCTTTTCCACCTGGGTCTGTTCGGCGGCCGCCTGCTCGTCGCGACGCTGGTCGGCCACGCGCCGGCTGATCGCGCGGGTGACCGCTTCGGCGTTCTCAAAGTTGCTGCCCTCGTCCAGCGCCAGCAGGTCGGCCCACCAGCCGGCATCGGGTTCAAACAGCAGGGTGACGGTGCTGGTGCCCTGCGCTGGGGTGACCGTGGCCAGCACGCTGTTGCGCTTGATCGCCAGCCGCGCCGGCAGGTTCCAGCGCGAGGGCTGGCGGCCGTTCCAGAGATCGACCCGGCGCACGTAGGCGCGCACCTGCAGGCTGCCGGCCGAGCTTTCCACCTCTTCCACACGCGGCAGTTCGGCGATGGCCGCTTCCACCACCGCGTAGGCGTGGCCGGCATCCATCGGCAGTTCCACCTGCCGGCGCTGGCGCCCGGACAGGGTGGTCGCATCCAGTCGTCCGGCCACCAGCCAGACCCGGCGGATGTGGGTGATCGCGCTGCCCAGCGCCGAGATCATCAGGAACATCGCCAGCAGGCCGAACACCCAGCCCGGGCCATCGTTCATGCCGCTGAAGATGCCGCTCCAGACCATGCCGGCAACAACCAGCGCGGCGGCCCAGGCCAGCAGGTGGCGAATCAGGAGAGAGAGGCTGGCGAACACGGCAGCGCCTTGGAGGAAGGGGGTGAGCCGAGCATAGGGCGGCCCGCCGGGCAAACAAGCGGGTTGCGACGAAGGGCCGGAAAGCGGGGATGGAAGCCTTCAGTGCAACGCCGGGCATGGCCCGGCGCTACCAGGGCTGGCGGGGCAGCGCGCCCCGCATTCCCTTACCTGCGCTGGTCGGCGCTGGCGTCACGCACGGCGCGGAACGACTCGTCCTTGCTCCAGTTCGGCCAGGCACGGGAATTGGCCAGCTGGTTGCCCAGCGTGTACAGCACCTCCAGGTCGCGGGCGGCACCGGCAAACACCCAGTCCGGCTGCCATTCGTCGCCCTGCTGGTGGTAACGCTTGGCGGTGTAGTCCTCCGAGGCCTTCTTGCCGGCGGCCACGCCACCGTCCACCCAGTCCTGGCCGGCCGACCACGACAGCGCCGGCACGCCGCGCTTGGCGAACGGGAAGTGATCGGAGCGGAAGAACAGGCCCGCTTCCGGCTTCGGGTCGGGGGTGTAGCGGATGTCCCACCCCTTGGCCACGTCCTTCAACTGGTCCAACAGCTCGAAGCGCGCAGCACCGTAGATGCCGAAATCGCGCGACGGACCGAACGGCGCCATGCCATCCATGTTGATCACCGCCACGGTTTTTTCCAGCGGGTACAGCGGATGGGTGGCGTAGTACTCCGAACCCAGCAGGCCCTTCTCTTCGGCGGTGACCGCCAGGAACAGCAGCGAGCGCTCCGGGCGCTTGGCCTTGGCAAAGCCACGTGCCAGCTCGATCAGCGAGGCGGTGCCGCTGGCGTTGTCCAGCGCGCCATTGAAGATGCGGTCGCCGCGTGCATCCGGTTCACCCACGCCGATGTGGTCCCAGTGCGCGCTGTAGATGATCGTCTCATCCGGATGGCGGCTGCCTTCCAGGCGTGCGGCCACGTTGTGCGAGGTGATCACTTCGGTCTTCACCGCGTACTTCGCATCCAGGCTGGCGCCGGTCAGCGCCACCGGGGTGAAGTCGCGCTGCTGCGCCTTCTTCTTCAGCGCCTCGAAGTCCTGCCCGGCCGAGCGGAACAGCTCCACCGCCAGGTCACGCTGGATCCAGCCTTCCAGCAGCGGATGGCTGCCGGCCGGGTTGTCGCGCACCACGTCGAACATGGTGTTGGTGTTGGAGCCGGCCACGGTGGCCCAGCCGTACGATGCCGGCGCGGTCTCGTGCACGATCAGCACGCCCAGCGCGCCCTGGCGGGCGCCTTCCTCGTACTTGTAGGTCCAACGACCGTAGTAGGTCATGCCCTTGCCGTCGAAGTCACCCTGGCCGGTCTCGAAGTCCGGATCGTTGATCAGCACCACGGCGATCTTGCCCTTCAGGTCCACGCCCTTGAAGTCATCCCAGTTGCGCTCCGGCGCCTTCACGCCGTAGCCGAGGAATACCAGCGGTGCCTTGCTGATGTCGACGTTGCTGGCGCCGTTCATCGCCGCGCGCACGGCAATCTGCTTGCCCTGGTCAAGCGCAATGGTCTTGCCGCCCTGGTGCAGCGCCAGCTGCGGGGTGCCGACGATGTCGCCCTTGCGCAGCGGCACGGCCTGGGTCCACAGGCGCTTGCCGTCCTTCAGGTCCCCGCCCGGCTGCAGGCCAGCCGCGGCGAACTGCTTGCTGAGATAGGCAACGGTCTTCTCCTCGCCGGCGGTGGCCGGCGAGCGGCCTTCGTAGGCGTCAGAGGCCAGTTCCTTGACGTCGGCGGAGATCCGCGCGCCATCGAATTTCGGGGTGGCCGCCATCAGTGCGCTCGACACCGACAGGGCCAGCACGCCCAGTGCTACTCGCTTCATTGCTCTCTCCAGCAGGGAAATCCTTCCGGAGTGTAATGGGATTCGGAAAGAGGGGGTCATATCCCTCTCCCGACGGGAGAGGGATCTGACCCCAATGGTCATCCCGCTCCTTGCGCGCGCGACAGCAGGTGCTCGCGTTCGCGTGCGTTGGTGGTCAGCGCGGCGGCAGCGGTGAACGCCTGGCGGGCATCATCGGTTCGACCCAGCTGCTGCAGCAGTTCGCCCCGCACCACCTGCAACGGCGCGTAGTCCTGCAGCCGGGGCTCGACCAGCAACGGCTGCAACTGCGCCCATGCGGCGAAGGCGCCGTCGCTGCGCAGCACCGCCACCACCCGGTTCAGCGCCACCACCGGGGAGGGCTGCACCTGCAACAGCTGCGCATAGAGCGAGGCAATGCGTGGCCAGTCGGTATCCTCGGCACGGCGCGCGCCGGCATGGCAGGCCGCAATGCGGGCCTGCAGCACGTAGGGATCGTCATTGCCACCGGCCGCCAGCGCGCGTGCCAGCAGCTGCTGGCCGCGCTCGATCTGCAACCAGTCCCACCGGGCACGGTTCTGCTGGTCCAGCACCACCGCCGCGCCGCGGGCATCCACCCGCGCCGCCGCACGCGAGGCCTGCAGTTCCATCAACGCCAGCAGACCCAGCACCGGTGCCACCGGCATGCGGTAGGCCAGGATGCGCGCCAGCCGCAACGCTTCCTCGCACAGCGCCGGACGCATCCAGTCATCGCCGCTGCTGGCGGCATAGCCTTCGTTGAACACCAGATAGATCGCCTCCAGCACCGACCCCAGCCGCTCGGGCATCGCCTCGGCGCGTGGCACTTCATACGGCACCTGCTTCTGCGCCAGCGTGCGCTTGGCACGCACGATGCGCTGGGCAATGGTCGGCTCGGGTTGCAGGAACGCGCGGGCGATCTCCAGCGTGGTCAGCCCCCCCAGCAGGCGCAGGGTCAGCGCCACCCGCGCATCGGCGGGCAGCACCGGATGACAGGCCACGAACATCAGCCGCAGCAGATCGTCACCCAGGTCGTCTTCCAGCGCCTGGCTGTCATCCGGCGCCGGCAGCGCGGCCGGATGCAGTTCCTCGCCCCATTGCGCGTGCTGCTGCGCCACCCGCTGGTGCTGGCGCAGCACATCGATGGCACGGTTGCGCGCGGTGGTCATCAGCCAGGCTCCGGGATTGTCCGGGATGCCCTGCTCCGGCCAACGCTCCAGCGCGGCCAGCCAGGTGTCCTGGGCCAGCTCCTCGGCACGGCCGACATCGCCGCCGAGCAGCCGCGCCAGGCGCGCGATCAACACTGGCGACTCCATCCGCCAGAGGGTTTCCAGACGCTGCGTCAGTGCGGGCTCGAGCATGCGCCGATCACAGCACGCACGCCCGGCCTGCACAAGCGCCGCCGCTCACGCTTCAACGATCGGCTTGAAGCCGCCCCAGAACATGCGCCGGGTATCAAACGGCATGTCCTTGGGGCCCAGTGACGCCAGCCGCGGGTCGGCCATCACCTTCGCGTTGATGCGGTCGCGCGCGGCGCGCGAGCGGAACACCACGAAGGCCACGATCACCGTCTCGCCGGCCCTGGCCTTCACCGCACGCGGAAACGAGGTGGTCTTCCCCGGCTCCACATCGTCGGCCACGCACTCCATGTACTGCAGCGCGCCATGTTCCTTCCACACCGCGCCGGCCTTGCGGGCAAGGCGGCGGTAGGCCGCCACCTTGTCCTGCGGGCACGGCAGCACGTAAGCATCCACGTAAGCCATGAGGGTTCTCCCTGCGGCGGCGGTCAGCCCGGCTCGCCGTCCATGTGTGCAATTTCCCAGAGGTGCCCGTCCAGGTCCTGGAAGCCGCGCTGGTACATGAAGCCAAGGTCGCGCGCCGGCTGCGGTTCGCTGGCACCTGCGGCCAGGGCCTTGTCCACCAACACGTCAACGGCCTGGCGACTGGGCGCAGAAAGTGCATTGATCACTTCGGTGTGGGTGTGCGCATCGGCAATCGGCTTGTTGGTGAACTGCTGGAAAAAAGGCTGGGTCAGCAGCATCACGTAGATGCTCTCGCTGATGACCATGCCGGCCGCAACGTCATTGGTGTAGGTGGGATTGAAGCTGTAGCCCAGCGCGGTGAAAAACGCCTTGGATTTTTCCAGATCCTTCACGGGCAGGTTGACGAAGATCATCTGCGGTTGTGGTGCACTCATCGGTAACGCTCCTGGTGGATGGAAGACAGAGGGATCAGGGCTGCTTCATGCAGTTGACCATCCACGGCTTGCCGAAGCGGTCGATCAGCATGCCCCAGCGATGGGCCCAGAAGGTTTCCGCGATCGGCATCTGCACCTGGCCACCTTCGGCCAGTGCGGCGAATACGCGCTCGGCTTCCTCGATGCTGTCGACATCGACATTGATGGTGGTCGAGCCGCCCTCGCCACCGCCGGGGCCGTCGGCCGCCATCAGGATCGCGTTGCCGATCTCCAGCTGGCTGTGCGCCACGTGGTCCAGGGTTTCCGGCGGCATTTCATTGCAGCCCGGCGCGCCATCGGAGGGCGGCATGTCGCGGTACTTCATTTCCGAGGTGACCTGGCCGCCCAGTGCCTTGGCGTAGAACGCCATCGCATCGTGGGTCTGGCCGCTGAAGCCGAGGAAGGGAATCAGTTTCATCGCACTACTCCGTTGTGTGGTTCAGGTCGGTTGCACCGGGCCACGCCCGGCGGGGGAATCCGGGTCAATCCTGCAGCTGTGCACGCAGACGCTGTTCCTGCTGCTGTAAGTCGGCGGTGAAGGCTTCGCCGAAATCTTCCGGCGCGATCAGGGGACGCACTTCCAGCGTGCCGCCACTGCGGAACGGCGCACGGCTGGCCCATTCCACCGCCTCCTCCAGCGAGCGCACGTTCCACAGCCAGAAGCCGGCAATCTGCTGGTCGGCCGGGCCGAACGGGCCGGACTCGACCTTCGGCGCGCCGTGGCCGAAATGGATGCGGCGGCCGCGCTGGGTGGCGTGCAGGCCCTCACCGGCCAGCATGATGCCGGCGGCGACCAGCTGCTCGTTGAAGGCGCCCATTTCAGACAGGTCCTGTTCGCTGGGCATGCGGCCGGCTTCGGAGTCGGCGTTGGCCTTCACGATCACCATCACTTTCATTTCGGTCTCCCGTGGGGACGCGTGGTGCGTGCCCTTCACTGGGTACAACGAACCAGCGGGCCGGGAATCGACACGTCTGTTGGAATTTTTTTTCTTCCGCGGAAGGCGCGCCTTCGGCGGAGGTCGGCGAACGGCGGAGCCCCTCCGTGATGGGTTGGGTGGGTCGCTGAGAGCTCGGGTTCCTGTGGGTGGGCCGGGTGGGTAGGCGGGTCGGGGGACGCCGTAAACCCGTCCATGGGGGCTTGGCCGCGGCATCCATGCCGCGGACACCCCCGCCCCGCCTACCCATCCGGCCACGGACAGTTTCCTGCCTCCGATACGCACCACGGGAAGATCAAGAGAAAAGGCAAGAGCAACAGCAACAGCAATTGACTGGCGGCCCCGGCTTTGCGAGCGCAGCGACCCGCTTTTTTGCTCTTGTTGTTGATTTCCCGTGGTGGATCGGCCGCCGGAATCTGTCCGGGGCCGGGCGGGTGGGGTTGGCGGGGTATCCGCGCCATGGATGGCGCGGCTAAGCCCCCATGGACGGGTTCACGGCGTCCCCGCCAATCCCACCCGCCCGGCCCACCCGCAGGAAGCCCGCGTTCAGCGTCCCACCCACCCCACCACGGAGGGGCTCCGCCGTTCGCCGCCACCCGCCGAAGGCGCGCTTCCCGCGCTGCAACATGCCCGTGCGCAGACCTGCGCCATCATGGGCACCCGCCCCCGCCAGGACCGTGCCATGCAGCAGTACCTGCTCCTGATCTACATCGACCCCTCGCTGCTGCAGCGGTTGAGCAGCGACGAGTTCAACGCACTGATGCGCGACTGCCTGGCCCACGCCGACCAGCTGCAGGCCGAAGGCACCCTGCTGGCCGCGCAGAAACTGCAGCCGGTCGAAACCGCGCAGACCCTGCGCGTGCGCGATGGCCACAGCCGCGTGCTCGATGGACCGTTCGCCGAAACCCGCGAACTGCTGGCCGGCTTCAACCTGATCGTGGCCCGCGACCGCGACGAAGCCATGCGCATCGCCCGCCAGTTCCCCTGGGCACGCTTCGGCAGCATTGAAGTGCGGCCGCTGGAAGACATGGACGCCGAGCGCGAACGCTGTGGCGCCCCGGCCGCCGCTATGGCAGCAACCGCACTCTGATCTCGCGCGGGCCCACACCTTCGTTGCCGCTGTAATCGCGCACGCTGGCGCGCACGATGTACTCGCCCGGCGGTAGCGCCGCCGGCTGCCAGCGCCCGGTTTCCATCAGGCCGTCGCGCACGGTGTTGGTGGCCAGGTAACGGAAACGGGTCACCGCACTGCCATGCACGGTGATGCCGCTGTCCGGCGCATAGGCCACGCGCACCGCTTCCATCTGCGGCGGCATGCGGTTGAACACGATGTTCCAGCGCGGCTGCTCGTAGCCCCGCAAGGGCTGGCCGCCGGCATCGAGGATCTGGTAGCCCACCTGGTACATGCCCAGGCGACGGCGCGGCAGGTTGTTGTCGACCTGGTCCCAGGCTTCGACCACGATCTGCACGCCACGGCCCTGGCGCGCCAGCATCACCACGCCGTCGGCGCCGGCGGCCAGCGGCTGGTCGTTGTCGTCCAGCAGCGCCACATCGGTGATGCGTGGCGCGAAGTGATCGGCGTAGTTGTGGAAGCCCAGCGCCACCGCATTGGTCTCGAAGCCGCCGGTGCCCACCGCCAGGTGCACATGGGCCTGGTTGTTGATGCTGCCCAGCCGGTCGCCCACGTGGATGCGGGTGCCACGGCGCACGCGCATCCGCTCCAGCTTGCCCTGCTCGTCGTACAGCACCTGCCAGCGCGCGTCGAACGGTTCATCGCGCGGTGTGCGGCCAACCCGCATGTGGATGTACTTGAGGCGATCCACCGCCAGGCCCTCGGCCTGCCCGCCCAGGCTCCACGCCGCCACCGGGCTGCTGACCTTGCCCTCGGCGATGGCCAGCACGGTCTGGCCGACATCACCACGCACATCGAAGCCACCGTGCAGGTGATGGCGGCTCTCGCCCTTGAAGTTGCCGCGCACCTCGCCCAGCGTGCCGACCACTTCATGCCAGCCCTGCTGCGGCGCCAGCGGCCAGCGGCCACCGGTATCGGGCAGCGCGGCATCGGCGGCGGGGCCAACCAGCGCCGGCGCCGGCAGCTCGCCCACCGGCAACGGGCGCAGGCGGTGCAGGCGATAGGCCGCCGCGTCGGCCACCAGCACACTGCCATCGGCATCCACCGCCAGCCCGCTGGGGCGGGCCAGGCGCGGCAGGCGACCATTGCCGACCAGCGCGATCTGGTGGCCCTGCGGCGTCACCTGCACGATGCGGCCATCAAGATCGCCGACGTACAGCACACCGTCATGCGTGGTGGCCAGCGACAGCGGGCCATTGATCACACCGCCCGTACCCAGCACCGTGCTGACCGTGCCATCGGCGCCGACCCGGCGCACCGCGTTGTTGAACAGGTCGGCCACCAGCAACGCGCCCTGCGCATCGAAGGCCAGCGCCACCGGGGTATCGAAACGCGCCTCGGCACCGGTGCCATCAGCCAGCCCCGGGCGCTCACCGCCGGCCAGGGTGCGCACCGTGCCATCGGTGCCGATCACCCGGATGCGGTCGTTGTAGGTGTCGGCCACGAAGACCTGGCCCTGCGCATCCACCGCGATGCCCATCGGCGCATCGAAGCGCGCCTGCGCGGCAGGGCCATCGGTGTAGCCCTGCTCTCCGCCGGCCAGCGTGGTCACCTGGCCGTCGCTGCCGATGCGGCGGATCGCATGGTTGCCGGTGTCGGCCACGTACAGGTTGCCCTGCGCATCGGCGGCAATGCCCGAGGGCGTGTTGAAGCTCGCCTGCAACGCCGGGCCGTCGAGGCGTCCTTCGCCCTGCCCGGCCACGGTTTCGACGCGACCATCGGGCAGGCGGCGGCGGATGCGGTTGTTGTCGCCCGCATCGGTGAAATAGACGCTGCCATCGGCCGCGCGCAGCAGCGCATAAGGATCGGCGAAACGGGCCTGCGCCGACGCGCCATCGCGATCACCGGGATGGCCATCGCCGGCCAGCGTCTCGATCTGCGCGGTCCAGGCCAGCGGCGTCGGCAGCGGGCCTGCCGGTTCAGCGAGGGTATGCAGCGGCGTTTCCCACCACGTTGCAGCCAACGCCACCGCCGTTGCCAACGCCACACCTGCCGCCATCCATTGCCACCGTGCCATCGTGCCGTGCCGCCCTGCCTGCTGCCTGAAGAGGCACCGACAATAGACGCTGCGCGCGTGATGCGCCACGGTCGAGCGGGCGCTCAAGCATCAACGTTGCATCCATCGTGCTTGTCCTTGCCAGGCGCAGCGGGTTCAATGGGCTGCCACGGATGGAGATCTTCATGCCCCGCCTCGTCCCCCTCACCGTTGTGCTGATGGCCGCACTGGCCGGCGCACCCGCTTCGGCATCGATCACGGTGGCGCCGCAGAAGCCGTCCATCACCACCGATGCGGTGCATGTGGCCTATGCCAACCGCTGGGATGAGGCGATCCAGCAGTCGGACAGCGGCAACACGCTGGCGGCGTTGATCAGCATGGAACGGTTGATGGAAGATCCGCTGCTGGACGACTTCGACGCCGAGCGACAGGGCCGGGCTGCGCAGGCGGCCGGCTGGACCGCGATGATGCAGAAGAAGCCGGCCCTGGCACGCCGCTACCTGCAGCGCGCGCAGCAGACCCTGCCGAACGATGCGCGGATCCTGCTCACCCGGGTATGGCTGGAACTGTCCGACAACCAGCCTGCACCGGCCACCACCTACCTGCTGCAGGCGCTGAAGCACGCCCAGGCGCCGCTGCCGATCGAGCAGCAGTCCGTTCTCTACCTGCAGCACCGCCTGCGCGACCAGCCGCAGCGGCGCATGGAACTGTTGCAGGCCTTGTTCGACAACGGCTGGAAGGGCGACGGCGTGCAACCCAGCGGGCTGTGGCTGGCACTGGCCGCGCTGCAGGCCGAGCACGGTCGCGGCGATGACATTCCTGCCACGCTGGCCCGCATCAAGGGCCCGGCCGAGATCATCCGGCTGCGCAGCGACAAGCGCTTCGACCGCTATGTCGACCGCGATGACCCGCAATTTGATCCACGCCGGGCGGCACAGACGCACCTGGATGATCTGCGCGTGTCGGGCCTGCTCGATCGCGCACTGGATGCGCGCATGGCCGACTTCGCCAGCACGCTGCTGATGCTCGACCGCAGCGAGGAAGTGCTGGCGCTGACCGATGGCATGGCCCGCGCCGCCGCCGCAGGCCAGTCGCCATCGGCGGCCGAGGCGCAATGGGTGGCGTGGCTGCTCAGCAGCCGGTCCGCCGCGCTGCGCCGGCTGGGCCGCATCGACGATGCGCTGGCCACGGCGAGGTGGGCTGCGCGCATCGGTGCACCCAGTGCCAACGGCATCGAGCACCAGTTGAATGTCGGCTTCTTCCTGATCTCGCTGGGACGCGCGCAGGAGGGCGCCGCGGCGGTCAATGACATCGCGGGGCTGAGCGGTTACGGCAGGGCGGCGCAGGCGCTGGTGCAGTTCGCCGCCGCCCGCGAACGCGGCGACGCGCCAGCCACCCAGGCCGCGCGCGCGGCGATTCTGGGCCAGGGCGAAGACGCGCGCCTGTTCCAGCGCGAGATGCTGCTGGAGGAAGGCGATCTGGACGCCGCGGCTGCGCTGCTGATTGAGCAGCTGCGGTCCCCGGTTGAACGTGGCCAGACGCTGGCCACCCTGCAGGACATGCGCACCTACCCGTCGCTGCCCGGCGACATGAAGATCGATGCGGCGTGGCGTGCACTGAAACAGCGCACCGACGTGCAGGCGGAGATCGCCCGCATCGGCCGCGTCGAGCGCTACGACCTGGTCAGCAGCGGCACCTCGCGCTGATCGGCTCTACAACACCACCCGCAGAACCCACCTAGCGCGCCGGCACCTCGTTGCGGATGCCCATCGCCTCGCGGTAGCGCGCGTACAACGCCATCACCTTGTCCACGTAGGCCAGGGTCTCGGCATACGGCGGCACCCCCTTGTAGCGGGTGACCGCGCCGATACCGGCGTTGTAGGCGGCTGCGGCCAGTGGCCGGTCACCGTTGTAGCGGCGCAGCAGCGCGCGCATGTAACGTGCACCGCCGTCGATCGACTGTTGCGGAGAGAACGGATCGCGTACACCGAACTCCTGCGCGGTCTCGGGCATCAGCTGCATCACGCCCTGCGCGCCCTTGCTCGATACCGCCAACGCATCGAAATTGCTTTCGGCATGCGCGATCGCACGCAGCCAGGCATCGTCGACGCCGGTGGCCTTGGCCGCCGCCTTGAACTGTTTGGCATGCTGCGCCAGCTGCGGCGCGCCGACCTTGCCCAGGCCTTCGTGGGCAGGCTCCCCCGGCGGGGTGGCCACGGTGAACTTCAGGAACACCCGGGAGCCGGGCAGGTTGCGCGTGGAATAGACCAGTGCGCCGTCCTGCTCGCGTTCGTACAGCACGCCACTGAACACCCCCATGTTGCCCCACAGGTTCGGGGTCTGGATGGCGTTGTCGTCGATCTCCTTCGGTGTGCAGCGCGAGCCCGGTTCCGGCGCCGTCGCCAGGCTGACCGTGTTGCCCTGCACGCAGCGGTAGACGGTGCGCGCAGCGGCCAGCCCCGGCCAGAGGCTGGACAGCAGCAACAGCGCGATGGCGGCAGGGCGGGGAAACATGGCGGCCGGATGATCCGGCCGCAGCCGCTAACGCCGGGTGAATGGGGCCCAGGAAGTGCCGCCGCTGGTCGGCAACCCAACGGGATCTGACCCTTCGGCTTACGTCGCGTTCCTGCGCCGCACCCAATACCCCACACCCAGCAGCACGAACCACGCCGGGCTGGCCATCAGCGCCTGGCGCGTATCGCCCTGCAGGCTCAGCAGCACCAGCACGCCGGCGAAGAACAGCAGGCACGCCCAGCACATGGCAACGCCGCCGGGCATCTTGAAGATCGAGGCGGCGTGCCGCTCCGGATAGCGGCGGCGATAGACCATGTAAGCCACCAGGATCAGCGACCAGACGAAGATGAACAGCACGGTGGCCAGCGTGGTCACCAGGGTGAAGGCGGTCACCAGGTTCGGAATCAGGTAGATCAACAGCGTACCGCCCAGCAGGCACAGGCAGGAGAACAGCAGGCCGCGCGCCGGCACCGCCGCGCGTGACAACCGCGACAGCCCACGCGGTGCATGGCCCTCTTCGGCCAAGCCGTACAGCATGCGGCTGGTGGAGAAGATGCCGCTGTTGGCCGACGACGTCGCCGAGGTCAGCACCACGAAGTTGATCAGGCTGGCCGCAGCGGGAATGCCGGCCAGCACGAACAGCTGCACGAACGGGCTCTTGTCCGGCACCACCTGGCGCCACGGGGTAACCGCCATGATCGCAATCAGCGCCAGCACGTAGAAGATGATGATGCGCACCGGAATCGAATTGATCGCCTTGGGCAGGTTGCGCTCCGGGTCGGCGGTTTCGGCGGCGGTGGTGCCGACCAGCTCGATGCCGACGAAGGCGAACACGGCAATCTGGAAGCCGGCGAAGAAGCCCACCAGGCCCATCGGGAACATGCCGCCGTCATTCCACAGGTTCGACAGCGAGGCGGTATGGCCGCTGGGCGAGGTGAAGCCCCAGGCCACCAGCCCGGCACCGGTGATGATCAGCGCACAGATGGCCACGATCTTGATCAGCGCGAACCAGAATTCCATTTCGCCGAACAGCTTCACCGTCACCAGGTTCAGCGCCAGCAACAGCAGCACGCAGGCCAGCGCCGGTATCCATGCATCCAGCCCGGGGAACCAGAACTGCGCGTAGGCCGCGATGGCGATCACGTCGGCAATGGCGGTGACGATCCAGCAGAACCAGTACGTCCATCCACAGAAGAATCCGGCCCAGGGGCCGAGCAGGTCGGTGGAGAAATCGATGAAGGATTTGTACTGCAGGTTCGACAGCAGCAGTTCGCCCATCGCGCGCATTACGAAGAACAGCATCGCGCCGATGATCAGGTAGACGAACACGATGGAGGGGCCGGCCAGGCTGATGGTCTTGCCCGAGCCCATGAACAGGCCGGTACCGATGGCACCGCCGATGGCGATCAGTTGCAGGTGGCGGTTGGACAGGCTGCGGCGCAGGTGCTCGGGGGGCGTTGCGGGCTCGGTCATGGGCGTGGGAAGGGGCGGGCGAAGCGTCCGACGGTAGTCCTCCGGGGCCCGGAGCGCCAGCGCCAGACTGGCCTGTTGCGTCACAGAGGGTCGCTTTCACCACAATGTGACCGAATACCGTATTGATCCCATTCCGCCCGGACCTGCACCGTGTTCAGATAGCCGCACCTGCCCAAGGACCGGCCCGACCATGCGCCCTGCCCTGACCGCCCTGCCGGAGCCCCAGCCATGAGCCGCCTGCGCGTCATCATCGGTGGCACCGCGCTGGCGCTGCTGGCCGCGGCCGTGCCCATCGCGGTGATGGCCTACGCCACCTGGGACCGTGCGGTCAGTGTCGAGCAGGAACGCCTGCGCGATATCGCCGGGCGCACCCTGCGCCGCTCGGACCTGTCCTACCAGGAAGCGCTGGCCGCATTGAAGTCAGTCGAGGCCGGCGCCCACGTGCCGTGCAGCGCCGACCACATCCGGCGCATGCAGACGCTGGTGATGACCACCTCGTCGATCGAGCAGATGGGGTACTTCGAAGGCGGCAAACTGCGCTGCACGTCCTGGGGGCCGTTCCTGTCCGACGTGGACCAGCCCAAGCCCGACCATGTCACCAGCGATGGCGCCGGCATCGCGGTGGACGTGCGCCCCGAAGCGAGCGGGCGCCGCCAGATGCTGGCCATCCTGTACGGCTCCTACGATGTGCTGGTCGACCCGCGCCGCTTCGTCGATGTCATCGTTGATCCGCATGTGCGCCTGGCCCTGGCCAGCCCGGATGGGCGCCTGCTGGCCCAGCAGTCCGGCGTGGACCCGACCCTGCTGCTGGCACTGCTGCGCGACCCCGGCGAAGGCCTGGACCAGAACACGCTGTACGCGACTGCGCGCAACGAGGAATGGCTGGCGATCGCCACCACGCCCCGCACCGCACTGGCTGCCACGTTCCGCCAGCAGGCCTGGTTGTACGTCCCGCTGGGCCTGTTGCTGGCCGCCGCCGCAGTCGGCCTGGTGATCTGGCTGTCGCAGCGCCGCCTGTCGCTGCGTGGCGAGCTGGCCACGGCCATCCGCCGCCGCGAGCTGTACCTGCACTACCAGCCGATCATCGAACTGGATACCGGCATCTGCGTCGGCGCCGAAGCACTGGTGCGCTGGCAGCGCCCCGATGGCACCCAGGTGCGGCCGGATCTGTTCATTCCGCTGGCCGAAGAGGCCGGCATGATCGCCGACGTCACCGACCTGGTGATCGAAAACGTGGTGCGCGACATGCGCGACCTGCTGGTGGCCGACCGCAGCGCGCACATCGCCATCAACCTGGCCGCCGAAGACATCAGCAGTGGCCGCGCGCTGAAGATGATCTCCAAGCACATGGCCGGCAGCGGCATCCTGCCGCAGCAGATCTGGATGGAAGCCACCGAGCGCGGCTTCCTCGACCTGGATCGTGCACGCACCATGCTGGCGGCGGCGCGGCGCGCCGGGCACAGCGTGGCCATCGACGATTTCGGCGTGGGCTTCTCAAGCCTGCAGTACCTGGAGCAGCTGCCGCTGGACGCGCTGAAGATCGACAAGTCCTTCATCGATGCGATCGGTACCGAAAGTGCGACCAGCCCGGTCACCCCGCACATCATCGACATGGCCAAGGAGCTGGGTTTGTGGGTGGTGGCCGAAGGCGTGGAAACCGAAGCACAGCTGGCCTACCTGCACAGCCGGCATGTGGAATTCGGGCAGGGCTGGCTGTTCTCGCGGCCGCTGCCACGCGACGAGTTCGTGGCCTTCCATCACAAGCGGCAGCAGCAGTACGGCGCTGCGCGCGAGCACATGCAGAACCCGCGCAGCGTACCGATCGAGCAGGAGCCGGAGGCGTAGCGCCGCGCCCACGCTCGGCTGCGGGCGCGATCATCCTTTACAGCCACGCCTTCGGCCGCGCCAGCAGCCACCCTGCACTGACCACCAGCAGCAGCAACGGCAACCACCCCAGCACGCCGGCACCGCCGGCCTGCAGCAGCACGCCACCGGCCACACCGCCGGCGGCGATGGCCAGGTTCCAGCCCGTCACCAGCATCGACTGCGCCAGATCGGCCGCCGCCCCGGCGCGGCGCGCCAGCGCGGTCTGGAACAGCGTCGGCACCGCACCGAACGCCACCCCCCACATGATCGTGGCCGGCAGCAGCACGCCCGGTGCACCCGGCCACAGCAACAGCGCCAGCACCGGCAACAGGAAGCCCACCACCGCCGCCCAGACCAGCCGGCGCAGGTGACGATCCACGCCCCAGCCGGCAATGCCGATGCCGACGATCGCCGCCACGCCGAACGCCAGCAGCAGCCGGTCCAGCCACGCACCGGCGCCGGCGTCCACGGCCAATGGCTCGATGTAGGTGTAGAGCACGTTGTGCGCCAGCACGTACAACGCCATCACGGCCAGCGCGCTGCGTACCCCCGGCATGCGCCACACCGTACCCAGCGATGTGCGCTGCCCGGCCCCGGCAGCGGGCAGCGCCGGCAACGCCCAGCGCGCGTAGGCCAGCAACCCGATACCCAGCACGCTCATCAGCGCGAACGCCCAGCGCCAGCCGATCTGCTGGCCGAGCAGCGTGCCCGCCGGAACGCCCAGCGACAGTGCCAGCGGTGAACCCACCATCGCCACCGCGATCGCCCGGCCCTGCAACGACGGCACCACCATGCGCGCGGCGTACCCGGCCACCAGGGACCACAGCAGGCCACCGCAGACGCCGGCCAGGAAGCGTGCTGCCAGGATCAACGGATAGCTGCTGCTCATCGCCGTCAGCGTGTTGACCACCACGAAGCCGGCGATCGCCGCCAACAGCAGCGGCCGTCGCGGCAGGCGCTGGGTCAGCGCGGTCATCGGCAGCGCGGCCATCACCGAGCCCAGCGCGTACACGCTGACCAGCTGCCCGACCGCCGCGTCGCTCACGCCCAGGCTGTCGCCCATCGGCCGCAGCACGCCGGCCGGCAAGGTCTCGGTCAGCAGCGTGATGAAGCCGCCGCCGGCCAGCGCCAGCAGGCCCGCCCACGGCAGGCGCGTGGCCTCTCCGGCCGGGCTGCCCGCGTCGATCGCATGGCCACTCATCGCGCAGCCTCCAGATCGGCGTACACCGCATCGCGCAGTTCATCGACAAAGGCACCGTCCATGCCCTCGTACAGGGTGTTGGTCAGCGCCACCACGCTCAGCGCCCGTGCCGGGTCAACGAACCAGCTGTGGCCATAGGCACCGCCCCAGCGCCAGGTGCCCACGCTCTGCGGCGTGCCACTGGCCGCCGCATCACGCAGGACGGCAAAGCCCAGCCCGAACCCCCAGCCGGCCGGCTCGGGCGGCCCCTGTTCTCCCACCTGCGGCGTGCCCATCTGTGCCACCAGTGCCGGCGGCAACAGCCCCGACGCCTGCACATCACGCAGTGCCTCCAGCACCGCCATCACCTCGTCGGCGGTGCCCACCAGGCCGGCGCCGGCCGACGCGAAGCGGCTGGCATCGGTGGCGCGCGCCAGGCTGTAGTCGATGCCCACGGTGCCCTCGAACGGCGCCACCACCTCGCCTTCGCGCAGGCGATGCGGTTGCGGCGCATCGCTCACATACGGCGTAGCCAGGCGAGCCGCATCACGCGTGGCGAACGCGGTGTCGCGCAGGCCCAGCGGCGCGGCCAGCAACCGCGCGAACAAGGCCTGCAAGGTCTCGCCGGTCGCCGCCTCGGCCACCGCACCGGCCACGTCCACACCCAGCGAATACAGCCACTGGCTGCCCGGTGCGAACAGCAGCGGCACCTGCGCGATGCGCTGCACGTTGTCGGCCAGGGACAGCGGGTTGGCGTCCATGCCATCACTGACACCGGCGCGTGCATAGGGGCCATCGGCATCGCCTTCCAGGAAGCGATAGCCCAGCCCGCTGCTGTGGCTGAGCAGCTGGCGCAGGCTGATCGGCGGCGTGCTGCCGTCGGCCAGCGCCGGGCGGAACTGCGGCAGCCAGCGCTGCACCGGCGTATCCAGGTCCAGCACGCCGTCGGCCACCAGGCGCAGCAGCACGGTGGTCAGCAGCGGCTTGCTCACCGAAGCCAGCCGGAACAGCTGGTCCGCGCGCATCGGCGCGGCCGCTTCACGATCAGACAGCCCGGTGGCGCTGGCATGGCGCAGCACCCCGTGCTGGCGCACGCGCACCACCGCGCCGACCAGGCGCTGCGGGTGCACCTGCTGCAACAGGCGCTGCACCGAGGGCAGGGTCGGCGCGGCGGGAAGGGAAGGAGCGGCATTCATCGCGGTGATCCGTGGGGAGAGGCCCGCCACGTTAGGCAGCCCGCCGCGTCGCAAAAAGCGGGGTACCGCTCCGCGCATCGTGGACCGTGTAGTCCGCAATCGGCATGATGGCCGGAACTGCGGGGCCGCAACCGCCCGCGTCCGGTCGCGCACCACAGCGTTGCGGTGGCCGTGCCGCCGGCGGCGGGCCCTTCCCCTACCCTGCCGCTTTCATTGCCCGCACGCCCATGTCAGTCCTGGACAACCTCGCCAACCTGCAGACCTTCGTGCATGCCGCCGACACCCGCAGCTTCGTCGAGACCGGACGCCTGCAGGGCATCTCCGCCTCGGCCGCCGGCAAGTGCGTGGCCCGGCTCGAACACGCGCTGGGCGTGCGCCTGTTCCACCGCAGCACGCGCAGCATCACCCTCACCGCCGAAGGCCAGCTGTTCCTGGCGCGCTGCCGGCGCATCCTCGACGAGCGCGATGCCGCCCGCACCGAACTCGCACAGCCGCATGCCACGCCCAGCGGCACGCTGCGCATCAGCCTGCCGCTGGTGGGCGATCTGACCTTGCCGCTGATGGCCGAGTTCATGGCGGCGTATCCGGACATCCGGCTCGATCTGGATTTCAGCGACCGCCTGGTCGATGTCATCGAGGAAGGGTTCGATGCCGTGCTGCGCGTAGGTGAACCCAGCGACTCGCGCATGAACGCACGACGGCTGGGGGTGTTTCCGCGCCGCATCGTCGCCTCGCCGGCCTACCTGCAGCGTCGCGGCGTTCCGCGCACGCCGGCGGAGCTGATGCAGCACACGCTGCTGCACTATCGTTTCCCCAGCACCGGTAAGCTGGAGGCGTGGCCGATTCACTGGCCCGATGACGAAGTGCCGCAGGAACTGCCGGTCCACATGGTGGCCAACACCATCGAAGCGCGCGTGGCACTGGCGCTGCGTGATGTCGGTGTGGCGTTCGTGCCGGTGCATTCGGTGCGTGATGCGCTGGCCGACGGCCAGCTGGTGACCGTGCTGGAAGAACACGTGCATTCCTGCGGCACCTTCCACCTGCTGTGGCCCTCCGGCCGCCACGTGCTGCCCAAGCTGCGGGTATTCATCGATTTCGTCGGCGAACGCCTGGGCACCGTGCCGTAGATGCAGGCCATGCGCGTATGCTCCTCATGCTCGACTAATCGGAACCCAAACAAAAACCAGCCGAGCATGGCTCGGCTCTACAACTGCACGCGATCATTCAGCCAACCTCGCTATACTGGCCCCCTCATTCCTCCCAGAGGCTCGCGACCAATGCGCCAGTGATGCCGCCGTCTTCCCAACAGACGGCCTGACTCTTCCCGCCCCTGCGCGCAGGGGAGAACCCGGCATCCCTGGAGGTCGCATGACCCCGCATTCCCTCACGCTCGATCGCGTGTCGTATCGATTGGCCGACGGCCGCGCGCTGTTTTCCGATCTGTCCTTTTCCTTCGAACCGGTGGCCACCGGCCTGGTCGGTGCCAATGGCGCCGGCAAGAGTGTGCTCGCGCGCCTGCTGGCCGGCCGGCTCACCCCCGACAGCGGCCAGGTGCGCGGCAGCGGCCGTGTGTTCCTGCTGCCTACCCCGGGCTACCCTCCGGCCGGCACGGTCGGCGAACTGGCGGGAGTCGGTCGGGAACTGGCCGCGCTGGCGCGCATCGAAGCGGGCAGCGTCGATGAGGCCGACTTCGCCTGCATCGGTGACCGCTGGGATCTGCGCGAGCGCCTGCTGCAACGCTGGCAGGCACTGGGCCTGCCCGATGATCTGGATCCGCTTCACCCTGCCACGCGCCTCAGTGGCGGCCAGGCCATGCAGGTGGCGCTGTCCGGCGCCTGGGCCAGCGGTGCCGACTGGTTGATCCTGGACGAACCCAGCAACCACCTTGATGCGCACCATCGCCAGCAGTTGTATGCGCAGTTGCAGCAGTGGCGCGGCGGCCTGCTGGCCATCAGCCATGATCGCGAACTGCTCGGCCACATGCAGCAGATCGTCGAACTCGAAGGACGCGGCCTGCATCGCTATGGTGGCGCGTGGCAGCACTATGCCGATACGCGCGCGGCCGAACGCGAAGCCGCCATCGCACAGCTCGACCATGCGCGCGCGCAGCACCGCCAGCAGCAGCGCAGCGCGCGCGAACAGCACCAGCGCCAACAGCAACGCCAGGCGCGCGGCAACCGCGATGCGAAGCAGGCCAACCAGGCGCCGATCCTGCTCGGCCGCCAGAAGCAGCGCGCCGAGGCCACGCACGCACGCGCGCAGCAGGTGCAGGCCGAGCGCCTGCAGGCCAGCAGCGAACAGCTGCGGGCCGCCACTTCGGCCGTGCACGTGGCGCCGGAACTGGCGCTGTTCGCCGTGGAAGGTGAACGCAGCAGCGCACGCCTGCTGCAGGCGCAGGATCTGCTGCTGCCGCATGGCTGCGGCGTACCGTTGCAGCTGGACATTCGCCGCGGCCAACGCATCGCCGTGGTCGGCGACAACGGTACCGGCAAGTCGACCCTGCTGCGCGTGCTGGCCGGCCAGCTGCCGGCACGCGCGGGCCACGTGCAGCGCCACGCGCCGCTGGCACTGCTGGATCAGCAGCTGCTGGGCCTGTCCGGCGAGCGCAGCATCCTCGATACCGTGCAGGCGGCGAACCCGACTGCCGATCCGGGCGAACTGCGCACGCGGCTGGCCCTGCTCGGGCTGGACGCCCAGCGCATCCAACGGCCAGCGGCCAGCCTCAGCGACGGCGAACGGGTGAAGGGCGCATTGGCCAGCGTGCTGTACGCCGCCCCTGCCCCGCAGCTGTTGTTGCTGGATGAGCCCGGCAACGCACTGGACCTGAGCGCGCTGCAGGCACTGGAAGAACTGCTGGCGGTCTGGCCGGGTGCGCTGGTGATGGTCAGCCACGACCACCACCTGTTGCAGGCGCTGCAGCCCACCCAGGTGCTGCACGTCCGCAGCGATGGCTGGCAATGGCGCGACGCGTTGTAGAGTCGAGCTTGCTCGACTCCGCCATGCCTGCATCCACGCATGGCGTGGATCTACCGAAGCAGCAGCCGAGCGTGGGCTCGGCGCTACAACGGCATTCCGCTTACCGCTTCCACACCGGGAACGCCTGCGGCAGCTGCTGCCACAGCAACGGCCCCGCACGTAGTTCCTGGTCGTTGAGCAGGCATGCATCCAGCTCAGCACGCACCGCACGCTCATCCATGTGCACGCCGATCACCACCAGTTCCTGCCGACGGTCACCCCAGAGCGGATGCCACAGGCGGGCCATCGCCGAATGTGCGGCGCTGTCCGGGAATTCCTCCACACCGGGCAGCGGCGCGCTCCAGCATTCGGCCTGCTGCCGTGCCCAGCCCAGATCGCTGTACGGCAGCGGCGTGGGCGGCAGCAGCGGCGTGGTGTCTTCCTGGCCGGCACGCACCCGTTCGCGCGCCGCATACCAGAAGCCGGCGGCCTGAGTGCGGGTGGCCGCGCCCACGCTGTTCAGCTCGCCCACCCAGTCCATGCGGTTGGCCAACCAGAACCAGCCCTTGCTGCGGATCACCCCCGACATGCCCGACTGCAGTGCCCGCGCAAAGCGCATGGGATGGAACGGACGCCGCGCGCGGTAGACGAAGCTGCCGATGCCGTACTCCTCGGTTTCCGGCGTGTGCTCGCCGCGCAGCTCCTTCACCCAGCCCGGTGCGCGTTGCGCGCGTTCGAAGTCAAAACGGCCGGTATCCAGCAGCTCGGCCAGCGGCACGTCTCCGAAACGGGACAGCAGCAGCTTCGCATCACGGTTCAATCCACGCAGCACCGCCAGCGTGTCCTGCAGCGCCTCGTCATCCACCTGGTCGACCTTGCTCACCACAATCACATCGGCGAACTCCACCTGCTCGCACAGCAGATCGACCACGCCACGGTCATCGTCCGGACCGGCCTGCTGGCCACGCTCGGCCAGGCGCAGCGTCGAACCGAAGTCGGTCAGGAACGCGCTGCCGTCCACTACGGTCACCATCGTGTCCAGGCGTGCAATGTCGCTCAGGCTGAAACCGTGCTCGTCGCGCACCGCGAAAGTGGCTGCCACCGGCATCGGCTCGCCGATCCCGGTCGATTCGATCAGCAGATAGTCGTAGCGGCCGGCCTCGGCCAGGCGCCGCACTTCCTGCAGCAGATCGTCGCGCAGGGTGCAGCAGATGCAGCCGTTGCTGAACTCCACCAGCGTTTCTTCGGTACGGCGCAGCTCAGCGCCGCCCTCGCGCAGCAACTGCGCATCGATGTTCACCTCGCTCATGTCGTTGACGATGACCGCCACGCGCAGGCCCTCGCGGTTGCGCAGGATCTGGTTGAGCAGGGTGGTCTTGCCGGCCCCGAGGAAGCCGGACAGCACGGTGACCGGAAGGCGACGGTCGGCGCGGGAAACAGTGTTCATGTCGGAGCGGGTTGGCTGCGGAACGGAAATGTTACTGTATAACAATTGCCGCGCAAGGAACCTCCCCCGATGAAGTCCCCCTCCGCCGCCCTGCTCGATGCCGGCGCGGTCGCCCTGTCCAGCCTGTGCCTGCTGCACTGCCTGGCGCTGCCGCTGCTGGCCGCGGCGCTGCCGCTGTTCGGCGCCTGGGCCGAAGCGGAATGGGTGCACCTGCTGTTCGTGGCCATCGCCCTGCCGCTGACCGGCTATGCGCTGTGGCGCGCCGAGCGTCGCCGTCCCCTGCCCGTGCTGGCCTGGGCCACCGCCGGCAGCGGGGTGGGCCTGCTGCTGGCCGGCGCGCTGGCGCTGCCCTCGCATGACTGGGAAACCCCGATGACCGTCACCGGCAGCCTGCTGCTGGCGGCAACGCATCTCTGGAACGCCCGGCACCGCCATCGGTAATGCCGCCCAGCAACCGCATGAACCCCGAACGCGCCCGGTAGTGCCGGCCGCTGGCCGGCAACCGCATGAACCCCGAACGTCCCGGTAATACCGGGTTATTTGCCGTAGCGGCGCAGCAGCTCCACCAGCACCTCGGCCTCGGCGGCCCGCTGCTGCGGGTCTTCGGCACCCACCACATGCTCCTGCAGATGCTCGTGCAGCAGCTCCATCAGCAGGCTGTGGGCCGCACCGCGCACCGCGGCCACCTGCACCAGCACGTCCGCGCAGTCACCGGCCTCACCTTCGGGCTTGTCCAGCGCCTGCTCCAACGCCGCCACCTGGCCGCCGATACGGCGCACCCGGGTCAGCAGCTGTTTTCGATTCTTGTGTACATGGGCCATCTGCGTATCGTATACCCTATGGGGGTATCCTTCCACCCTCTGGTTTCCTCATGCACCTGGACGCCCTCGCCGCCGCCCGTCGTCACGAACACCGCTTCGACGACGGCAACCCGCTGGCCGAACGCAATACCCGTCGCGCCCTGTGGCTCACCGTCAGCATGATGCTGGTGGAGATCGTCGGCGGCTGGTGGTTCAACTCCATGGCCGTGCTCGCAGACGGCTGGCACATGAGTTCGCACGCGCTGGCGCTGGGCCTGTCGGTGTTCGCTTACCGCTGTGCGCGCCGCTACGCGCTCGACCCGCGTTTCGCCTTCGGCACCTGGAAGATCGAGATCCTGGCTGGCTACACCAGCGCCATCGCCCTGCTCGGCGTGGCCGCGCTGATGGCGGTGCAGTCACTGGAGCGGCTGTGGGTGCCCGCGCCGATCCACTACGACCAAGCCATCGCCATCGCCGTGGTCGGCCTGGGCGTGAACCTGCTGTGCGCCTGGTGGCTGCATGACAGCCCGGGGCATGCGCATCACCACCACGGGCACGGGCACGACCATGGCGACCACCACGGGCATGATCACGATCACCACGATCACTCGCACGGCCACGACCTCAACCTGCGCTCGGCCTACGTGCACGTGCTGGCCGACGCCGCCACCTCGGTGCTGGCCATCGTCGCCCTGCTCGGTGGCAAGCTGCTGGGCCTGACCTGGCTGGACCCGGTGATGGGCCTGGTCGGCGCGGTGCTGGTCACCGTGTGGGCGATCGGTCTGCTGCGCGACAGCGGCCGCATCCTGCTGGACGCACAGATGGATGCGCCGGTGGTGGCCGAAGTGCGCGAAGTGATCGAGCAGGGCCCGTGGCCGGCACGCCTGGCCGACCTGCACGTCTGGCAGGTAGGCCGCGGCAAGTACGCGGTCAGCGCCAGCGTGGTCACCAGCGACCCCCAGCTGGATGCCGACAGCGTGCGCCAGGCACTGGCCATCCACGAAGAACTGGTGCACGTCACCGTGGAGATCCACCGCATCACGTGAACCCATCGGTAGTGCCGGCCGCTGGCCGGCAACCCCATGGACTGCGAATGCACCCTGCGAATGCCGGCCAGCGGCCGGCACTACCCCTTAAAGCTTCAACAGCATCCGCAGCAGGTACATCAGCAGCGGCGCCGCACTCAGTACCGCGCCGCCAATACCGATCCATGGCCAGCGCTCACCGCGCACGCGCGAGGCCACCGCCAGTCCGCACCCCACCAGCGCGGCCCCCAGCACGCCCACGCCCAGCCCTGCGGCCAGCCCATTGCCGCCGGCCGCCAGTGACGCCTGCGCCGCCAACGTGCCCGCGCCCCAGCCCACTGCAATGCCCAGCCAACTGGCCACGCCGCACCACGGTGCCTTGCCCTGCGCCATCCGAAAACCCCTCTGACCTTGCCGAATTTCTGTACGGGCTACGCCCCACTGCTGCCTACACTAGCCGCACCCGCCCTGTAGGGACATCCCATGCGCACGCTCCGCCTGCTGCTGCCCGGTGCCCTCCTGCTGCTCGCCGCCTGCAGTGGTGAGGCAGGGCTTCCCTTCTCTGCCGACCCATTGCAGGGCTGCTTCGCCACCAGCGCGCGCAAGCCCGCCGATTTCCGCATCGACAAGGAAGGCGGCCAGTACTTCGTCTCCTTCGGTCGCAACGGCCAGTGGCAGCGCGACCCGAATGCCCTGCACAAGGCCAGCACCAGCGAGATCGGCCGCTACTTCCGCGATGACGCCGCACAGATCGACAGCGCGCTGATCCGCATGGCCGGCGGCTTCGGCATCTTCCACTTCAACAAGGGCGCCACGCTGAAAGGCAAGGCCAGCGACAGCGACTACATGGCACTGATGCTGATCGGCGCCGGGCCGGTGTATGCGGTGAAGTGCCAGTAGCGACAGCCATGAATGAGAAAAGTTTGAAATCCGAGTAACTGCTTGATGTGCCCCAAAATGCAAAGTGGCAAGTAATGAAGATGGAGCCTTACCCAGATCTGAGAGGCTCACATGAAACTGCAAGTAGCGATTCTCATGCTCATCATCTCTTCATCGGTGCAGGCAGGGGACAGAATTCCAGCTATTGGACAAACCGCTGACGAAGCGAGGACCCCATCAAAGATCGTTCACACCGCGGAATGGCCTGACTTCATTGGGGGAACGGTCAGTGTCGAGCAGTCCCTCACCCGCAACTCGAAGGGTCAATATGTCTATCGTTACGACGATCAATCGGAAGCAACGAAGCAATATCACGAGGCTTCCTGCGCGGATATCGGGATGAATCCCGCCAAGGGCGAATCCATCACGGTGGGGCCAGGAAGTGCCGCATGGCATTGCTCAAGCATCGAATCGAACAGTGTTAGCGACGCAAAGAGTACTGACTATGTAATCGCCTATGCACCGAATGGACAGGTAACAGCCGGGCAAAATTTCGTTTCCTACGGAACCGTAAGGTTCAATAGTCCGGTCGGCGGGAACATCCAAGGCAGCGCGCAGATCGACAACGGAAGGTGCCAGACCTTCTACAGCGAGTACTACCCACCCAATACCGTGGGCAACCACACCGCGAGAGTACTCTGCTTCGCTCATGGTCCGCAGACCATGAATACGTTGATGGAAGGTTGCGTACCGCGTGCCTGCGCAAGCGATCGCGGTACCATCACGGCCGACTGATACCAGGCCCCCTCTGCCGCGGCGGACAGGGCGCCAAGGCGCCCTTCCGGCTCAGGCTTATGATTCGGCCCAAATCACCACTGATACCATTCAATTGCTGATCGGAGCCCACGCTCCGCCGCTGCGGCAGCAGATCCACGCCATGCGTGGATGCAGGCACGGTGAAGCCGAGCGCGGCTCGGCTCTGCAACAGCTGCGGTACCATGCCCTCCCCCGAACCGCCCCGGTACCCGCCGTGCCCCATTACACCGGCCCCCTGCTGACCCGTGACAGCGCCGACACCCTGCGCCGTGCCCATGACAAGGGCGCCACCGACTGGCAGGGCTCACTCGATCTGGGGCGCAGCCAGGATACGGTTGCACTGGACGCCGAAGGCTTCGGCTTCCGCGACCAGCACTACCCGTGGCCGGGCAAACTGAAGGACCGCACGCTGTACTACTGGGATGGCGAGGACTTCGCGCCGATCTCGCGCTACAGCGGCTCACTCATCAAGCTGGTGCCCACCGAATGGGGCGCGCCGACCTTCGAGATCGACGGCATCAAGATGCTGCCGACCTCCAAGCTGTCCCCGTTCGAGGATGCGCGACGCAAGGTCGAGCTGGTCGCCCCGGCCGGCAAGATCATCCTCGATACCTGCGGCGGCCTGGGCTACTTCGCCGCCTGCGCGCTGGAGGCCGGCGTCGGCCAGATCCGCTCGTTCGAGAAGAACGCCGACGTGATGTGGCTGCGCACGCTCAACCCGTGGTCGCCGGATCCGGATTCGGCCGCCGCCGGGGGCCGCCTGCAGTTCAGCCATGGCGACGTCTCGCAGCAGATCGAGCAGGTGGCCAGCAACAGCGTCGACGCGATCCTGCACGACCCGCCGCGCTTCGGCATTGCCGGCGAACTGTACTCGCAGGCATTCTACGACCACCTCGCCCGCGTCATCCGCAAGGGCGGCCGCCTGTTCCACTACACCGGCGCACCGAACAAGCTGACCAGCGGCCGCGATGTACCGCGCGAAGTGGCCAAGCGGCTGGAAAAGGCCGGCTTCAAGGCAGAGCTGGCACTGGATGGGGTACTGGCTGTGAGGCGCTGAGCCTCACTCCGAATCCACCTTCGCCAACTGCATCACCCACGTCGGCACCACCGGCTCGCCGGCATAGAAGTCTTTCGGCTTCTTCTCCGCCATCGCCCAGCGGTGCAGCCAGCTTGGGCCATAGCGGCCGTTGTAGCCTTCGGCGCCGCGCGCATAGGCCGGATCGCGCATCGCCTCGTCCAGTGACACGAAGCGGTAGCCACGGCGCTGGGTCGCCGCCACCAGTTCGGCGAACGTGGCCGCGTTGAGTTCGTTGGCATGCATCAGCCACACCTGCGGCAGCGCGTAGCCCAGCAGCGCCTGCGACTGCTTCTCGTAGTAATCCAGCTTGTTCAGCATGTACGGCACATAGCCCTTACGCAGCTGTGCCAGCGTGGCCTCGCGTGCAGGCGAATCGGGTTGTTCGTTCATCACGTTGGCATAGGCGAACGCCCACACCCATTCGCCGTTGTCCACCGTCACCGGTGCCACGCGGTAGCCATGCGCCTTGAAGAACGTGTCCATCTGCGCGCGCTCTTCCGGTGTACGACCGGCGCGCAGGTAGGGATGGCGCATCCACTGCGGCGTCTGCCCACGCTCGGCCAGCAGCGGCCGCAGCACGGTTTCACCGCGCAGGAAGTCCTGCTGGAACGCCGCCACGCCCTTGGCATTGAGGTCCATGTGCGAATAGGTGTGGTTGCCCAGCACGTAGCCAGCCTGCAGCCAGTCGCGCAGCATCTGCACCCGCGCCGGCTGCACCTGCCCACCCACCTCCAGCTTGTTCTCGTTGACGAAGCCGACCACCGGCACGTTGGCCTGGTGCAGCTGCGCCATCAACGCGACGTGCCGCGCCTGCAGATCGGCCGGTACGATCTCGTCCACCCGCGCCCACGGCAGGTCATCAATGGTCACCGCAATGCGACGATCGACCTCGGCGGCCTGCACGGCCAGTGACAACAACAGCAACGGCAGGGCTCGCAACAACGCACGCATCGGCACTTCCTTGTCAGGACACTGCGTGGACTGTAGCGCGAATGCAGGCGTTCGCCGAGATGGGCCTCAGCCCTCGGCGGATGCGCTGCCGCGTGCCACAGCCCGCCACAGCGCAAGGCTGGCCACCATCGCCATCAGCAGCAGTGTGGCCAGCACCAGGGCCAGATCGTCGGGGTTGCGCTGCAGCGGCGCATGCTCGCGGGTGAGAATGTGGAACACCACCTGCTGCGCCTGCGCCAGCGGCACCTTGCCATGCTCGGTCAGATCCACCAGGCATGTCGCAGGTGACAGGGTGGCCAGACTGCGCCAGGCGTTCTCATACAGGTGCAGCGTCCAGCTCGCCAACGCCAATGCGGCGCCATGCAGCAGCGCCAGCGACCCGCCCGCCGCGCGCCATCGTTGGGGCAAGCGCAACGCCTGGCTGGCGCACAACGTCATGGCACCCAACAGTGCCAGCACGATGCCCAGCAGCGGAATCCAGCGCAGGGGTTGCCAATCATCCAGCGCCTCGGCTCGGGCCATCAGCTGCTCGGCCACCTGCAGCCGCGCCGCCGCATCCGGCCCGCCGCAGGCCGGGCTGAGCGGCTCCAGCAGCAGCGCGACGCGATGATGGAAGTAGCCGGCGTCCAGGCCCAGCGCCAGCAACGCGAGCACCTGCAACAGGAACAACATCAACGCTGGCCCGAACAGGCGGCCAAGACGGGAGGCAGTCGCGCGCATGGTTACATCCGTTACAAACTGCGGCCATGCTAACCAAGGGCGCCAGTGTTGTCGGCTGGCAGATGCGACACGCACGGCGCGTACCGGTAGGATGTGCATTCGGAAAGAGGCACGCGTGCAAGGAGTGCGCACGATGGTGACGCTGTACCTGGCAGTCCGCATGCTGCTGCCGCTGTTGGTATTCGCGCTGGTGGCCTGGTTGCTGTCACGCCTGATCAATGCGCGTGCCGCGCGCCTGCCGCCGGTGCCACTGAACCTGCCCGCGCACAGCCGCAGTCCGCGCAAGAAGGACCGCCGCCTGTACGCGCGCGCACTGCGCCGCCGCCCGGGCCTGCGCAGCGCCATCGTTCCCGCCAGCGCCCCGCGCCGCTGGTACTTCGCCGGCACGATGGTCGCACTGGCGGCGCTGGCGGCTACGGTGGTGGCAATGCCCGATGGCGCACGCTTCCAGGTGATGGTCGAGAGCCTGCGCGGCTACCCGGTTACGATGGCCGAAGTGCGCGTTCCGCCGGCGGCGCAGCCGGTGGCGCTGCAACGATGGCAGCCCGCCCTGGCGCCGCTGGCGCGCCCGGTCGTGATGCGCTATCCGATCACCCGCTTCGGCGGCGACCATGAAGCGCGCGCCCTTCTGCCGGTACAAGTTCGGCACCTTGATGATCGAATGCAGGTGGCCGTTCCCACCGCCGTGGATGCGGTCGCATTGCAGGCCGAGCTGGCGCGGTTGGCCGGCCTGCCAGCCAACGCGGTGTCGGTGCAGCAGGCAGACGTAGCCCCCTGGGCCGACGCCGGTTGGGCGCCACTGATCCAGAAGTAGCGCCGAGCCCACGCTCGGCTGCCACCATCAATCACCGCGCGGCAGCTTGGCCGCCCACATGTTGTCCACCAGATTCGGGTACGGGCGCCCGTTCTCCTCCGCCCGCTGCCGCGCCGCCTCCTTCTGTGCGGGCGACAGCGGCTGGGACTTCTGGCCCTTGGGGTTGGGCTTCTTCCAGGGTGGAGTCTGGGTCTTGCGCATGGCGCCAGCTTACTTCTTCAGGAAGTTCAGCAGCGCCAGATTGAAGTGGTCGGCATGGCTGGTGTTGCAACCGTGCGGCGCGCCTTCCAGGATCACCACCTCGCTGCCCGCAATGGCCTCATGCGTGCGCTCGCCCGAGCCCTCAAACGGCACGATGGCGTCGCTGTCACCGTGCAGGATCAGGGTCGGCACGGTGATCTTCTTCAGGTCATCGCGAAAATCGGTGGTGGCGAAGGACTGCATGCAGCCCAGCGCGGCCGTCTGGTCGGACTGATGGCACAGCGCGATCGCGGCCTGGCGCTGCTCCTCGGTCACCATCAGCTTGCCGTCGGCGCTGAAGAAGTCGCGGGTGAAGCCATCGAAGAACGCCTCGCGATCCTTCTCCAGGCCGCTGCGCATCTCATCGGCCTTGTCCTGGGTCAGCGGGCCGTCCGGGTTGTCGTCACTTTTCAGCAGGTACGGCGGCACGGCGGCGGCGAACACCACGCTGTGCAAGCGGTCCTCACCGTGGTTGGCCACGTAGCGGGCCACCTCGCCACCGCCCATCGAGAAGCCGACCAACGTCACCTCGCGCAGATCGCGCTCTTCGATCAACGCCGCCAGGTCCGCTGCCAAACTGTCGTAGTCATAGCCGTCGGCGGGCTTTTCGGAGCGGCCGAAGCCACGACGGTCGTAGCTGATCACCCGGTACTGGGCATCGCGCAGGATCGACACCTGCGATTTCCAGGCATCGGCCGACAGCGGCCAGCCATGGATGAGAATGACCGGGCGGCCATCGCCGCCGGTGTCTTCAACGTGCAGGCGAACGTGCAGGCGAGTAGGGGAAGCGGACATGGGGGCTCCTGTGGAAGGGCAGAGTTGCAGGCTAGAGCCCCATCCCTATGCCGCCCGTGAGGGAATCGCGGCGCACTGTGACACGGCGTGCACAGGGTGGCCGGGCGGCCGTGCCGCCAAAACCGGGTTTCATCGCGCCCGGCGGCGGTTTCGTCGCAGCACGGCAGCGGGGCGCAGCGGGCCGTGCCAGCCTGCGTGGACCACCTCCGGGAGATTGCCCATGCTGCTGCTCACCCTGCCCCTGTTGGCCGCCGGCCTCGCCGCCGCCCCGACCGCGCCGGACACCCTGCGCGAGCAGATCCGCCAGGCCGATACGCAGTTGTTCGCCGCCGCGTTCGACGCCTGCGACGCCGACAAGGCCGCGTCGATGACCACCGAAGACATGGAGTTCTTCCATGACAAGGCCGGCAAGTCCGCCAGCAACCGCGACGACTTCCGCCGCAGCGTGGCCGCGCTGTGCGAAAGCACCCGCGCCAACCACACGGGCCTGCGCCGCGAACTGGTGGAGAGCTCGTTGCAGGTGTTTCCGCTGCACGACGAGCGGGCGCTGGAAATCGGCGACCACCGCTTCCACGAGCGCGATGCGAAGGGCGTGGAGCATTGGACCGGACAGGCGCGCTTCATCCAGGTCTGGCGGCGCGTGGATGGGCAGTGGCAGGTGGAGCGGGTGATCAGCTATGACCATCGGCCGGCGGATTGAGGGGCGCGAAGCGATGTGCGGGCCGGTTCCATATACCGTGCCGCGGATGGGGTGAGCAGGCGCGGAGGCGATTCGCTCCCGCTACTCGAACTGCGGCACGAACAGGCCTTCCCGCTTCAGGATGTCCCTCGCCTGCGTGACATACTCGCTCACCATCAGTCGATCCATCGGCAGCATCTCGCCTGCCTTCATTGCCGGCAGCAGCCTTCCCGCCTTCTGAAGACGGAATGCCTCGTGATCCCTCTGACTGTTGGTAGAGGACACCTTTGCGTGGACCGTCAGCAGCTGCATCACGCACACATCGAACACCTGCGACCTGCAGTCCCGGATGAATTCTGAAACGGACATCCTGGGGTCGACCAGGTACGGCTTGAACCGATTGAAGAGTCCCTTCCTCGCACCGTCCCCCAGGTTCCTGATGTAGGCATCCAGCGGAATGGCGACGTTGGAGAGATCATGGATGTACTGGTTCCTGATCTCGGCGATGGCCTTGAACATGGATTTCTGTTCGCTGTCGATGATGTTCATCTTGCGCAGGAGATTGATCCTCACCTCCTGCGGAAGATTACTGATCACATCGATTATCAGCGGCTCGCGCAGCGCATCGACCACGGCACGCGTAAAGACGGCCTCGACAAGCTGGGCAAGCTTGGAGATGAAGCTCCACGAGTCCTCCTCCTCATAGAGCGCCACGGCGAATCCCTTCGGCAATCCAAGTTCCTTGCTCAGCCTCTCAAATGCGACCTCGACGGACCTGGCGTACGTGCTCATGGAAAAATGCCCCCTGAAAGCCCGATGACGCTACACGTCCTGTCTGGCTTCAACAAGCGCTCACCACCCCATCTGCAACACCTCCTGGTCCATCGCCATGCGAGCCGCATCAATGAGAAAGGGCCCGCACCACGACCAACGGCCGAAGGCACGGGCCCCATCAACTCAGCGGATCCACATTACAACTGAATCCGCGCCACGCTCTCGTTCGCGTCCTTCGCATCCTTCTCGCCGTTCTTGATGCTCACGAACAACACGTTGTTCTTCGCATCCAGCGCCAGGCTGTTCGGGTGGGTCGGCACGGCGTAGGTGGCCACCTTCTGGTAGCTGTAACTGTTGTAGGCCGTCACCGTGCCCGCTTCGCGGTTGGTCACGTACAGGCGCTTGCGTGGTGCGTCCAGCAGGATGCCCAGCGGGCCGGCGTCGGTGGGGATGCTGGCCAGTTCCTTGCCGGTGCTGCGGTCCAGCACCAGCACGCGCTGGCCCGGATGCTTGCTCACCATGCCGCTGCTCTTGGCCTGGTAGCCGCGCAGGAACTCCGAGCCCTGGTCGGTCACGAACAGGCGCTTGCCGGCCGGGTCCAGCGCGATGTTCATCGGCTGCTCGGCGGCAATCTTGTGCTGGGCCACCACCTTGTTCGAATCGGTGGCCACCACCACCAGGTCGGCCAGCAGGTTGCTGGTGTACACGCGCTTGTTGGCCGCATCCAGCGCCAGGCCCGGGGCCTTCGCATTGCCCAGGCCGTCGATGGTGTTGATCACCTTCTGCGTGGTGGTATCGATCACGAACAGCACGCTGCTCACGTCCGGCTGGCTGCTGTGGCCGGTCACGTACAGGCGGTTGCCGGCGCTGTCCACCACCAGCTCACGCAGGTCGTGCGTGTAGGCGGCCTTGCCGTCCTTGCCGGTCTTCTTCTCCATCAGCTGGATGGTGCCGATGGCCTTGTTCTGCGCGGTGTCGACCACGGTCACCGACAAGTCCACGGTGTTGCCCACGTACAGGCGGTTGTGGGCGTCGTCCAGCACCACGCCGAACGCCTTGCGCTCCAGCGGGATGCGGGTTTCCACGGCCAGCGTGGCCGGGTTCAGGCGCAGCACCTGGGCCGGGCCGGCGTCATCGCCGAAGCCGCCCGACGAGGCGACGAACACGGCGTTCTGTTTCGGGCTGTAGGCCAGCTCGTACAGGCCCTTGGCCACGGCCTGGCGCTGCACGGCGGTGGTGGCGGTGGTGGCGCTGGCGGCGGGCGCGTTATCGGCGAAGGCGGCGGGCGCGCCAAGGCTGAGCGAGACGGCAAGGGCCAGGGCGGCCGAGCGGAAAGCGGAATGACGGAACATGCGAGCATCCTTGAAAGGGCACGGGAGGGTGTCCTGGCTCGCTGGGCCGTACGAAGACGGCCGTTCCGGCGTGTGCGCACGGAAAGGCTGGCTGGGTTAGCGGGGGAATGGTAGCAGGAGACAGGGGGGGCGGGTGGTCTGCTGTACCGGGCGCCCGCGCAATCCCTGCGCAACGCCCAGGGGCCCGCCCTAAAGTTCCACCCGTTGCTGCCGTTTAGCACTAGGTGCTGCAATCACCCCAAGGCGGAATGAGTCCGCCCGCATCGTCAAGGAATGGAAGGCCCGATGTCCGAATTCTTCACGCAAGAACATTTCAACCTGCTGCAGTCGCTGCAAGGGAAGAAGTTCGATCAAACCGATGCCGCGCATGAGGCTGCCTATCAGCGGCTTCGCGAGGCCTACGACCTCACCCTCGAATGGGCAAAGCGCATCAAGAATTCGATGTTTGAAGAGGGCCGCGTCAATGCGCGCCGACGCCCGACCAATCAAGGCAACTACTTCCTGTCCTACAACTGGGCCAAAATCTATCCCGATCCGGACTCGCCCCCATCGCTTGCCTATACCGTCGGACTCAACGGCAATGAAGGTTTCGTGGTCAAGATCGACACGGTGAAGCTGCAGCAGGGCCACCCCGTACGCGATGCCTACCTGGACCTGCGCGGCCCAAGCCATGCCTCCCCGATCGTGGCGGTGCTACCGATCGACAAGGGACTGTCCATGAGCCTGGACGAACTGGTTGAGTGGAGCAAAGACGCCATCGGTAAGTTCTCGCTGGGTTACGAGCAAGTCGCACATCGGATCGGCCTGACCCAAAACGTGACACCGGATGCCATCCTCAAGCACTTCGACGTCAACGAAGCGTTCCGCGCCATGCGCAAGGGTTGGTCTGCGGCCGAGACCGACCAGTTCTGCCGATTGGCCCGGCTGGTGCACGATGCAGGCATGGACTGGTGGTTTGCTGGCAGCCGCACCCATCTGCGCTTTGGCCGCAAGAATGCCGGAAGCTCGCGCGCCGTCTCGGTGGTGGGCCTGGTGATGGGAAGTCGTGCCTGCCAGGTGACCTGGCGTCACGAGCTGCAGAGCATTTCCCGCTTCGTGCGAAAGGGTATTTCAGAGAAGATCGTTGACGACATCGAGGCCGCGCTGGATGCCGACGACGAAGTCCTGCAGGAGCTGATTCGCGCCGACGAAGAGCGCGACGGCTTCTGGCCGATGCAGGCCGGTGACGATGTGTCGGCCACAGGGGACCTGCTGGAGGCTGACGACGATGACAGCGAGCAACCCGCAGTGCAGGACGCGATTGCAGCAGAGCTTGCGTTCAATCGCATCTACTTCGGCCCGCCGGGCACCGGTAAGACCTACCAACTGAAGTTCCTGCTGGAAGATCAGTTCACGGCCGATGAAGGCGACGAATCGGCTGCGCAGGGCGAGACCCAACGCTACAGCTTCGTCACCTTCCACCAGTCCTACGGCTACGAAGACTTCATCGAAGGGCTGCGCCCGGTCATCGAGGAGGGCGCGCAGGGCCAGGTACGCTACGAAATCCGTCCGGGCGTGTTCCTGAAGCTGTGCGAGCGTGCCCGCAGGCACCCGGATGAAATGTTCGCCATCGTCATCGACGAGATCAACCGCGGCAACATCAGCAAGATTTTCGGCGAACTGATCACGTTGATCGAGCTGGACAAGCGGACCGGCATGGAGAACTGCCATTCGGTCACCCTGCCCTACTCGCAGCAGGCTTTCTCCGTCCCGCGCAATGTCAGCATCATCGGCACCATGAACACGGCCGACCGATCCCTGGCAGCGCTGGACACGGCGCTTCGCCGCCGATTCGAGTTTGAAGAGGTTCTGCCGGACGCCAAGGATGAAGGCCGGGCGCCGCTGGCAGGCCTGCGCGTCAACATGGAAGGCGTGAGCATCCATATTCCGAAACTGCTCACTGCCATCAACCAGCGTATCGAAGCACTTTACGATCGTGATCATCTGATCGGCCACGCCTACTTCCGGCCACTGAAGCATTTCAAGGATGGCAGTGAGCGCATGTCCGCGCTGATCGCCCTCTTCGACAAGCAGATCCTCCCATTGCTGGAAGAGTACTTTTACGACGACTGGCAGAAGATCCGTCTGGTGCTGGGCGACAACCAGAAGCTTCCCGACCTGCAGTTCGTGCGGGAGAGCAACGGCGATGACCAGACACTGGCACGGCTGTTCGGTTCTGCGGCTGCGGCCGAGGGGCATGGTGCACGCACACGCTTCAGCCGCAATGCCAAGGCGCTGCACTCCCCTGCCGCCTACGTGGGCATCTACAGCACGCTGCTGGGCAACGAGTGAGCACGGCAGCCACGCTCACCCTGCACGAGTACGACGTACTCGTGCCGGCCTCATCATCGGGCCCGGCGCCCGGTGGTGCGCATGTTGTGCCCGATGGCGTTTACCGGTGGCTGGAACGGCAGTCGTTGGAACTGATCGACGGCAAGCTCTCCCCATGGGTGCGCCGTTGCCGCCGCGGTGTTCAGGTCACCAGCCATGTGGGCGTGGTTACCGCGCCAGGCGGCCAACAGATCGAGATCCTGCCCAAGGTGGGCAAGGCGCTGGATGCAGGGGCCGGTGAGGCGCGCGGCCTGCTGTTGAGGATGTTGCGTTGCCTGCAGCAGTTCTCGCACTTTCGGTTCGGCAATGCGCAGCTTGCCGCCGACAGCATGCCACTGCTGGACGTGTTCGTTGGCGAGTTCCTGCGCACGGTGGTGGCGGTCACCCGCACCGGGCTGCGCGGCCAGTACCAGACGCGCGAAGATGACCTGCCCGCGCTGCGCGGAAGGCTGCTCGTTGCCCAGCATCTACGCCGCAATCTGGTACGTGCCGATCGCTTCCACACCGCCCATGATGAATTCAGCATCGACAGGCCGGAGAACCGGCTGATCCACACGGCGTTGCGCAGGGTGCTTGGCGCGACCCGCGTGACCAACCATCAGCGCTTGGCGCGGGAGCTGCTCGCGTTCTTCGCTGAGGTGCCGGTCAGCCACACCCCAGACCAGGACATGCAGCGGGTGCAGCTGGACCGCAACATGCGCACCTATCGCGAAGCGCTGGATTGGACCCGCTTGATCCTGCAAGGGCTCTCGCCCACATCGGCGGTGGGCGCGCAGCAGGCACCGTCGCTGCTGTTCCCGATGGAACGGTTGTTCGAGGCGTACGTGGCCAGGCACTTCCAGAAGCAGCTACCGGCGCATCTTGCACTGGATACCCAGGTCAGGCGGCATCATCTGGTGCATCACGGCGGAGCAAAGTGGTTCCAGCTGCGCCCGGACATGGTGGTGAGCCGGCAGAAGACAGACGTACTGGTGCTGGACACCAAGTGGAAGCTGCTGGACGCCGGCCAGGCCAATGGCACCGACAAGTACGGCCTGCAGCAGGATGATTTCTACCAGTTGCACGCCTATGGGCGCAGCTATCTGGATGGACAGGGTGTGGTTGCGCTGGTCTACCCGCGTACCGACAAGCTGAATCAGCCGCTGCCGGTGTTCGACTTCCCGGGCAGCGAAGGGCTGCGGTTGTGGGTGCTGCCGTTCTGCCTGACGCGGGCCGAGGTATTGCTGCCTGAGGGGTGGGTATGGCCGGAGGACAGTCTGGCGGACTGAATCCAACGTCTTGAGACGAGGGCGCGTCATCCTCCCCGCCCCACTGGAGGATGACCATGACCCGAATCGACGCCGCGTGGCTGGAAGCCTTCGACAAGGAGTTGCTGCATCTGTTCGCCATCGACCATGGCGATGCCGGCATGGATGAGTATCTGCTGGGTTGCTACGCGGATCTGCCACCGCGCGAGGCAGCGCTGGCATTCGGCAGCGACTACGACCTGGAGCGTGACGATGCCTTGTGGCCACGGCCGGGCGTACCGCCGAAGCGTTAAGCCGTGTCGCAATTGGCACGCCTCGCCCGCCGACTCTTAGAGCTGAATGTCGCTTTTGGAACCGCAGGCGGCGGCAAACCGTGCTTTTAGGAGCGCATTCGGGCGGTAACTTAACAACGGCCGAGACCGCTGCACCGCAAGGGTTCCGGCGTGCGCCTGCCATGCAACAATGCCAGAAGCGTCAGCATCTGTGGCCATTGTGGCCTACGAATTCTTGGCAATTCGCATTGGTGCGGGTACATCTTGGCGTGCCACCGGAAAAGGGTGGCGCGGGACTCGAAAACCCGTCCATGTACCAGATGTATGCGCTTGCCGGCCGGCGTCACCCTTTGTGGGGCGCCGGCTGGCAATCCGTTCGCGTTCTATGGCGGGCGGTGCGTGGGGATCTTCGGATCCGCCGGTCTGGTACATACCGGTTTTCGAGCCCGCACCGTCCGCCGCCTTTACTGGTGGCGCTGCTATCTGTCCTGTACGGAGCATTGCCATGAGCACCTCGGATTTCCGTTCCCCGCACGCGCTGTACGATCCGGACAACGCCGACGCCGAGCGCGAACCCTCCCCCGATCCCAACTCCTTCGTCGCCACGTTGCGCCGCATCGGAACCGGTGCGGCGGCAGACGGCCAACCTTGGCCGGAACGGCATCAGCTGCCTGGTCGCTGCCTTCAGCTGGCAGATGCGGATTGTGCTGTGGCCGGTCTGCGAGTGGTGGCGGAGTTGATGCTGGCTGCGGAGCGGACTCGGCAGAACGGCGCGCCCGAGGAGTACCTGGGGGATCGGGTGATGGAGGGGTTGAAGATGGCGTGTGTGGCGTTGACTGCGCAGGTGGCAGAGCGGCTGCACGTGCGGGAGTAGCGCCCAAGGCTTGAGCCTTAAGCAATGGGCTGCAGGCTATCGTCGCGGCTCCATTATCCGTTCGCCTCTGATCTGCAGGACTTCCGATGAAGTCTCTGACGTACGCAGTACTGTGCTTAGCAGCGCTGATTGGTTCAGCGCTCGCCCACTTCCACTTGCCAAAAGGCGATTTGGAGCTGAAGACTTACCCCAAGGTCTCGGCTACCGAATTTGCTGTCATGCGCGAGGAAGCCCTAAGCCTAGCGGCTGAAGATGCAACGCTCGGTGCCGGACGCTTTGAAGCAAGGTACTTCGAACTCACTTGCCGAGGTGAGCCCGCTCTGCTGGTGGACAACTCCTCATCACAGTTGCTCATCCTAGGCTTCATAGGCCGAGCCAGTGAGACGCCTTGCGTTCAACCTCTACGCCAGCGCTGGAGTAACCGAGTACGTCCGGCCAACTAGGGCTCTGCAACTGAACTCCACGTGCGAGGCTTACCGACGGGCCTGAACAGTCCGCGGTTTGCGCTGACACGCCACGCTCTTCCGCGCCAAGCCATTAGCGGCTCATTGTGTCGTTTACGGCATACTTTCCCAAGGACGCCACGTGCGATCGCGGACAGGGGAAGGCTGTGAGTAGGTGGACTGAAGACGAATTGGCTGCCGCCGTTGAGGCATATCGCCAGATGGAGGCCCGTCTTGCCAATGGATCTACCCTTGAGAAGGCAAGGGTCTATCGGGAACTGGCTGCCCGCCACGGACGCACGCCCAAGGCCTGGGAGTACCGCATGCAGAACATCTCCCATGTTCTAGATCAGGCAGGTAAGCCCTGGCTATCCGGGCTTCTTCCGGCATCGAAAGTGGGTGCAAAGGTTGAGCCGAAACTGGCCAAGCTCCTCGGGCTCTCCGGTGAGACGCTCACGTCGGTCTCTGGTCCTACAAGGGAACTGTTGGAGCAGCAGGCCAAAGCGGCGGAGGCATCTGGCAGTTACTCCCCAGCGGACGAGGTGGACGAGAGGCAGCGTGTGCTGGCAGCTATCGTTCGGCGCCGCGGGCAGCCTGCCTTCCGTAAGGCACTGCTGGACGCATACGGCGGCTGCTGTGCTATGACGGGATGCGATGTGGTCGATGCGCTCGAGGCGGCCCACATCCAGCCCTACTCAGGCCTAAAGAGCAACAATGTCAGGAACGGTCTTTTGCTCCGTGCCGATGTGCACACTCTGTTCGATTTGTATCTGATAGCCATCAACCCCGGTTCTCTGCGGATCGCCGTGGCGCCTGCGCTCCAGCAATCAACCTACTTCGAGTTGGATGGCCGTGAGTTGAGCATTCCCATGCCGTCTGAGCTGTCAGCCTGCCAGGAATCAATCAGTTGGCATCGATCGCAGTGCCAGTGGTAGGAAGCAGTGCGGGACCAATGGAACGTTCACTTGCTATCTACCGAGAGCTGAAATAGGCGAGAGTGTGCTTTATCTCAGAAGACCCGAGGCAGGACGATGCCCGACATTCTTAGCCCTGAAGCACGAAGCGAACGAATGTCCAGGATTCGCAGCTCAGGTACCAAACCTGAGCTGTGGCTACGCAAAGCTATGCATGCTCGAGGTTTTCGGTATGTGCTGGGAGGAAGCGGGCTTCCTGGACGACCAGATATCGTGCTACCGAAGTACAGAACCGCCATCTTCGTGCATGGCTGTTTTTGGCATCTGCACAGTTGCTTGAACGGAAGGAGACCGGGAACTAACGCGCGCTACTGGTCGCCCAAGCTGGAAGCGAATGTCCGGCGCGACCGTAGGTCAGCGCGCCGCTTAAGGGCCGCAGGCTGGAAGGTGATTACTGTTTGGGAGTGCAAGATCAAGCGGGAAGCGGACCGAGCCCGAGAGATCGATCGCATAGTCAGATTGTTGCGGCCCAACTGACACATCAGGATCACGAGAATAGGGCGGCGGCTAACTATGGGCCGGACACGGCATAACCTTACGTAAATTGCCCGTGTTGTGATAGAAGGGCTCAATGAATGCCTTTTTTCCACAAGTTCCGCAGCTGGATGACCCCGCTCTAGAGCAGGTTGCCGCTGCGCTCTCACGCGACCCTGCTCTGCTGAGCAAGGTGGGGCAAGCGCTCCGCACGGCGTTCGACGAAGTGATTGACGCGCCCCGTACGGGGCGATTTTGCATTGATCAGCTAGAGAAAACAGAAAAGACCTACATCGGCACAAAGGTCGAGATCCTGCTCCGCAAAGCCTTGGCCCTGGAGCGAGGAGTCTTGTTGGATAATCTAATTGCCGGCCACGAGGTTGATACCAAATTCACAGTCAAGAACGATTGGATGATCCCGCAGGAGGCGATTGGGCAGCTTTGCATGCTTGTCCGCGCGGACGATGTGAAGGGGCTTTGCTGGCTCGGCCTGTTGAGAATGACCCCGGGAGTACTGACCAATGGCCAGAACAGAGACGGGAAGAAGTCCATCTCCGCTGCCGGTAAAGCGCAGATTCGATGGCTTGTAGAGGGTCCGATGCCCAGGAACTTCATGCTGGATCTCCCTGAAGTGGTCCGCTCGACAATCTTGGCCCAGCCTAGTGGGCGGCAGCGAGTGCGCGCGCTCTTCACCATGGCCACGGGCCTTCTCATCCCACGGGATGTCATCGAACAGTTGGCACAGCAAAGGGATGCGGTGAAGCGGGCTCGCGAGATGAAGGAAACGCTGGGGAGGGAGGGCTACCAGGTCCTTTGTGCCACCTATCTCGCGGACCGCGAGATCATGATCGCCCACGGCTTCACCCCTGCAGCCAAAGATGAATGGTTGAGCCTCAGGATCTCTGATAGCCCTTAAGGCTTTGCTACAGAGGCTCACAGCCAGCAGCTTCCAGGACTCGGCTGACTGCGTTACGCAATGGGCCAGCCCTGGCCTTGACATCTCGGGGATTTTGGAAGCGATTTGGCGGAATTGACCTGCAGGGATGGCCTCCCAAGCGCCCTGAACTCCAAACACTTGCACTAGCGATCAGGCTTGGTACGCTGGCAGTTGCCAGAGAAGGGGAATCCAGGCATCTGGACACGCCACGCACTGTCATGCGGCTTAGGGACATGCCTGCCCTAGTCTCAGCATCTGATACGGCGCCAGCGTGTACTTGCTGACCCCATCGCCCCCCACCCAACACCTGGCGCTCTAAGGAGCTCGCGCTGTAGCCAGCGCGACACCCTCCTGCCGGGCTCCTTTCTGATCTGAGATCTACATGAGTCAATTCACCTCCCTTGAGATGTGCGCCGGTGCTGGCGGACAAGGCCTTGGCCTAGAGATGGCCGGCTTCGACCACTCTGCGCTCGTGGAATGGGAGCCGGCCGCATGCCAGACGCTCCGCTTGAACCGCCCGAACTGGAACGTGATTGAGGGTGACCTTCGCGAATTCGACGCGTCCCCATACAAGGGTGTGGATCTCGTTGCCGGCGGCGTGCCTTGCCCTCCTTTCTCTAAGGCAGGAAAGCAGCTGGGCGCCGACGACGAGCGCGACCTTTTTCCTGAAGCCATTCGAATTGTTGATCAGGTAAGGCCTCAAGCAATCATGCTCGAGAATGTTCGCGGCCTGCTCGACCCCAAGTTCGATGATTACCGGAAGGGCGTAGAGAAGGAGCTCAAGAAACTCGGATACTTGGGCGATTGGCGACTTCTGCACGCATCCGACTACGGCGTCTCCCAGCTTCGGCCGCGCGTGATATTTGTCGGCATGAAGAAGGAGCTGGCTCCGGCATTCTCATGGCCAGAAGCACTGAAAGAGCCCCCAAAGACGGTAGGTCAGCTCCTGCACGACTTGATGGGCGCGCGAGGCTGGGATCAAGTTGATGCATGGAGGGAAGGTGCCAACGCGATCGCGCCGACTCTCGTCGGGGGATCCAAGAAGCACGGCGGCCCTGACCTTGGACCAACCCGCGCCAAGAAGGCTTGGGCTGCCCTCGGCGTAGACGGCATGGGGCTCTGGGATCAGGCTCCCGAAGCGAATTTCGTGGGCATGCCTCGGCTCACTCCGCGCATGACTGCTCGGATCCAAGGCTTCCCTGACAGTTGGGAGTTTGCAGGGCGTAAGACAGCAGCTTATAGGCAGATCGGCAACGCGTTCCCTCCTCCGGTGGCCGCGGCTGTGGCTTCTCGCATTTTCGATGTTCTTTCACAACAGCGAGTTTTCAAAGTGGCATGAGCGAAGAAGCATTCTTCCTTTCAGAACGAAAAAAGTTTCACGCTTCACTGCTGGAAAACACACTTACGATTGACAAGAACGGCATTCCTTCCAACGCTGATAAAGATAGCCGAGCAAGCCGGGAAATTGCTAAGCACATAGCCACTCAGCTCTGTGTTGAGGTACTGAGCGAACGCGCTCCAGCACAGACCTCCGGGTCAAATTTCGAGAGCGCGTGCGCGAGCTTTATTCGAAGTACGTTTGCTCAACTTGATCATATAAGGCCGGGCGACTGGCTTATCCAACAAGTGGGCGGCAAGAACAGGAAGTTGATTGCGAGTTTCGATCAATATTCGCACCTAGTAGCCCTTGATCGCGCAGCCAAAGGAAATCGCGAATTGGCTGCGGCCTTGGGGAACGATTATACAATCACCCCTGACATTATAGTTTCACGCGGCCTACTTGATGATTCCGTTATAAACACCAACACCCTCATAGTCGACGGATATACTGCCCAGCGATCCTCCCTTCGAAGCGCAAATGGAGGCCTGCCGCTGCTGCATGCGAGCATTTCTTGCAAATGGACGCTGCGCAGCGATAGAGCGCAGAACGCACGTTCCGAAGCGCTTAATCTAATTAGGAATCGAAAGGGAAGACTTCCGCATGCTGTAGTAGTAACTGCGGAACCAAGCCCCAGCCGAATAGCGTCGATTGCACTTGGCACGGGCGACATAGACTGCACCTACCATTTCGCACTAAATGAACTGAAGCTGGCGGTAGCAGATCTTGGTCAGTTCGACGCCGTCGATATGCTCGAAATTCTGATTGAAGGAAAAAGACTCAAGGACATTTCCGACCTGCCACTTGATCTTGCCGTGTAGCAATTTGGAATGAGGAGAGGCTAGTGCCGCCCCTCTCCACCAGATACAACCTCTTCAAAGAAGGTGATAAATCTCCTTCCGTTTTGATACATAAAAAATACTTCGTCGGTAGTTATTTCAATGACGAATGAAGCGTAGTTCGTATGCACCATTTTGTTTCGAAGAGCACACACCTCGAGAAACGCCCTCTGCGCATCACGCAACTCCGTGGACTCTTTCAAGAGCCGATCCGCTCGCTCTTTGCATTTCGCTCCGAATGAGTTAAAAAGCCTATTTGTATTTTTCGACTCAAAATCGAAGTAACTGTAGAACTGGCGAGATATAGCCTTTGCAGAAATAAGGCTTCTAAATGTATCTGATACTCCGTGCACTTCAGCACAGCGCTCGATCGCCCTCCCCAGCTCATGTTCGAAGTGTGAAGCCGCAGCAATTAGAACACTTTTTCGCCAGACATCTTCTGCCGTGACAACTAGCGACGCTTCACCTTCCCTGATCAAGAAATCTTTCACCGCGTCAGCGGCCTCCTTGAGCTCTTCGACTGTGTTTGCCACTTAACCCCCGAGTAGCGCCCTTGCGATTCCAATTCGAGTTGCTACGTTTTCCGACTTACTAGTTCCCTCTGAAGAAGCTCTTGTAAAATTGACATCAGACTTCAAACTAGCCAGATGCTCAACAGCAAACTGCTTCACTTCAAAATTTCTCTCTTTGAAAGCTGAACCACATGCAGCGACGAATATTGACTCAAACAGTGAAATATTGAACCTACTGTTCCCCTGATTATAGAAGGCCCTTGCAGGAAGCTTTGCTGCGACTTCTCCAAACTCATCCATAAGTCTCTCTAGGTAGGTAACCTGAGAACTGTCCAGGCCGCGGCACTTCCTCGAGAATATGTTAAGAAATTTCGTCATTGATGGCGCATACTTGTCAGACATTACAAGCATTGCAAACGATCTCAGCAAAATTTCTACATCCTTCATGTGAATATCAGCGTCTTCCCGGCCAACAATATGGCGCCACGCGGGCTTGTTGTTAATCCTCTGAAGGACTTCATAGAACGACGAATGATATAGACTGGCTCTAATTTCCTGAGGGGTCAAGTTAACGCCCCCGGAGTTGAGCCTGTTGAATATCTCAAACACCGCAGAGTCATCCTCCTCTGAAGATGTTTGCTTGACGATAATGTTCCGGACGGTGCGGAGATCGAACGCCACCTTAAATTCGCCTAACGTCGAGTAGTTCAAACCGTCGAATCTACTTTTAGGCCCTGGAATCGGAGCAGGAAGCTTCAAATTAAATGGAACAAAGTAGCGATCATCTTGCAAGACTTCATCCGGAATATCTCCCGATTCAGCGTCAAAAATGGCTCTTAGCTCAGCCCTTTTTTCAGGTCGCGGAAACCTTTGCTTGACAAAATAATATATCGACATCAGGCGCTGCTGGCCATCGATCACCAGAAAGCTATTTTTAGCTTCCTCGTATAAAAATACTTGAGGAACAGGAAGCCCAAGAAGTAGAGACTCGATTAGCTTTGACGATCGCTTTATATCCCATACGAAATGCCTCTGAAACCCAGGAATCTTTACTGCCCCTGATTTAATGAAGCTGAAGATCGTTGAGACATTAAAATCGTTAGGCGAGGAGCTTATCTCATACTCATCAATTCGAACGTCAAAATCTTCCGCATCATCATCAAACCAATCTTCGTATACCTTCATCATTAACCTCGGCGCCTGCGGGGTAGATATTATGAGATTCTTAGGTCAAGCGAAGCGACCGCCTCGCTTTAGCCTAGTCGCTATCAGCAATGAAGTGAAGCGTGTAGCGCCATTTGCCTTAAAAGAAAAAGGGCGACCAATGGCCGCCCTTTTTCGCGTCAATTAATTGACTAATCAAACCCCAACAGGATTAGCCTTCTCCGGATCAATCTTGTACTGCTTGATCGCCCGGGCCACATCCTTCGCGGTCATCTTCCCTTCCTTCGCCAGCGCCGCAATCGCGGCATGCGCGATGTAGTACCGGTCAACCTCGAAGAACCGACGCAGGTTCGCACGCGTATCCGAACGGCCAAACCCATCGGTACCAAGCACGGTGTACGACATCGGCACGAACGCACGGATCTGGTCCGCATACGCACGCACATAGTCGGTGGCGGCAATCGCCGGGCCCTGGCGCCCTTCCAGCAGCTCGGTCACGTAGGCCTTGCGCTGCTCACCTTCCGGATGCAGGCGGTTGGCACGTTCCACGTCGAAACCATCGCGACGCAGTTCGTTGAAGCTCGGGCAGCTCCAGATATCGGCGGTCACGCCGAAGTCCTTGTCCAGCAGCTCGGCCGCGGCAATGGCTTCGCGCAGGATGGTGCCCGAACCCAGCAGCTGCACGCGCAGCTCGCCCTTCTTCGGCTTGCCGGCGTCGGTCAGCAGGTACATGCCCTTGACGATGCCTTCGGCCGCGCCTTCCGGCATTTCCGGGTGGGTGTAGTTCTCGTTCATCAGGGTGACGTAGTAGTACTCGTCCACCTGGTCTTCCATCATGCGCTTGGTGCCGTGCTGCAGTACCACGGTCACTTCGAAGCCGAAGGTCGGGTCGTAGCTGCGCACGTTCGGAATGCCACCGGCCACCAGATGGCTGAAGCCATCTTCGTGCTGCAGGCCTTCACCGTTCAGCGTGGTGCGGCCGGCGGTGCCGCCCAGCAGGAAGCCGCGGGTACGCATATCCGCCGCCTGCCAGGCGATGTCGCCCACGCGCTGGAAGCCGAACATCGAGTAGTAGATGTAGAACGGCAGCATCGGCACGTTGCTCACCGAGTAGCTGGTACCGGCCGCCATCCACGAGCTGATCGCACCCGGCTCGCTGATGCCCTGCTGCAGCACCTGGCCGCTCTGGTCTTCGCGGTAGAACATCAGCTGGTCGGCGTCCACCGGCTTGTACTTCTGGCCGAACGGCGCGTAGATGCCGATCTGGCGGAACAGGCCTTCCATACCGAAGGTACGGGCTTCGTCGGCCACGATCGGCACGATGTGCGGGCCCAGTTCCTTGTCGCGCAGGGTGATGTTCAGGCTCTGCACGAAGGCCATGGTGGTGGAGTAGCTGCGCTCGCCGCTGCTCTTCAGCAGGCGGTCGTAGGCCTCCAGCTTCGGTGCCACGAAGGTCTTGTCGGCCTTGCGGCGGCGCTGCGGCAGGTAACCGCCCAGTGCGGCACGGCGTTCCTGCAGGTACTGCACTTCCGGCGAATCCGGGCCCGGGTGGTAGAACGGCACCTGGCCGTCGGCCAGCTGCGCGTCGGTCACCGGAATGTTGAAGCGGTCGCGGAAGTGGCGCACCGCATCGTCGTCCAGCTTCTTGGTCTGGTGGGTCGGGTTCAGCGCCTCACCGGCGCTGCCCATGCCGTAACCCTTCACGGTCTTGGCCAGGATGACGGTCGGCATGCCCTTGGTGTTCACGGCCTGGTGGTAGGCGGCGTACACCTTGTGCGGGTCGTGGCCACCACGGTTCAGGCGCCAGATGTCGTCGTCGCTCAGGCCGGCCACCATCGCAGCGGTTTCCGGGTACTTGCCGAAGAAATGCTCGCGGGTATACGCGCCGCCGAAGGCCTTGCAGTTCTGGTATTCGCCGTCGACGGTTTCCATCATCAGCTTCTTCAGCACGCCGTCGCTGTCCTTGGCCAGCAGGGCATCCCAGTAACCGCCCCACAGCAGCTTGATCACGTTCCAGCCGCCGCCACGGAACACGCCTTCCAGCTCCTGGATGATCTTGCCGTTGCCGCGCACCGGGCCGTCCAGGCGCTGCAGGTTGCAGTTCACCACGAAGATCAGGTTGTCCAGGCCTTCACGGCCGGCCAGGGCGATGGCACCCAGGGTTTCCGGCTCGTCGCTCTCGCCGTCGCCGATGAAGCACCACACCTTGCGGTCGGACTTCTCGATCAGGCCACGGTTTTCCAGGTAGCGCATGAACTGCGCCTGGTAGATGGCGGCCAGCGGGCCCAGGCCCATCGACACGGTCGGGGTCTGCCAGTAATCGGGCATCAGCCACGGGTGCGGGTACGAGGACAGGCCACCGCCGTCCACTTCCATGCGGAACTTGTCCAGCTGCTCTTCGCTGATGCGGCCTTCCAGGAAGGAACGCGCGTAGATGCCCGGGGCGCTGTGGCCCTGGATGAACAGCAGGTCGCCCGGGTGGTTTTCACTCGGGGCGCGCCAGAAGTGGTTGAAGCCCACGTCGTACAGGGTGGCGCCGGAGGCGAACGAGGCGATGTGGCCGCCCAGGTCACCCGGCTTGCGGTTGGCGCGCACCACGGTGGCCATCGCGTTCCAGCGGATGATCGAACGGATGCGCCATTCCAGCTCGGCATTGCCCGGGCTCTTGGCCTCGAGCTGCGGCTCGATGGTGTTGACGTATTCGGTGGTGGGAGAGAACGGCAGGTAGGCGCCCGAACGACGGGTCAGCTCCACCATGCCTTCCAGCAGCTGATGCGCGCGCTCGGAGCCCTCGACATCAATAACGGCCTTCAACGACTCGATCCACTCCTGGGTTTCCACAGGATTCGGGTCGTTGTTCAGCACCTCGTTCAACCAGTTCATTAGCGCTCCCATAACCGCACGCACGCGCGCGACTGTTGTATAGATTTCTAGACCGCAAAGTGTAGCGCACCAAGGGCTTTCGTCACTTGGCTACGCTGGCGTATGGACGCAACCGGCCAGTGTCCGCAAGGGGCTTGCAAGCGCCCTTGATGGCCCTGCGGCGGGCCTTGGCGGCTGCGCGGGCTGTCGCGTGCGGGCCGCTGCGCCCATGTGCGGGACGCAGTGTTACTGCTGCCGATGACGGTTGTGGGGCAACTCCGGCACCGCCGTAGGTGGGCGCCGGGCAGCGGTTCTGAACCGGCGACAACGTGTCGCACCTGCCTCTGGATTGCCGCTGGCCATGGGCCCAGGGTGGCCCGTGAGTGATGGGCCCGGTGGCCCTGCTCCCTTCCACAGCATCGCCGGGGCGCCTCGCAAGGGGCGCCCCTTTTACCGTGCGCGCCGTCGGCCGTGGCCCAAAACAGATCTGCTTGTGGCCGGATCGATGATTGCCGGCTTCGACATATCGATATATCGTTTGCACACTCGTTTACCGATATATCGAAATGAGCCGCCCCCCTTCTCCCCGAGCCCGTTCCACCGATTCGGCGGTGCCGCGCCGCAACGGCCAGCCGCGGGTGCTCAGCCGTGGTGACCTGCGCCTGCTGGTGCTGGCCCTGATCGGCGAGCAGCCGCGCCATGGCTACGAGCTGATGCAGCTGATCAGCAACCAGTTCATGCAGGCCTACACGCCCAGCGCCGGCACCATGTACCCGCTGCTGGCCAGCTTCGAGCAGGCCGGCTGGATCGAGGCGGAGGAGGTGGATGGCAAGCGGATCTTCCGCATCACCGCCGCCGGCGAGTTCGAGCTGAAGGTGCAGCGCACCCAGGTACGGCTGGCGCAGCGACGCGCCTTCGACCGCGCCCGCGAGATCACCAAGGCCTCGCTGCCGCCACCGCTGGCCACCGCCCTGCGCGAGTTCAAGCGGGCGCTGGTGCACCACCACGGCCGCTGGGCCGAGGGTGAGGCGGATGAAGTGGCGGCGCTGCTGATCCGGGCCTCGGCCCTGCTCAACGGCACCGCCGGTAACGAGACACCCCCGCTTTCAACGACCCAGCCAGACTGATTCCAGCCAGGTCCTCCCCTACGCCGCGCACCACTGCGCGACACCTTTGCAGGTACCCCCAATGACCGAACACAACAACACGCGCCTGCGCCTGGATGTGCGCTTCCGTGAACTGACCGTGCTGCGCACTGAAGAAGTCACCCCGCACATGCGCCGCATCGTGCTGGGCGGCGACGACCTGGCCGGTTTCGATTCGCCCGGCGCCGACGACCACATCAAGCTGTTCTTCCCCAACGCCGCCGGCGAGATGGTGCTGCCGGTGCTGACCGCCGAAGGCCGCAGCTACCCCGAGGGCAAGGAGCCCTCGCCCGCCCGCGACTACACCCCGCGCTGGTGGGACCACCAGACTGGCGAGCTGGCCATCGACTTCGTGCTGCACGACCAGGGCATTGCCGGGCCGTGGGCCGAGCGCGCGCAGCCGGGCGACCCGCTGGTGATCGGCGGCCCGCGCGGCTCGTTCGTGGTGGCCGACAGCTACGACGCCTATGTGCTGATTGGCGATGAGACCGCGCTGCCGGCCATCGCCCGCTGGCTGGACGTGCTGCCGGACGGCGCCGAAGTGCAGGCCTACATCGAAGTGAGCGATGAAGCCGAACGCCAGGACCTGCCGCAGTACGAGAACGTGCGCATCCACTGGCTGGAGCGCAACGGCTTCCCGGCCGCCAGCAGCACGTTGCTGGAGGACATGCTGACCGACTTCGAAGCCCCGGACGGCGATGCCTTCTACTGGATCGCCACCGAATCGCGCCGCGCGCGGATGATGCGCAAGTTCATCGAAGGCCACCTGGGCGTGCCGCGCGATTGGATCCGTTCGACCGGCTACTGGAAAGCCCACCCGGACGAAACCGACGGCGACTGACTGCATGCACCTGGGTGGGTGCGGACCGTTGGTCCGCACGCTCTCCGACAGGTAGTGCCGGCCGCTGGCCGGCAACCTCATGAACCTTCGGCAGGAACCTGCAGCTGCCGGCCAGCGGCCGGCACTACCACGTCGGTCGCCACCTTCCGCGTCCATCCGAACCGGTGCGCGGCCCAGATCTCCAGCGCCACCAGCAGCAGGATCAACAGCCACGGCAGCAGCAGCCCGAAGTACACACCGGGCATCATGCCGTTGATCTGCGCCTTCACCAGCCGCAGCACGCCGCGCGTGTGCAGCAGCTCATCCACGTGCATGGTCAGGGCCTCACGCACCACCTTCGGCTCCACGCCCAGTGCGCCCGCCTTGTCCACCAGCGTGTCTTCCACCAGGCCACGCAGCACGCCTTCGCGCACCTTGCCGATCACCCAGCCCGTGGCACGTGCCAGTACGCCGTCGCCCAGGCGGTCCAGCGCCGGCAGCGGGTGCTCGCTGAGGTAGGCCGAGGCCACCGCATCGGCCACATCGCCCACCGTGCCCTGGCTGCGCAGCGCCTCGCGCATGCGCGGGTCGTCCAGCGAATCGGTGAAGCCGTGGCTCCATTCGGCCACCAGGGTCTGCAGGTGCGGCTGGAAATGGTCCAGCTGCTTGAACAGCGCGCGGTGCGCACCGGCGGTGAAGCCCAGCTGCAGACCGAAGAAGGCGGTGGCCAGCGGCAGCAGCACCATGTAGCTGGCCAGCAGCCAGTGATGCCAGCGCTTGCGCCGCTGCAGCCAGCCGCGGCGGCGCAGGCCATACCACACGGCCAGGCCGGCGATGAGCCCCAGCAACGTGCCCAGCACGCTGCCCAACGCCAGATCGAGCACGCTCAAGCCGGCCCAGAATTCGTTCAACCAGTACTGCGCGTCCTGCATGGGTCGTTCTTCCGTGAATGAAACAGCGGCCCATTGTAGAGCCGAGCCCACGCTCGGCTGCTCTCCCAGCCACCATTGATCCATCCCCCGCGCTACGCGCGATGAGCCGGGCATCGGCTCGGCGCTACAGGGGCGGCGCCCCGCCCCCCATCCAACGAAGGCCGAAAGTGCCCCGGATCAACGCAGGGGCCGGCAAGCAATGCGACAATCGCGCTCCTTTCCTGCAGCAACGAGGCCCACATGGCCAAACTGACCCTGGCCAGCGTGGACGCGCTGCGTATCCGCTTCGCCGATGATGCCGCCTGCGACACGGCGCTGGCCGCGTTCACCGACACCGCCGCGCTGCGCGCGCCGCTGCGCGACCTGGTGGAGGCGCAGCACCGCTACCTGCAGGCCGAGTTCGAAGTGGCGCAGGTGGCCGATGTGCTGCGTCGCGACCAGAAGTACGCGCCGGTGGGCCGCCCGTCGGTGCACATCGTGCAGCTGCGCAAGCAGCAGGCCGCGACCAAGCAGGCGGCGTTGATCGCCCGTCAGGTGGTGGCGCAGGCGGCGCAGACCTTCGTGCGCGTGAGCGGGCTGACGGTGAAGGCCAAGCAGAGCCCGAGCGAGGCGTGCGTGGCGTGGATGGGCGCGCTGCGCTGAACGCGCGTATCCGGTAGCGGCCAACCTTGGTTGGCCCACCGGTTGGTCGCATGCCAACCAAGGTTGGCACCTACCAAAGCGCATGTGCCCGCGCGCAAAAAAGAAGGCCCGCTTTTCAGCGGGCCTTCTGCCTTCTCACGACGAGTGAGCGGGGTGCATCAAGCCGCCGGCTTTTCGCCAGTGGCTTCCGTGGTGATGCGGATCTTCACTTCATCGCTGACGTTCGGAGCATAGGCGCCGACGCCGAAATCGCTGCGCTTCAGCGTGGTGGTGGCATCGAAGCCGGCGGCCGGAACCTTGGCCATCGGGTGCTCGCCGCCGCCGTTGACGGTGACGTCCAGGGTGACCGGCTTGGTGATGCCCTTGATGGTCAGGTCGCCGGTGACGGTCAGCTTGTTGGTGCCCGCCCCTTCCACCTTGGTGCTCTTGAAGGTGGCATCAGCAAACTTGGCGGCGTCGAAGAAGTCGGCGCTCTTCAGGTGCTCGTCGAACTTGGCGGTGAAGCTGTTCAGGCCGCTCAGCGGCAGCTTCACTTCCACGGTGGACTTGGTCACGTCTTCGGCGTTGTACACCAGGGTGCCTTCCACGTTGCCGAAGTGCGCGCTGGGGTTGGAGAAGCCGAAGTGGCTCCACTGGGCCAGCACGTCGGTGTGGCTCGGGTCCAGCTTGTAGGTGCCCGAGGCGATCTTGATCGCTTCGGCGGCCGGGGCGGCAGCGGCAGCATCGGCGGCCGCAGCAGCCGGGGCAGCGGCCTGTTCGGTGGTGGCCGGGGCGGCAGCATCAGCGGCCGGGGCAGCGGTATCGGCCGGCTTGGAGCAGGCGGCGATGGCCAGGGTCAGGGCCAGCGGCAGCAGCAGTTTACGGGTGGCGCTCATCTGAGGAACTCTCCGGATCGTAGGGTGGGTACACGGTGCAGCAAGAGCCCGCCGCGGGACGGCGGGCCCGAAACCGATACAGCGACTTACGCGATGCGCGCCGCTTCTTCGAACGACAGGCGCGGCAGACGCGGGAACAGGCCCGCCGAGTCACCGTAACCCAGGTTGACCAGGAAATTCGACTTGATGGCGGTGCCGGCGAAGAACGCCTCGTCCACCTTGGCATTGTCGAAGCCGGACATCGGGCCGGCATCCAGGCCCAGCGCGCGCGCGGCCAGGATCAGGTAGGCGCCCTGCAGGCTGCCGTTGCGGATGGCGGCTTCGTGGCGGCCTTCACGCGGGCCCTCGAACCAGGCCTTGGCATCGGTGTGCGGGAACAGGTACGGCAGCTTCTCGTGGAAATCCAGGTCGAAACCGATGATGACGGTGACCGGGGCGGCCATGGTCTTGTCGTGGTTGCCTTCGGACAGGGCCGGGGCCAGCTTGGCCTTGGCCTCGGCCGACTTCACGAAGACGAAGCGGGCCGGGGTGGTGTTGGCTGCGGTCGGGCCCCACTTCACCAGCTCGTACAGTTCCTGCAGCAGGCTGTCGGACACCGGCTTGTCGAGGAAGGCGTTCTGGGTGCGGGCGGTACGGAACAGCTGGTCCAGGGCGGCAGCGTCAAGCGCGTGGGACATCGGTGGATCTCCAGGGCGGCTAAGGGAAGTCAGTGCCCGCGGGCGGCGCGGGGCGAATCGACGAGCCGCAGTGTAGAGTGTCGCGACTGTTGCAACACCCAGCAGGGCTGAAACGAATTAATGCCAATGGTGAAACGATCGAGCGCGCCCTGGACGGTCACCGACGGCCGCGCGGGCAATGTCCGCCAGGCGGTCGCGCTGGCCTCGGCGCTGCGCCAGGGCACCCATCGGCCGCTGCTCCTGCAGCCGCGTGCACCGTGGCGCTGGCTGTCACCTCGCCGCCTGCCCGGTGATGTGAATGGCTATGGCGAGGCATTGGCGACACTGGCTGCCGACCCGCCGGCATTGGCGATCGGCTGTGGCCGCCAGGCCGCCGGTGCCCTGCGCGTGCTGCGTGCACGCGGCAGCCAGGTGGTGCAGATCCTTGACCCGCGCCTGGGCGCGCGCCATTGGGATGTGGTGGTGGTGCCCGAGCACGACCGCCTGCGCGGCAGCAACGTGCTGACCCTGCTCGGCAGCCTCAACCCGGTGGACGACGACTGGCTGGCCTGGGGCCGCGCCGCGTTCGCCGGCTTCAGCACCCTGCCCGGCCCGCGCACCGCACTGCTGGTGGGCGGCCCGACGCCGCTGGCGCCGTGGGACGAGACCGCGATGGTCGGCGTGTTCCGCGCCCTGGCCGAGCAGATCCGCAGCGAAGGCGGCAGCCTGCTGGCCACCACCTCGCGACGCACGCCGCCGGCACTGGCCGAGATCCTGCGCGCGACCTTCGCCGACCTGCCGCACGTGATCTGGGGCGACGGCGGCGACGGGGTGAATCCATATGGCGGCCTGCTCGGCTGGGCCAACCGCGTAGTGGTATCGCCCGATTCGGTGAACCTGCTGTCGGAAGCCTGCGCCACGCGCATGCCGGTGATGGTGGCGCTGGCCGATACCGTGCAAGGGCGGCTGGCGCGCTTCCAGCAGCAGCTGCGCGAACGCGGGCGCTTGCAGCCGAAGTGGCTGGATTGGCAGTACGAGCGCATCGAACCACTGCGCGAAACCGCGCGGATTGCCGCCGAGGTAAAGCAGCGCCTGGCACTACGGTAGTGCCGGCCGCTGGCCGGCACCACCTGATCGCCCAGCGATTTTTGAACATCTCGATCGGGCCGCACGGTTAGAGTCCAGCTTCCCCCATTGGACCGGATGTCCCCATGCGTACCCTGCTTCTGCTGCCGCTGGCCCTGCTCGCCGCGTGCTCCACCGCGCCCACCGAGCTGGACCCGATTTCCTACCAGTGCCAGCAGCAGCTGGATGCGTACCGCGAGCAGCCGGCCCTGCGCAATCCGCGCGACGAGCGCCCGCCACTGCCGGTGGCACCGATCAGCGAGGCCTGCGACCGCGAGCTCAAGCGCAAGGGTGTGGACCGCCCGCTGCGCTGACCGGCGTATGATCAGTGCGCGGCCCTGACCGCCGTTGAAGGTACCGACATGGATCGTTTCTATCGCCTGCCCCGCGCCGCGCTGCTGTTCGCCAGCCTGCTGGCAACTGCACCGGCCTGGGCCAACAGCACCGAGTGCCGCGAACGCTACCCCAGCGTGGCGTCGCAGGCGGCGATGCTGGACGTTGCCTGGACCACCGCCGAACGCCTGGACGCGCTGCCCGAGGTGGACGTGGTGGTGGCCGCGCGCGGGGGCCAGGACCTGAGCCGCTACGGGTTGCGCCACAGCCACCTGGCCTTCCTGCTGCGCGAGGACGACGGCCGCTGGCGCGCGATGCACCTGCTCAACCGCTGCAAGACCGACAGCTCGCAGCTGTACCACGAGGGGCTGGGCAACTTTGTCGGTGAAAGCGCGGGGCATACCGATGTGCGCATCGGCATCCCTTCGCCGGCGTTGCGTGCGGCACTGAAGGCGATGCTGGCCGCGCCGTCGATCCAGCCCAAGGCGCTGCACGAAACGAAGTACAACGTGGTGGCCTATCCGTTCGCCACCGATTACCAGAACTCCAACCAGTGGGTGCTGGAAGTGCTGGCCGCGGCGATGGCCCAGGCCGACGGCGCGCCGGCCATCGTCAAGCGCGAACAGGCCCAGCAGTGGCTGCGCCAGCACAAGTACCAGCCCAGCGTGCTGCATATCGGCCTGGGCAAGCGCGTGGGTGCGCGCCTGTTCGTGGCCAACGCCACCACCACCGACCACCCCGCCGGCGAACGCATCTCCGGCAACTACTCGGTGGTCACAGTGGAATCGGTATTCGACTTCCTGCACCAGCGCAGCCAGCTGCAGCAGGAACTGGTGATCCCTCATGTACCGGTGGCCGGTGCTGCCGCCGCCGCGCCCTGAATCCTTTCCTTTTTCCTCGCTCCCTGGAGGTCTGCATGTTCCGTTGCCTGCGCGTTCCCGCGTCCGCCCTGCTGCTGTCCGCACTGCTGGTGCCCACCGTCCATGCCGGCGCTGCGCCGCAGTTGAACAGCAGCCAAGCCAGCGTGATCGTCACTTCGTTCGTGGTGCTGTCGTTGCCGCTGGCGGCCTCGATGGGCCTGTCCGAGCTGTCCAAGGCGCCGTTCGAGGCCAGCGAGCGCCACGGCAAGGCCACCCGCACCAAGGCGGTGCCGCTGCCGCCGATGGAGGTGAAGAAGGTGGAAACCACGCCGCAGGGCGAGCGCAAGGTGCAGTTGCAGGTGCCCGACAAGGCCGACCAGACCGCCACCCTGCACTGGCCGGTCACGCCGAAGGACCAGGATCCGACGGCAGCCTTCGTGGTCGGCCAGCAGGTGCGTTTCGAGCCGACCCCGGCCGGTGCCGGCTGGAACGTGAAGGGCGCCCAGGGCCAGACGCTGGCCTACGTACCCACCGCCTACGCCGCCGGCGATGTGATGAGCCAAGCGCTGTAAAGCTGAACGACCGGTTTTGGCTTTGCCGCGGGCCGGGCGGATAATGGGCAATTCCCCTTGTCCCCCTGGCTCGCCATGTCCGTGCGTCCTGCCCCTGTGTTTGCCCCGCTGACCCCGCGCGCCCTGGTGCTGGCGGTGCTGGCGATGGGCGCGGTGGTGCTGCTGTCGAACGTGCTGGTGCAGTACCCGATCAACGACTGGCTGACCTGGGGTGCCTTCAGCTATCCGGTGGCGTTTTTGGTCAGCAACCTGATCAACCGCCGCTTCGGCCCGGGCCCGGCGCGCCGCGTGGCGTGGATTGGTTTCCTGGTGGCGGTGGTGTTGTCGGTGTGGGTGGCCACCCCGCGTATTGCCATGGCCTCGTGCTCGGCGTTCATCGTGGCGCAGCTGCTGGACATCACCGTGTTCGACCGCCTGCGCCGTGGCAGCTGGTGGCGCGCGCCGATGGTGGCCACCACCTGCAGTGCGACGGTGGACACCACGATCTTCTGGTCGATCGCATTTGCCGGTTCGGCGCTGCCGTGGGTGAGCTGGGCCGCCGGCGACCTGGCGGTGAAGCTGGCGATCGGCGTGTGCCTGCTGGCCCCGTTCCGCGCGCTGTTGTGGAAGATGGCGCCGCTGCGCACCGCCGGCTGACCGCCATCGCTCTGGCAGGTGCCGACCGTTGGTCGGCACGCTCTTGCCGGGGTCATGAGCCCTGAGGGCCTGTGCCAACCGAGGTTGGCACCTACCAGAAGCGGGCCATTGCCCAGCCATCGCTGCCGGTCAGGCGAACGGCAACTCCGCCTCAACGCACGCCGAAGTGATCGCCGCGCAGGCCTCTTCAATGGCCGGGGTGGTCGCTGCCAAACGTGGCCGCCGATCCAGCGTGCAGGCCAAACCCACCTCCAGCAGCGTGGCATGTGCGCTGTGCAGCGCCTGCGCAGTGCCATCGGGCAGGAAACCGGTAACGGCCAATGCATCGATCAATGATGGCGTATCACGCGGCTGCAGCAGCGCCGCATGCTGCGCGCTGCGCGCCAGCACGCCGGTCTGCAGCAGGAACTCCAGGTCCACCACGCCACCGGCGCCCTGCTTCAGGTCCAGCCGCGCGGCATCACTTCGGTCCAGCTCGGTGCGCATGCGGCCGCGCATCTTCAACACATCGGCAAACAGCGTGGCCTGATCGCGTTCGCGACCCAACGTCTGCGCGCGCACCTGCTCGAAGGCGGCCAGCAGGCTGGCATCACCGGCCACACCACGCGCACGCACCAGCGCCTGGTGTTCCCAGGTCCAGGCGCGTTCGCGCTGATACTCGGTGTAGCTTGCCAGCGAAGACACCAGCGAACCCTTGCCACCATCCGGGCGCAGGCGCACGTCGATGTCGTACAGGCGCCCGGCAGCGGTGACCGCACCGAGCAGGGCCATCACCTTCTGTGCCAGGCGCGCATACCAGCGCCCCGGTTCCAGCGGGCGCGCGCCATCGCTGGCATCCACCCCGGCCGGATTGTCGTGCAGGAACACCAGGTCCAGATCGGAACCGAAGCCCAGTTCAAGACCACCCAGGCTGCCGTAGCCGATGATCGCGAAGCGGCCGCCGGGAATCTCGCCGTGCGCGGCGCGCATGTCCGCCTCGGCCATCGCCAGCACCGTGATGACGACGGCCTGTGCCAGCTCGGCCAGTTGCCGGGTGCTGTCCACCGCGCCCTGACGGCCGTCCAGCGTGGCCATCGCCATGCGGAAGCTGAGCGCCAGCCGCGTCTCGTTGAGCCAGCGCAGCGCGGATTCGGGATCCTCCACCGAGAGCACCTGCCGGCACTCGGCCAGCATGCCGTCCGCATCCGGCATCGGCCCGGACACGCGCACGTCCAGCAGTTCGTCCAGCAGCAGCGGATACGCCGCCAGCCGTTCGGCCAGCAATGCGCTGCGCGCCAGCACGTCCACCAGCCGCGCCAGCGCGCTCGGCTGTTCGTCCAGCAGCGCCAGATAACTGGTCCGGCGCAGCACCGCCTGCAGCAGGCCGAGCACGCGCTTGAGCGCTGCGTCCGGTTGCGGCGAGCGCGTGGCCGCATGCAGCAGCGCCGGCAGCACGCGGTCCAGGCGTGCGCGCGCAGCGTCGGACAACGACTTCACGCCGGTGCCCTGGGCGAAATCGCGCAGTGACTGGTCGGCGCCGTTGGCATCGAGGAAACCGGCTTCGGCCAGCAGCGGTGCATCGCTGCCGTCGGGCAGGCTGCGCCAGTAGTTGGCTAGCGCGTCAGGCGCGGCCTGTCCTTTGCGCGGTGCCAGCAGCGCGGCGAATTCGGTACTGACCCGCTGCTGCTGCACGGCCAGCGCCGCGCGCAGCACGTCCCAGTCCGGGTAGCCGAGGCCGATGGCGATGCGCTCGCGGTCCAAGGCATCGCTGGGCAGCACGTGGGTCTGCGCGTCGCGCAGCATCTGCAGGCGGTTTTCCAAGCGGCGCAGGAACAGGTAGGCCTCGCGCAGCGCGCTGCCATCCTCCGGCGCGATCTGCCCGGCGGCCACCAGTGCCTCCAGCGCCACCAGCAGGCGGCGCTCACGCAGCGCCGGCTCGCGGCCGCCACGGATCAGCTGCAGCGCTTGGCACAGGAACTCGATCTCGCGGATGCCACCGGCACCACGCTTGATGTCTTCATGCAGTTCGCGGCGCGCGACCTCGGCGGTGATCGCCGCCTTCATCTCGCGCAGGCCATCGAGCGCGGTGAAATCGAGATAACGCCGGTACACGAACGGGCGCAGGGTCTGCAGCCATGCTTCACCAGCAGCGATATCACCGGCCACTGCACGCGCCTTCAACCAGGCATAGCGTTCCCAGTCGCGGCCCTCGCGCTGGAAATACTGGTCCATCGCCGCAAACGAAAGTGCGACGCGGCCAGCGCTGCCGAACGGGCGCAGGCGCAGGTCGACGCGGTGGCTGAAGCCATCGACCGTGGTTTCGTCCAGCAGCTTGGCCAGGCGCTGGCCGAGGCGGGCGAAATACTCTTCGGCGGCCAGTGCGCGCGGGCCGTCGGATTCACCGCCGTGCGGGTAGGCGTAGACCAGGTCGATATCGGAACTGAAGTTCAGCTCGCCGCCGCCGAGCTTGCCAAGGCCGAACACCACCAGCTGCTGTGGGTGGCCCTCGGCATCACAGACCACGCCGTGGCGCTGCGCGAACTCCTGCTGCAGGGCCTCCAGCGCCAGCCGCAGGCAGTCTTCGGCCAGGGTGGTGGCACCGGCCAGGGTCTGCGCCACGTCATCCAGACCGGCCAGGTCGCGCCAGATCAGCCGCGTGGACATCGCCGCACGCCAACGCCGCAGCTGTGCCGGCCAGTCGCTGGGCTGCAGCGGGTCGAGCACCGGCGCCGGGATCGGCGGGCAACCGGGGGCAGCCAGCTGCGCCAGCAGGGCCGGCTGGCGCACCAGCGTATCGAGGGCGAAGTCGCTGGCCACGGCCAGCCGGATCAGCAGCGGCTGCAGCTCGACCGTGACGGGCTCGGGCAAAACCTGGGTCAATCGCGACAGCGCGCGGTCGACGACGGGCTGCAGGGAGGCGGGCAGTTCAGCGGGGGCGAGGGTCATGGGCTGATTGTATCGACCCGGTGCTGCGGGCCGCTGGCCGGCAAATCCGATGATCCTGCCGAAGGTTGCTGGGGTTGCCGGCCAGCGGCCGGCACTACCGGTAATGGAGGTCGCGTATTCATTCTGGGCGACAGGCAATAAAAAAGCCCGCTTGCAGCGAACTGCCAGCGGGCTCTGCTCCCTCCCCCACGTCGGGATGCAGGGCCATCGTGCGGGCTGCGAAAGCACTTTGCACGCTGCACTGCAAAACAAAACCGGTGGGTATGGGTGAGCCCTGCGGGGAAAAGCCATTCCACGAAGGTAGAACCCCCCGTACGGATGAGGATGGCCGATAATCGGGTTTCCCCCCAGAAACACTGTCGTCATGTCTGTTGATCGCATCGCCAACGCGCGTCTCCGTGACCGCGTGGTCTCCGCCGAGGCCGCAGCCGCGCTGATCCAGCCCGGTGAAACCGTGGCCATGAGCGGCTTTACCGGCTCCGGGTATCCCAAGGCCGTTCCCGTCGAACTGGCCCGCCGCATCGAAGCGGTGCACGCCCAGGGCAACCCCTTCCAGATCAAACTGATGACCGGCGCCTCCACCGCGCCGGAACTCGATGGCGCGCTGGCCAAGGCTGATGGCATCGCCATGCGCATGCCGTTCCAGAGCGACCCGGATGCGCGCAACCGCATCAACGAGGGCAAGCTGGATTACATCGACATCCACCTCAGCCACGTGGCCCAGCACGTGTGGTTCGGCTTCTACGGCGAGATCGATACCGCGGTGATCGAAGTGTCGGCCATCCGCGAAGACGGTTCGCTGGTGCCCTCCACCTCGGTGGGCAACAACAAGACCTGGCTGGACCTGGCGAAGAAGGTGATCGTCGAGGTCAACGAGTGGCAGCCCGCCGGCGTCGATGGCATGCATGACATCTACTACGGCACCGCGCTGCCGCCGCACCGCAAGCCGATTCCGCTGGTGAACGCCAACGACCGCATCGGCGATACCGCGCTGCGCTGCGACCCGGACAAGATCGTGGCGGTGGTGCGCACCAACGGCCCGGATCGCAACAGCCCGTTCAGCCCGATCGATGCCACCAGCGAACAGATCGCCTCGCACCTGATCGAGTTCCTGCAGCACGAAGTGAAGAAGGGCCGCCTGCCGCCGAACCTGCTGCCGTTGCAGTCGGGCGTGGGCAATATTCCCAATGCGGTGCTGGCCGGCCTGGCCAAGAGTGGTTTCCGCGACCTGGCCGCGTTCACCGAAGTGATCCAGGACGGCATGCTCGACCTGCTGCGCGACGGCGTGCTGAGCTATGCCTCGTGCACGGGTTTTGCGCTGAGCCCGCAGGCCAACGAGACGTTCAAGGAGCACATCGATTTCTACCGCGAGCGCATCATCATGCGCACGCAGGAGATCTCCAACCATCCGGAACTGGTGCGCCGCCTGGGCTGCATCGGCATGAACGGCATGATCGAGGTGGACATCTACGGCAACGTCAATTCGACGCACGTGATGGGCACGCGGATCATGAACGGCATCGGCGGTTCGGGTGACTTTGCCCGCAACGGTTTCCTGTCGGCATTCCTGAGCCCGTCCACCGCCAAGAACGGCACCATCTCGGCAATCGTGCCGATGGCCAGCCACGTCGACCACACCGAGCACGACGTGTCGGTGATCGTCACCGAACAGGGCCTGGCCGATCTGCGCGGGCTGACCCCGCGCAAGCGCGCGCAGGTGCTGATCGACAACTGCGCGCACCCGGATTTCCGCGCGCAGCTGCAGGACTACTTCGACCGTGCCAGCCGCGAGAGCTACGGCAAGCACACCCCGCACCTGCTGCCCGAAGCGCTGTCGTGGCACCAGCGTTGGCTGGATACCGGCACGATGAAGGGCTGATTATTCTCGGTTCGCCGGGCATGGCCCGGCGCTACCAGCTTCCGGTGGGTGCGGACCTTGGTCCGCACTGCATCTGCTCTGGAGCCCGGATACATCAGTGCGGACCAAGGTCCGCACCCACCACACGCACCCAAGCGGTGCCGATCAGGTGCGCAGCGCCGCCAGCGATTCGGCCTGCAGCCGCTCGTAGATCTCGAACTCGTCATTCACCGCCACACCCAGCGCCTGTTCGAAGGCCTCGCGGTTGGCATGCGCGGCATAGGCGCGCTGCTCCTCGCCGCCCAGGTTCGACTGGAAAATGCCCGCGGCACTGACCGGCAGGAAATCTTCGTAGACGATCGGGTCGGCCGTGGCCAGGCCCGCGGCCACCAGCACTTCGGCAGGCAGATCGGCCACGCGCTCCGGAGCGGCGCGGCCAGCCTCGGTCAGCTGGTAGCGGTAGTAGCCCAGCCCTTCCTGGCGCAGGGTGTCGTGGTCATCCGGGAAACTGGCAAACACCGCCTGCAGGCGCTGGCCGTAGTCGCCACCGGAGCTGCCGGCCCCACCGGCATCGCGTGCCTGCGACAGCAGCTGGTCGTACAGCGCGCGGCCCTTCGGGGTCAGCGCCAGGCCGCGTTGCTCGATCTCGCCGAAGCGCGCGGTATGGGTGCCGGCATCGCCGCCTTCGCTGTCCGGGAAGTGCACGGCCTCTTCCAGCGCCTTGAAGCTGGTCTGGCGCAGCAGGATCGGGCAGGCACGGCGCGGCGGGCCTTCGATCACCGCCTTGGCCGCCATGCCATGCTCGATCATCGCAGTCTGCGCGGCATCGATGTCCAGCGTACGCGGGGTCAGGTGGTTGATGTGCGGGCCACGGAAGCTCACCACGTCGGCCACCAGGCGGTGCGCGTTGTGCAGGGCGTGGTAGGTCGGCAGGTCGACGGTGGCATCACCATGCCAGCGGAAGGTCTCCAGCGCTTCATCGACGAAGCGCTCGGCATCGGCCTGTGACAGGCCACCGTCACGCTCGGCCTGCTCGATCAGCGCCAGCGCGCCGTCGGTGAAGATGCGCCGGCGGGCAAGGATCGTTGCCGATTCGGCACGCAGCGCTTCGTCTTCGATCAGCTCCAGGCGCAGCAGCGAGGTGAACACGCGGAACGGGTTCTGCGCCAGCGCGGCGCCGGTGAGCGGGCGGAACGCGGTGGAATGCACCGGCACACCGGCCACCGACAGATCGTAGTAGCCCACCGGGTACATGCCCATCACCGCGAACAGGCGGCGCAGCGTGGCCAGTTCCTGCACGGTGCCAACGCGGATGGCGCCATGGCGCTCTTCATCCAGGCGCGCGCGCTCGTCGTTGCGCTGCAGCTGCGCGGCCAGCGCCGGGTCCTGGGCCAGCACCTGCGCGTTGATCCGCTCCACCAGTTCCACCAGCGTGCCGTACAGCGGCACTTCGGTGCGGTACATGCGGGACATGGCCTGCGCGAACAGGCGGCGGATCACATCAGGCGAAACGAAAGAGGCGCTCATCAGTCACTCGATTACGGGAACGGGGAACAGCTCGGGCCCGTATTGTCGCCGGAGCGCGGGGCGGCGGCGATATGCAGAGCAACATGAAGCAAACCGGTAGTGCCGGCCGCTGGCCGGCAACCCCTGGACTGCTCCTGGTAGGTGCGAACCCTGGTTCGCAGTGCTTCTGCACCGGCCCCTGGCCGTTCCGTGCGAACCAAGGTTCGCACCCACCGGACGCGGCCCGGCATTACCGGTTGAGCTGACGCTTCAGGGTGGCATCCAGGGTGATCGGCCGGTCCCAGTGCTGGTAGCTGGCCACGATGGCATGGCGTACGGCGCGCACATGCACGTTCTGCGGTTTCACCGGCATCCGCTTCACCACCGCCTCCCAGCCGCCCTCCGGGTTCTGGCTGAACGCACGCACGCTGTCGCGGCAGGTCTGGCCACTGGCCTTGGCCCAGAAACAGGCGAAATAGATGTCCCCGGCCTGCCAGCCATGCGTGGTGAACAGCGCGCTGATGTAGCCGCGTGGCACGCCCGCATAGCGCGACACTTCGTCAAGGAAGGCGTCGGGGTAGCGTTCGGCGTAATGGTTGATGTCCTGCAGCTGGTCATCCACCCAGCTGTCGCCGGTCTCCACCTCATACGCGGCCGAACGCTCGGCGGTCTGCTGGGCCAGCACGGTGGCCGGCGCCAGCAGCAGGGACAACAGCAGTGCGCGCAGTCGCAGGTTCATGGCCCGATTCTGCCGCAGCCGCCCGTTCCTGTCAGGCCGCAGCAGCGGCCTTGGCCTCGATCGCGGCCAGCGCGGCCGGCCAATCGTGGGCACTGTCCGCGGTGACCATGCGCGGCTCGTCGTCGGCCACGCCGTGCTGGGTCTCGTGCGCCCAGGTCACCGCGTACGGCGTATGCACGCCCCAGCCACCGAGGGTGACCACCGGCTCGATATCCGAACGCAGCGAGTTGCCGACCATCACGAAGCGCTGCATCGGCAGGTCGAACTCGGACAGCACGCGGGCGTAGGTTTCCGGATCCTTCTCGGAGACGATCTCGATGCGCGGGAACAGCTCGGCCAGGTTGGCGACCTTGATCTTGGCTTCCTGATGGAACAGATCGCCCTTGGTGATCAGCACCACCGGGTAGTGCTCGGCGATGGCCGCCACCGCTTCGCGCACACCGTCGATCAACTCGACCGGATGCCCCAGGGTGGCATGGCCGATATCGAGGATGCGCTGGATGTCCTTGGCTTCGATGCGCTGGCCGGTGATGTCGATGGCCGCTTCGATCATCGACAGGGTCATGCTCTTCACGCCGTAGCCGAAAGTACCCAGGTGGCGCTGCTGCACTTCCAGCAGGTGGCGCGCGGTCTGGGTGTCATGCACGTCGACGTAGCGCGACAGCAGGTCAAGATAATCCTGCTCGGCCTTGCGGTAGTAGTCCTCGCTCTTCCACAGCGTATCGTCACCGTCAAAACCGACCAGGCCGATGGCGCGCGACGGCGCAGGCGTGGAGGTATTCATCGGTCAAGGATACAGGGGCCATGGTGACGAGAAAAACCCGGGCGGCCGAAGCCGCCCGGGTTCCCATACGCCCCGATGCAGGTGTTACCTGCCCTGCGCGCCCTGCGCAGCGCCGCCCGCACCTGCCTGCTGGGCGGCCACGTAGGCCTTGTACTCATCGGCGCTCAACTCGCCGTCCTTGTTGCTGTCGGCCTGGTCGAACACCTGTGCCAGACCCGCGTTCACCTGCGCCTCGGTCTTGCTGATGGTGCCGTTGCCATCGGTATCGATGCTGGCCCAGGTCTGGCCACCGCCATTGGCCTGCGCCGATGCCGAAGCGGCCGCATTGGTCGCCTGGTCAGCAGCCTGACCCGCCTGCGCGGCTGCCTGCTGGGCCTGCGCGGCCTCGTTCTGCGCCTGCGCGGCCTGCTGCTTGGCCGACTGCGCCATCGCCGGAATGGCCAGTACGCTGCCGGCGGCGACGATCAGGGCGATCAGGGGCTTGCGGTTGCGAATAGTCATCAGGGGTGTCTCCTACCTGTTGGGTGGTGTTGCGCGGCCTGTTGTCTCCGCACGGCACCTACCCTGCCACCGCCTTTCTGAATCGATTTTGCGCTGCGACCGGCGCCCACACGCGCGATTAACCACTGGCCCGCGCGCATGCATTAGTGCGCTGGTTAGGGCCGGGTGAGTGGCTCATAAGATGCGCATTCAGTGCGCCCGGATTTAACCGGGTGCCAACGAAAAACCTGCGTCAGTCGACGGTTTTTTCCGATGACCGCGAACTGAACATCACCCATCCCAATGCCACACCGGCCAGCGCGCCGGCAATTTCCAGCACCACGCGGCTGCCCAGTTCGTTCGGATCGTGGATGGTGGACAGGAAGATGCGCGCGTACAGCGGTGATTCCAGGCGCACGATGCCCATGTAGAACAGCTTCCACGCATCGATGCCCGCCGAGATCACCACCGAGATGACGCAGGACCAGCCAATCGCATGGCGCATCGGCCAGTGCAGCAGCCGGCACAACCGCGACCACAGCAGGTACACCAGCAGGCCGACCAGCAGAGCGATGGCGCCCGCTTCCAGGGTACCGAGCAGGCCGAAGTGCAGGGGAAGGTTCATCGGGTGGGCAGCGGTGGGAAGGCGGCCAGTGTAAGGGGTATCGCCCGGCACTACCGTGTCGCCCCTACCGCACGGGAACGTCGTAGGCGGTGCCGGGGTCCGGTTCGGGCTGGAACGTGTAGTGCCACCACTCCTGCGGATAGTTCACAAAGCCGCGCCGCGCCATCGCCCGCACCAGCTGCTGGCGGTTCGCCTGCTGTGCTTCACTCAGGCCGGTCGTCTGCGTATGCGCACGCGGGCCGAAGAAATCGAAGTCGGTGCCCATCTCCAGCACCGTACAACCACCGCTGCGGCAATCCAGCAACCCCAGATCTACGGTGGCACCGCGACTGTGACCGGAGCGCTCGGCGATATAGCCGTCGGCCAGCAGGCGCGGCTTCTCCAGGTCTGGATACTGCACCGCCTTGCGAGAGCGCTCGTTCGGATCGTTCACCCAGGCCATGAAAGCCTGCACCGAACGCACCGGTCGATAGCAGTCGTAAACACGCAGGCCGAAGCCCTGCGCGCGCAGGTCCTGCTCCACCTGGGCCAGTGCCTTGGCGACCGGCGCCAGCAGATAGCAGGACGGCGCCTCGTAGCCGGGGACGCGCGCACCGGTGAAGTTGTTCGCCGTCGCATAGCGGATATCCATCTCGATGTGCGGCGACAGCGTGCCGATCTCCACCAGCCCAGCCTCCGCCGCATCGGTGGCCGGCGAAACGCGGGGTGGCTCAGCGGCGTGGGCGGTCGCGGCCAGGGCAATCGCCAGTACGAGTGAAATGCAGGTCCTGGAAGTCATAGCTGAAGTCGATGTCCGGATCGATGGCGCGCAGGTCCAGCGTCGGCACCGGGCCTTCGCCCGGTTGCAGCCATGCCTGCGCTTCGTCGCCCAGCGTATCCCAGCGCAGCAGCCAGCGTCCTTGCTGTTGCAGCACGGCGCCCTGCAGCTTCGGCGACTTGTCCACGCTGAAACGCAGGCCGTCCTTGCCCGGGCACAGCGAGGCCGGCCCCAGCCAGGGATCGCGGTAACGGCCCTGCCAGCGCGGCAGATCGACCGCGCGCGCCGCCTGCGCCGGGGACGTCACAGGTCGCTGATGGCCCGATGCTGCCCGCGTGGCCTGCTCGGTCTTCAGTTCGGCCAGATAGGCCTCGGCCGGGCGCGCATCATGCGGAGCGGTGAGGCGCTTCAGCAGCGCCTGCATCAGCGCCGTGCGTGCGTCCTCGCCCTCGCCGTTGATCAGCATCACCACGCCCACCTTGCGGTCGGGCAGCAGGGCCAGCGACGAGTACATGCCCGACAGCGTGCCGGTGTGCGCCACCTTCCACTGCCCGTCCATGTCCGACACCCGCCAGCCATAGCCGTAGCCGTAGAAGTGCGCGTTGTCCCAGCGCCGCTGGCGTTCGCCCAGCGGCATCGGCATGTGCAGGGTCCACAGCGTGCGGCGCTGCTCAGCATTGAGCCAATCAGGGACCAGGGAAGGCTCCAGCAGCACCTGCATCCAACGCGTCATGTCACGCAGGGAACAGCGGATGCCGCCGGCGGCCATCGACGTCAGGTCGGGGCTGGTTTCACCATCGGCGTTCACCACCACGTTGCGGCCCGCGCGCCAGGCATGCGGCTGGGCCACGTTGCCCACCTGCTTCACCGGCCATGCCCCGACCTGGCAACGGTCCATGCCGAGCGGCTCGAACACCTGCTCGCGCATCAGCTGGTCGTACGGCTTGCCACCGGCAGCGGCCGCCACTTCGCCGGCCACCACATACATCAGGTTGTCGTAGGCATAGCGGCTGCGGAAGCTGCTGACCGGCTTCAGGTGCGCCAGACCGGCAATGATGTCGGCGCGGGTGAATGCGTTCGGCTCCGGCCACAGCATCAGGTCACCCGCGCCCAGGCCGAGGCCGCTGTTGTGGATCAGCAGGTCGCGCACCTGCATCTGCTGGCCCACCCACGCGTCATGCATGCGGAAACCTGGCAGGTGCCGCTGCACCGGATCATCCCAGCGCAGCCGGCCCTGCTGCACCAGCCGCGCCAGCAGCGCGGCGGTCATCGCCTTGCTGTTGGAGGCGATCTTGAACAGCGTGTCCTGATCGATGTGGCCACCATCGCCGCGCATGCCATCGGCGTGCTGGTAGACCACCTGCCCGTGATCGACCACGGCCATGGCCAGCCCGGGCAGGTGCTCGTGCTGGACGATGGCCGCGACGTCGGCATCGATGGAGGCGGTCGTGGTCGTCTGCGCCGCCGCAATCGGGAACACCGCCCACGCCGCCACGCAGACGCAGCGTCGTGCATGCCGGACAGGTTTCAGTAGGCCCATGTCACGGTCAACTGCGCATAGCGCGGTGACTGGAACCCTGTACCGTAGCGGTACAGCGGGTTGAGCGTACCGATGCTGTCCTGCGGTTCGTAGTCCTGGTCCACGGTCACCACGCGCTGCTGGTTGAGCACGTTGTACACCGCCAGCTTCAGGCGCAGGTCGGTGGGGATCGGCACCTTGTACGACACGCTCACGTCCAGATCGTAGGTCCACGGCGTACGCCCGTCGCCACCGCGTGGGGAATGCACGAACACGCGCTGGGACGGAACCGTCGCCTGGCAGTTGGACACGCACACGTAGTAGCTGTGGAAATCGGTGTCGTCGAACGGGTTGCCGGCGCCAAAGCGCGTGATCGGGCTGCCCGACTGCACGCCCAGCGTAGCGGCTACACTCAGGTTCTCGGTCAAGGCATAACTGCCACGGAACTTGAACTGGTGGCGGCGGTCGTTGGCCAGATAGCCGTAGCCGCGGTAGTTCACCCACGGATTGTCGAAGTTCTCGGTACGCCCGGCATCGGCGAAGTCAGTATCGGAGTTGACCGGGCCTTCTGCATTGCCGCGACCGTATGCGAGCGTATAGGACGCGTTGAAACCCCACTTGCCGTCCCAGGCGCGGTCGACCTGCAGCTCCAGTGCCTTGTAGTCGCGCTTGGGCTTGACCCAGCCGCGCTGGCCGACGTAGTTGCCGTTGTCGTCGTACAGCGCCCAGCCTTCCTTCGAGGTGTCGATGCTGATCCAGCCGTCATTGCTGCCGTCACAGTCGGTGTCACCCCATACGGTATTGGTCCGGCCCGGATTGCCCATGATCCACACCCCGTCGATGGCGCCACACTGCCCGGTCGCGGTGATGTTCATGTCATCGATGGCGTTGTGCAGCCGGCGGTAGGTCACGCTGGCACCGACCGACCAGGCCTCGTTGATCATCTGCTGGAAGCCCAGGATCGCCTCATCCTGGTACACCGGGTCCATGTCCCGGTTCACTTCCGCACGCAGGTCCGGCACGCTGCCGTCGCCCTGAGAATTGTCCACCGGGCCGATCTGCGCGCCCAGGTTCGGGATGTTGTTGGTCGCTCCGCTATAGCCAAGGAACTCATACCAGGTGCGTTCGTCGAGGAATCCACCGGCCTGCTTGATGTTGATGACATTGGCCACCGGCAGGAAGTAGCGGCCCAGGTTGCCGAACACCTTGGTGGTGCCGTCGCCGCGCACGTCCCAGGAGAATCCCAGGCGTGGGGCCAGCATGTCGTCGATCTTGATGTAGCTGCTGCCGTCGCCGCCCTTGTTGTCGAAGGCTTCCAGGCGCAGGCCCATGTTCAGCAGCAGATTCGGCGTCACCTGCCAGTTGTCTTCCAGGTAGTAGGCCGAGTTGATCGTCTCGAAGGCACCCTCCACTTCATAACGACGGGTGCGCGCCACCAGGCCACTGGCCGGCACGACGCCGCCGTTGAGCGAACTACCGGGCGTGCGGGCGTAGATGTCATAGCGCAGGCCGCCGGGCCCGGGATAGGCGCGGCTGTAGTCGGACGTGTTCTCTTCCCGATCCAGGCCAAACCGCAGCAGATGGTTGCCCAGCGTCCATTCGAAATCGGCGCGCGCAGCCTTGCGGGTGTCCAGTGCGGATTCGAGCTGCGAACTGCTGGTGCAGCTGCGGTCACCCTGCAGCGAGGGCGGCACGCCCTGGCTGGCGGTGCGGTTGTCGAACACGCGGTTGCAGTTCTCGTCCATCAACGAGCTCTGCGCACGGTTGCGCTTGTTCTCGCCATACATCAGCTTCATGGTCAGGTCGTTGTTGACCTGCCAGCTGTAGGTGCCGGACCAGTTCTTGCCGCCCACCGTGTTGTAGATCTGGTTGCTGCGCTCGCCCACGGTCTGCCCCGTGGCGTAGTCGTAGGCGTAGACATCGGTGAGCGTCTTGCTTTTGTCCGAGAAACCGAACAGCGACAACATCTGGTTGTCCGTGATCTGCCAGTCGATCTTGCCGCCCCAGAACGGATCATCGGCCTTGCCCTGGCTCAGGCGCGTACCGGCGTCGTTGGTCGAGGTAGGGCGGTAGTCGCGCGCTTCGTACATGCCGAAGAAGAAAAGTCGATCCTGCACCAGCGCACCGGAGGCGAACACGTTCAGCGCACTGCGGCTGTAGTCGTCGCGGCTGGCGGTGATGTAGCGGCTGCCATTGCCGTCGTAGCGGTCGCGTGCCTGCGACTGCCACGCGCGAGGCTCGAACACCAGCTCGGCACCCGCCTTGAAATCATTGCTGCCCGAACGCGTCACCGCATTGATGACACCGCCGGTGCTGCGCCCGAACTCCACCGAGTAGCCGCCCGTCTTGACCTGGAATTCCTGGTAGAACGAGAACGGTACCGACGAGAAGCCGACCCGGTTGTAGAAGTCGGTGACGTTCAGGCCATTGATGTAGACGGTGTTCTCGGCCACCGACGAACCGCCGAAGGAAATGCCCTGCCCGCCCAGCGACCCCTTGCCCTTCACCGCGCCCGGCGCGAGCAGCGCCACCGCGGTGATGTCACGGTCCACTGGCAGGCGCGACAGCTCCTCGCGGGTGATGTTGGTGGCCGACTCGGTGGACTTCACATCCACCATCGACACCACCTGCGGCGCCCGCACTTCGACCGTGCCCAGGGTACTGACCGCACCCAGCGGCACGTTCACCGTGGTCGCGCTGCCGAGACTGACCGTCACCTGGCCGACACGGCTGGCGCCTCCACCCGGCAGGCTCACCTCCATGTCATAGGTGCCGACGGGCAGCAGCGGAATGCGGTAGCTGCCGTTGGCTTCGGCCTGCACGGAGCGTACGAAGCCCGTTGCCGGGTTGCGTACGGTCACCGTGGCACCGGCCGGTACCTGGCCGGCATCGCTGACCAGCCGGCCGACCACTGAACCATCCTGTGCGAATGCGCTGGGCGCGATCACGCCCAGACACGCCCCAAGGGCGACGCACAACGCCGCCCGCTTGATGCTGTAAGCCTTCATCCCCTGCTCTCTCCTGCAAGAATTGAATGGTGTGGAATGCGAGGTGTCGCGCTAGCGTTGCCTGGCTGGCAGTACCCGCCACTGGAAGTCGTAGCTCCATTGGTCGAAGTACAGGTTGCCGCCTGCCCACTCGGCCTCGCCGCGCTGCGAGTCGACCGTTTCCGAGCGGTAGTGCTGTTTGGCCGGCACGAAGGGCTGGCCGAAATCATCGTTGAAGGCGATGCGGTAGCCATCGAGGCCACCCAGGTAGAAATCGCGCAGGGCCGGCACATCGCTGGCCAGCGCGCCGGTGGTTACATCCATCGGCAGCCAACCGTACGGCGCCAGATAGACCTGCCCCCAGTCATGCAGGTTGTTGTAACCACTGCCATCGTCGGAGAACACCATGCCCGACTGCCAGCGCGCGGGAATGCCGTTCAGGCGCAGCAGCGCGATCAGCAGCAGGGTCTGCTGCCCGCAGTCGGCATGGCCAGCGCGCAAGGCGTAATCGCTGATGTTGCTGATCGTGGAGTATTCGCGTGCACCGGCCCAGGGAATGCGGTCGACCGCCGCGAAGAGCTTGCGCACCACTTCATGGGGGCGCGTCTCGCCCTGCAGCACCTGGTCGGAGAACAGCTTCAGCGCCGGGGTGAAGCGCACATGTGGCAGCTGCTCGGCCAGATAGGGCTTCAAGGCTGGATCGGCCGGGGTCGGTTGCACTTTGGCCGGATCGATCGCGGTATGCCGGGCGAAGATCGTCGCTGCGTAGCGGATCTCGAAGCGGGTCGGCTTGCCGGCTACGGCCTTGGCTTCCAGGTAGGCGGTGCGCTGCAAGGTACTGGCCGGAGCCACGCGTGCCTTGCCCGGCGTGCTGCCCAGCCACTGCACCTGCTCCTGCTGGCCGGGAATCTCGCGCGGGTACGGAATCCAGGCGCGTAGGGTCTCGCCGGCCGGCACGGCATCGGCCTTCACCGTGAGCGATTGGGTGAACTCAATGCGCTGCGGCAGCACCGACACCCGGCCACTGTGTTCGGCCGCAGCAAGCACGCGCGCGTGGTGCGCATTGAGCACTTCGTTGGGCCCCGGAGGCGGCATCGGTGCATCTGCGCGGCGCCGCGCGCGTGCTTCGTCGCTGAGCAGGAACAGGTTCGACGGAGCGCGCTTGAAGTACCCGCGCGTGCCATCGATATCGAGGTGTTCGATCAGGCCGAGCTGGTCCCAGCGCGCGAATTCTTCGTCGCTCAGATCGGGAATCCAGCGCCGCACAGCGGCCTTGGCGGCGGTTTCGTCGAGGCTGAAATCCAGGCGGATGCGGCGCATGCGTTCGCGCTGGAAGGCGCCTTCGGCAGCATCGCCCGCCGTTGCCAGCAGGGCTTGGGCATCGTTGAAGCGACCGCTGTCGATCAGGTCGATCACCTGCGTCTGCCGCGCCCGCTGCTGGCTGCTGCGCCCATCGGCCGCCTGCGTGGCCGACGCCCACAGCAGCAGCGCGGCACACAGGCCGGCAGCAGCAGGCAGACGCGGTTTGCGAACGGCAGGATCCACAGCGACACTTCCCCAGCGCGGGTGGTAATGGCTGTGTAACACGGGCCGGGATGCCGGTCAATAATTTATTCTTGCTTTCTGTGCCGAAAGGAATAAATATTCCAAAAGGCATTCGAGGAGGGTGTGCTGCGCATGATCCTGGCTTCCCGCGAACCACTGCGGCAGTGGCGATGGCCGCGCCGGTTGACCCTGGCCGTGTGCCTGCTGGCCGCACCGGCCTTTGCACCGGCCGCACCGGCACCCGATCCCGGCGCGCCGCTGCCGTATGTGATCGGCCTGCATGAGGCCTACCTGACGCCGCAGTACTGGGCGGCCCGGCTGGACAACGCCGATGCGCCGATCATGGACCGCGCGCAGATCGATGCGCAGAACGCGCGGATGCGCGCGCAGGACAGCCACATCCAGGACATCGCCGCGCTGCCCGCACAGCTTGATGCCGCGCAGGTACGCGCCAGCATCAGCGCGTTGTCGCGCTGGCCCGGGCGGGCACTGTTCAACGAGCGGGGCCAGGCCATCGCGCCTGCGCTGCGCAGTGGCATCGAAGCCAACCTCGGCCTCGATGCGATTCCCGCACACGTCGCACCCGCCTACGGCCTGGTGGTGAAGCGCGCGGCGTTGCGCACCTTCCCCACCCGCGAGCGCGTCTTCAGCACCGTCGGTGATACCGACATCGACCGCTTCCAGGAGTCGGCTCTGTTCCCCGGCGACAAGGTGGCGGTGGTCCATCGCAGCGCCGATGGCCGCTGGCTGTTCGTGCACAGCGAGCGCTACAGCGCGTGGATCGAAGCCGATGCCATCGCTGGCGGCGACAAGGCCACGGTGCTCGGCTACGGCACGAAGGGCCCGTACCGCGTTGTCACCGGCGCCACCGCGCAGACCGCCTACACCCCGGAGGAACCGCGCGTCTCGCGGCTGCAGCTGGACATGGGCGTGCGACTGCCGGTGCTGGCCGACTGGCCCGCCGCCGAAGCGGTGAACGGCCAGCAGGCGCATGCCTCGTGGGTGGTGCAGCTGCCGGTACGCGAGGCCGACGGGCGCCTGAAGCTGGTGCCGGCCCTGCTGCCGCGCTCGCAGGACACCGCAGCCGATTACCCGCCGCTGACCCCGCGCCTGCTGCTGCAGCAGGCCTTCAAGTTCCTCGGCGAGCGTTACGGTTGGGGCCACGACTACGACACCCGCGACTGCAGCGGTTTCGTTTCCGAGATCTACCGCAGCTTCGGCGTGCTGCTGCCGCGCAATACCAGCGCCCAGGCCGTCAGCCCGGCACTGGACCGCCTGCCGTTCACCGACAAGGACACAAAGGCCGCGCGCGACCGTGCTGTGACCGACCTTCAGGTGGGCGATCTGGTCTACATACCCGGCCACGTGATGATGGCCATCGGCCACGTCGACGGCCGTACCTGGGTCATCCACGATACGGCAGGCGGCAGCTGGTCCGGTGCCGACGGCAAACGCGTGCAGGCTCACCTCAATGGTGTTTCGGTGACGCCGCTGGAGCCGATGATGGCCAGCGATACCGTCCGCTACATCGACCGCATCACCAACATCCAGCGCCTGCGCGCCAAGACTCCTGAATGAAGATCACTGCCATCGAACTGGGCATGCTGCGCGTGCCGCTGAAGACACCGTTCAAGACCGCCCTGCGCACGGTGGAAACCGTGGAAGACGTGGTGGTGCTGATCCGCACCGATAGTGGCCACACCGGCTATGGCGAAGCCCCGGCCACGGCGGTGATCACCGGCGATACGCACGGCTCGATCATTGAAGCGATCCGCCATTTCATCGCCCCGCGCCTGATCGGCCAGGACGTGGTCAACCTCAACCGCCTGTGCGGCCTGGTGCAGGGCGCGATGGAGCGCAACACCAGCGCCAAGGCCGCGGTGGAGATCGCGCTGTACGATCTGTGGGCGCAGCTGCATGGTGCGCCGTTGTACCAGATGCTCGGCGGCGGCGACCCGGTCATCACCACCGACATCACCATCAGCGTGGACTACATCGACAAGATGGTGGCCGATTCGCTGTCGGCGATCGACCGTGGCTTCGAGTCGCTGAAGATCAAGGTCGGCAAGGACATCGGCCTGGACATCGAACGGGTCAAGGCGATCCATGCCGCCGTCGAAGGCCGCGCCTTGCTGCGCCTGGACGCCAACCAGGGCTGGACCGCCAAGCAGGCGGTGCATGCGATGCGCACACTGGAAGAAGCCGGTGTGGTGCTGGAGCTGCTGGAGCAGCCAGTGAAGGCCGCCGACATCAGCGGCCTGAAGTACGTCACCGACCGGGTCAATACACCGGTGATGGCTGACGAAAGCGTGTTCAGCCCGAGCCAGGTGATGGACCTGATCCAGCAGCGCGCAGCCGACATCATCAACATCAAGCTGATGAAGACCGGCGGCCTGTCCAACGCGATCCGCATCGCCGACATCGCCGGCATCTACGGTGTGCCGTGCATGATCGGCTGCATGATCGAATCGAGCATCAGCGTCGCCGCCGCCGTGCACCTGGCGGTGGCCAAGAGCGATGTGATCACCAAGGTCGACCTGGACGGTCCGTCGCTGGGCCAGTTCGATCCGGTCAGCGGCGGCGTGCACTTCAACGAATCGGAGATCAGCATCAGCGATGTGCCGGGGCTGGGCATCACCGAAGTGCGCGGGCTGGAGATGCTGGGTTGATCTCTGCCTTGCGGCTGACCTGGCATGCAACTGACATTGGGTCGGGCGTTACTTTTCTTTTCGCGAAAAGAAAAGTAACCAAAAGAAACGCTCCGCCGGCCGCGAGCCGACGTGCTGCGCACGCCGGTGCCCTGCGGTGCTCGGCTCGCTACAAGGCGGACTCAACAGCAGCTCCGGGTAGATCCACGCCATGCGTGGATGCTCCTGCTTCTGCCCTACCCCGTATCCTCTTCGCGGCTGGCACGCGCGCGATCTGTCCGGGGTCGGGCGGGTGGGATCTGCAGGGGTGTCCGCGCCATGGATGGCGCGGCCAAGCCTCCATGGATGGATTCACGGCGTCCCCTGCACATCCCACCCGCCCGACCCATTCCATGACACGCTCTACGCTGCCAACCGCAACGCGCCTATCCATGTCCGGACGCCCCGCATGCCGCCCCTGCTGAAGATCCGTTCCGAGCGCGGGCAGATGTCGGCCATCGAACGCCGCATTGCCGATTTCATCCTCGACAACGCCCACCTGCTGCGCGACTACTCTTCGCAGCAGCTGGCCAGCGCGCTGGGCATCAGCCAGTCCAGCGTGGTGAAGTTCAGCCAGAAGCTCGGTTTCAAGGGCTACCCGGACCTGAAGTATTCCATCGGCCAGGATGTTGCCCGCGCCGGTACCGATCCACAGCAGGCACCCCGCGAACCCGACAGCGGCGATGACTACCTTCGCCTGGGCGAGGCCCTGCGCCGCAGCAAGGCACAGGCTGAGGAAGAGACCCGACAGGCCAATCCGCGCGAAGAGATCGAACGCATCGTGCAGCTGCTCGACGACGCGCCCAAGCTGTTCGTGTACGGCCTGGGTGACGATGGCCTGTATGCCCGCGAGTTCGCCATGCGGCTGTCGCTGCTCGGCCTGCTGGTGGTGCCGCATACCGACCCGATCCTGATGCTGGCCAACCTGTCGGCCGCACGCCCCGGCGATGTGCTGCTGGTGTTCTCCGAATTCGGCAACCTGCCCCAGCTTTCGCAGCTGTCGCGCCAGTTCCAGGACATGGGCGGCAAGGTGATTTCCATCACCCGCCACACCGCCAACCCGCTGCGCGCGCATGCGGATGCAGCACTGGTGGTGTGCGCGCACGATCGCACGCCGCAGGTGGCGCAGCTGCTGTACCGTAGCGCCATGCACGCCCTGCTCGATTTCCTGTTCGTGCTGCTCTGCCACACCAATCCGGACCGCCAGCAGCAGCTGGCGGTGAACCTGGAGCGGATCGACCACCTGCTGGATTCCTGACCGGAGCACCTGTTGATGAAATCGCTGGTCCGCCTCGCTACCGCTGCGCTGCTGCTTGCTGCGGCGGTGTCCGTCCATGCTGCGCCGCTGGATGGGGCGCGCCAGCTGATCGTGGTCACCAGCGAAGGCTGGGACAGCCCCCAGGGGCAGCTGCAGGCCTATGTGCGCGACGGCAAGGGCTGGCACGCGCATGGCCAGGCGTTCCCGGTGGCGCTCGGCCGCACCGGCAGCGCCTGGGGGCTGGGCCTGCATCCGGCGCAGGCCGACGGCCCGCAGAAGCAGGAAGGCGATGGCCGCAGCCCTGCGGGCGTGTTCGCGCTCGGCAGCGCGTTCGGCTATGCCGTCACACGCCCAGGCACGGCCATGGCCTACCAGCCGATGCTTGAAAGCAGCTACTGCATGGACGTACCCGGCTCGCCGTTCTATAACCGCATCGTCGACGCGAAGAAGGTGGGCAAGGCGGCCGTGGAAGGCTCCACCGAACCGATGCGGCTGGACCTGCACACCAAGGGCGACGTGCGTTACCAGGAAGGCTTCGTGATCGCCCACAATCCCGACAACCAGCCCGGCAAGGGCAGCTGCATCTTCGCCCACCTGTGGCGCCAGCCCGGCGAAGCCACTGCCGGCTGCACCGCCATGCCGCAGGCGCGCATGCAGGCCCTGCTGGACTGGTTGCGGCCGCAGGATACGCCGCGCTTCGTGCTGCTGCCACGCGCCGAGTACAAGCGGCTGCAGGCGCAGTGGCAGCTGCCCGCACTGAGCGGAGACGCCCGTTGAGCGCGCCGGACGAACCGCAGCTGCAGCGCGCGGTCAGCCGCTGGCAGATCGTCGGCCTGTCGATCAACGATGTGATCGGCAGCGGCATCTACCTGCTGCCGGCCGCCACCGTCGCCCTGCTCGGCCCCTTCAGCCTGTGGGGCGTGGTTGCCGCAGGCATCGTCGTGGCCCTGCTGGTGCTGTGCTACGCGCAGGCCGCCAGCTACTTCGATGAGCCCGGCGGCAGCTACCTGTACGCCCGCGAGGCGTTCGGGCGCTTCGCCGGGTTCGAGATCGGCTGGATGATCTGGCTGACCCGCATCAGCTCGGCCGCGGCGCTCAGCAACGCGCTGGCCGATGCAGTTGCGCGTTTCTGGCCGTGGGCCGGTGCTGGCCTGGGCCGCATCGCGGTGATCGTGGTGTCGCTGGGCTTCCTTACCGGCATCAACATCATCGGCGTGCGTTCGGCCGCGCGTACCGGCGTGGTGCTGGTGATCGGCAAGATGCTGCCGCTGCTGCTGTTCGTGGCCATCGGCGCGTTCTACATCGACCCGCAGCTGGCCTTCTCCGGCCAGCGCCCGGACCCGCATGACCTGCAGCGCATGGGCGAGGCCGCGCTGCTGTTGCTGTACGCCTACGCCGGTTTCGAGAACATCCCCGCGGCCGCCGGCGAATACCGCAACCCGCGTCGCGATATTCCGTTCGCGCTGATCACCATGATCATCACCGTCACCGTCATCTACGGCGCGGTACAGGTGGTGGCACAGGGTACGCTGGCCGGCCTGGCCAGCTCGGCCACGCCGCTGGCCGATGCCGCCGCCGGCTTCGGTGGCGAAGCATTGGCGCTGATCCTGACGGTCGGTGCCACCATCTCCATCCTCGGCACCAACAGCAACACGATGATGATGGGCCCCCGCTTCCTGTTCGCGCTGGCACGCGATGGCTACGGTCCGAAGATCCTGGCGCAGGTACATCCGCGCTTCCACACCCCGGCCGCATCGATCCTGTGCCAGGGCCTGATTGCACTCGGGCTGGCGCTGTCCGGCTCGTTCGTGCAGCTGGCACTGCTGTCGATGACCACGCGCCTGTTTGCCTACATCGGTACCGCCGCTGCGGTGCTGGTGCTGGCCAAGCGCTACGCCGACCGCCCGGGCGCATTGAAGCTGCCCGGTGGGCCGCTGATTCCGGTGCTGGCACTGCTGCTGTGCGTGGCGCTGTTCGCCAGTGCCAGCTGGCAGAACATCGCCGCTGCGCTGGTGGCATTTGCCATCGGCGCGGTGATCTACAAGCTGCCGCGCAAGGATGCCGACGCCGGGTAACCGGTAGCGCCGGGCCGTGCCCGGCGGATTGATCTGGTGATCACACTGCCGGACCGGGCCGTTAACCGCCACCCAGGCACGATCAGGCTTCGTACACAACGGAGCCTTCCATGACCGAGTACCAGATCCCCGGCCGCGTACCGGATGACAGCACGTCGCGTGATGCGGTCAGCAATTACTGGCGCGAGCGCTACAGCGCCGAGCCGTACTACGACGACCAGCTGTTCTTCGAGGACTACGAACCGGCCTACCGCATCGGCCACGCGGCCCGCGCGCAGGACATGATCCGCGCCTACGAACAGGTGGAGGCCGAGCTGGAATCGCGCTGGGCCGGCGAACGTGGCCGCAGCCGGCTGGAATGGGCACAGGCACGCAATGCGGTGCGCCGTGGCTGGGAAGACGCGCAGCTGGCGGACCCACGGTTGAAGCGATAACGCCATGCTCGTGTAGAGCCGAGCCCATGCTCGGCTGGGAGTCGAGCATGACTCGGCGCTACAGATGCGGCAGGAGAGCCGAGCATGGGCTCGGCTCTACGGAGTCACTCCTGTTCCGGCAGCGGCGGCACGACCGCGCTGCGCTTGCTCTCACCACCACCTGCGGCGATGAGGTCGCGGGTGTTCTTCTGCACGGCCACCGCACCGAACAGCGACAGCGCATACGCCATGCCGTAGAAGCCCTTCTCGCTCGATGCCAGGGTGGCATTCCACAGGCCAACCAGCAGCAGCATCAGCGCCGACAGCAACGCGAACCAGCACAGTGCGTAGTACAGCGCGCTCACCGGAATACCCTCGACGCGGTCGCGCACGCTCTTCTGCAGCGATACCGCTGCGAACAGGCCGAACAGCAGCAGGGTCAGGTAGTAGCCCTTTTCGTTGAGCGCCATGGTGGCGGCGTTGAACAGGCCGATCAGGTAGGCCGCCGCTCCCAGCAGCAGGGCAACCCAGGAGGCGGCGATGAAGGCGGTGGACGGCTTGTGGGGCATGGCAGTGTTCATTGCGGATCCTTGCAGGCAGGCGGGCATGCTTTGCCCGGGCGTGCCCACCCTAGTCGATCCGGCCGTCGTCGCACAGGGGGCGCAGGACCTTCGGGCCACGACGGTCACACGCCGGGTGGTGTACAAGGGACAGCCCGGCCATCCGCATCCCCGCCCTGGAGATACCCATGACCCGCACCTCCCTGCTGCTCGCCCTCGGCCTGGTGCCGATCCTCGCCACCTCCGCCTGCAACGCCGCCGACCCGGCCGCCAACGGCGCCCAGGCCGCCGCACCGGCAGCCTCCGCCGCCACCGACCAGCGCCCGTTCACCGCCACCGAAGTCAGCCGTTTCGACCAGCCGTGGGCGATGACCTTCCTGCCTGACGGCAGCCTGCTGGTCACCGAGAAGCGCGGCAAGCTGCAGCACCTGGACCTGGCCAGCGGCCAGAAGCACGAGATCACCGGCGTTCCCAAGGTGGCCTACGGTGGCCAGGGGGGCTTTGGCGACATCATCCTGCACCCCGACTTCGCCCGGAATCATGTTGTTTACCTCAGCTATGCCGAGGAAGGCACGCTGGACACCCGCGGTGCCGCCGTGGCCCGTGCGACGTTGACGCTGGACGCAAGCGGCGCTGGCCAGCTCAGGGACCTGAAGGTGATCTGGCGGCAGAGCCCCAAGGTCAGTGGCGAAGGCCACTACGGCCACCGCCTCGCCTTCGGCCCGGACGGCAAGCTGTGGATCAGCTCCAGCGAGCGGCAGAAGTTCGATCCGGCGCAGGACATGGGCGGCAACCTCGGCAAGATCGTGCGCCTCAACGACGATGGCAGCCTGCCGGCCGACAACCCGTTCGCCTCGCAGGGCGGCGTGGCCGCGCAGGTCTGGTCGCTGGGCCACCGCAACATCCTCGGCATGGCCTTCGATGCCAACGGCAAGCTGTGGGCGCATGAGATGGGCCCGGCCGGCGGCGACGAACTGAACCTGATCGTGCGCGGTGCCAACTACGGCTACCCGGTGGTTTCCAATGGCGACCACTACGACGGCCGCCCGATTCCCGACCACAGCACCCGTCCGGAATTTGCTGCACCGAAGGTGACCTGGACACCGGTGATCTCGCCGGCCGGCTTCGTGATCTACAGCGGCACGCTGTTCCCGCAGTGGAAGGGCAGCGGCTTCATCGGCGGCCTGTCGTCGACCTCGCTGGCGCGCGTGACCTTCGACGGCGACAGCGCGCGCGAAGCCGAACGCTTCAACATGGGCGAGCGCATCCGCGAAGTGGAACAGGGCCCGGATGGCGCGTTGTGGCTGCTGGAAGACGGCAGCAAGGCACGCCTGCTGAAGCTGACGCCGAAAGCCTGATCGGAACTTTTTCCCGGAACGGCCCCGCATGCGGGGCCGTTTCCGTTTACTGGATGGTGATGACCTTCACCTCGGTCTTCGTGCAGGCCGGGTCCAGGCACTGCCCGTTCAACCACACCTGTCCATTGCCAATCATCACGCCCTGCTGGTTGACGAAGACCTTGCCGAAGTCCTGTTCGGACACTGCCTTGACCACCGCCGGGGTGATGATCTTCTCGTAGTTGCGCTGGAACTCACCCGGACCGGTGATCTTCTTCCCATCGGCGATGTTCAGCGGGAAGTGCACTTCCTCGACGACGGCGGCGCGATCACCGCCAACCACGGCCGTCTTGAACGCATTGAACACCTTTTCGTACTGCGCGGCGTCGCCGAGCAGCGTCTCGATGCGCGCACGTGCGTCTTCGGCAGGCGCCTCGGCTGCGGGCGCGGCCGGTGCCGAAGCAGCGGGCTCAGCGGCAGGTGCCGCAGGCGTTGCCGGGGCACTGGCCTCCATCGGCGGCGGTGCATCCGCCGCAGGCGCGGCCGGGGGGGCCGCCGGCTGCGAACAGGCCGCCAGCAACAAGGCGGGAATCAGGTAGGCCATCCGGCGCATGCGCGCGCTCCATCGAATGAGGGAGCCCGATGGTAGCGCCGCCACAGTGACGGCAACAAAAAGGGGACGGAGGGGATTAAGTCGTTTGTGGCACAAACGACTTAATCCCCTCCGTCCCCTTTTTCTACGATCAGCCCTTCAGCAGCTCGAACTGCACCGCTTCACCGGCCGCCGACGAGGCGCATACCCACACGTCGAACACGCCCGGTTCGGCACGCAGCACGCCGTCACGGCCGGTGAAGGCCAGCTGCTCGCGGGTCAGGGTGAACACCACCTCGGTGGATTCGCCCGGCTGCAGGGCCACCTTGCGGAAGTCCTTCAACTCGCGCACCGGACGCACGCGGCTGGCCACGCGGTCGTGGATGTACAGCTGCACCACTTCCTCGCCGGCCACATCGCCGCAGTTGGTCAGCGTGGTGGTGAGGGTCAGGGTGTCATCCCAGCCGAGCTGGGCCGAACTCAGCTGCGGCACGCCGTAGGCAAACGTGGTGTAGCCGATGCCATGACCGAACGGGTACAGCGGCTCGTTCGGGATCTCGCGCCAGCGTGCCTTGAACTCCGACATGGTCGGCAGTTCCGGGCGACCGGTGCGCGGGTGGTTGTAGAAGTACGGCTGCTGGCCGGACACCTGCGGGAAGCTGACCGGCAGGCGGCCGGACGGGCTGTAATCGCCGAACAGCACATCGGCCACGGCATGACCGGTCTGCGTGCCCAGGTACCAGGTGACCGCCACGGCGTGTGCGTTGCGCACCGCGCCCTGCAGCGCCAGCGCGCGACCATTGCGCAGCAGCACCACCAGCGGCTTGCCGGTCATCGCCACCGCCTCGGCCAGCGCCTGCTGCGCCGGCGGCAGGGTGATCTCCACGCGCGACTGCGCCTCACCGCTGTAGCGCTGCGGCTCGCCCAGCGCCAGCACCACCACGTCGGCGCGCAGCGCGGCAGCCACGGCCGCTTCGGTGCCGCCCACAATGGCGGTTTCCAGTTCGCAGCCCGGCACGATCTCCAGCAGCGCTTGGTCGCCGATGGCAGCGCGCACGCCGGTTTCCAGGTCCACATAGCGCTGCTTGTCGCCGAACAGCGTCCAGCAGCCTTCGATGTTCTCGCGGTCCTGCACGAACGGGCCGATCAGCGCGATCTTCTGCCCGCTCTTCTGCAGCGGCAGCACGTTGTCGCGGTTGTTCAGCAGCACGATCGAACGGCGTGCAGCATCGCGCGACAGTGCGTCATGCGCGGCGAGGTGCGAGGTATCGGCTTCGCGCGCCGGGTCCAGCGAACGGTACGGGTCGTCGAACAGGCCGATGGTTTCCTTCAGCCACAGGATGCGGCGCACGCCTTCATCCAGCACCGCCATCGGCACTTCGCCGCTCTCGACCAGGCCCGGCAGGTGCTCGGCATAGAAGCCGCTCTGCATGCTCAGGTCCAGGCCGGCGGTGAACGCCTTGGCGGTGGCATCGCGATCGTCAGCGGCATAGCCGTGCGCAACCAGTTCCATGTCGGCGGTGTAATCGGAGATCACCACGCCCGGGAACTTCCACTCACCGCGCAGGATGTCGGTCAGCAGTTCGGCATTGGCGCTGGCCGGCACGCCGTTGATGTCGTTGAACGAGGACATCACGGTGATCGCGCCGGCGTCGAAGGCGGCCTTGAACGGCGGCAGGTGCACGTCGCGCAGGGTCTGCGGCGAGATGTCCACCATGTTGTATTCCATGCCGGCCATCACCGCGCCATAGGCAGCGAAATGCTTGGGCGTGGCCAGCAGCGAATCGGCGGCGCGCAGGTCGCTGCCCTGGAAGCCACGCACGCGGGCGGCGGCGAACGCACAGCCCAGCACCACGTCCTCACCGGCACCTTCGGCGCCACGGCCCCAGCGCTGGTCACGGGCGATGTCCACGGCCGGCGCATAGGTCCAGTGCAGGCCGGCGGCGGTGGCTTCGACGGCGGTGGCGCGCGCGGTGCGCTCGGCCAGGTCCGGTTCGAAGCTGGCGGCCTCGCCCAGCGGAATCGGGAACACGGTGCGCATGCCGTGGATGACGTCGGCGGCCAGGATCACCGGAATGCCCAGCCGGCTTTCCTCGGTGGCGACCTGCTGGATGCGGCGGCCCAGCTCGGCGCCGACACCGTTGAACAGCGAGCCGACCTTGCCCTCGCGCACCTGCTGCAGCACCTGGTCGGCATTGCGCACGTTGGCTTCCGGGTTCACGTCCGGGGCGAACGGGCGGACCATGTCCGCGAAGACACCCAGCTGGCCGACCTTTTCCTCGACGGTCATCTGGGCAATGAGGGATTCGATGCGATCGGAGGCCACCAGCAGTCCTTGATGAAAACGTTTACAAGCCCGGCATTCTAGCGATCCGGAGCCATTTGGCGAGAGGTTTCGTCGTTCAGTTTCAACCTCCAGCCGGATCCGTACGGTCCGGCCGGAGGCCTCGCAGCTTACTCCGAGCCGGCCAACTGGCGCTGCCCGGCCATCAACATGGCGTCGCTGGAGGCCTGGAACACCCGCAGCCCGAAGGCCGGCAGGATCGCCAGCAGGTGGTCGAAGATGTCCGACTGCACCGCCTCGTACTCGCCCCAGGCGGTGCTGCGGGTGAAGCAGTACAGCTCCAGCGGCAGGCCCTCGGTGGTCGGCTGCAGCTGCCGTACCAGCAGGGTCATGTCGGTGTGGATACCCGGATGGCTGCGCAGGTAGCGCTCCACGTAGGCGCGGAAGGTGCCCAGGTTGGTCACCCGGCGGCTGTTGACCTCGGCCACGCCCTGCTCGCGCAGGCGCCCGTTCCACTGTCCCAGCTCCTGTTCCTTCTCACGCAGGTAGTCGCCCAGCAGCGCGAACTGGCCGAGGAAGGCCAGGTCGCCCTCGTCCAGGAAGCCCACGCTGTGCTGGTCCAGGTACAGCGCGCGCTTGATGCGGCGGCCCCCGGCCTCCTGCATGCCGCGCCAGTTCTTGAACGACTCGGTCACCAGCTTCTTGGTCGGGATGGTGGTGATGGTCTTGTCGAAGTTCTGCACGGTGACGGTGTGCAGCGCGATGTCGATGACATCGCCATCGGCGTTCTGGCTGGGCATCTCGATCCAGTCGCCGATGCGCACGCGGCCATCGCCGCTGATCTGCACGCTGGCCACCAGCGACAGGATGGTGTCCTGGAAGATCAGCATCAGCACCGCGGTGGCGGCGCCCAGGCCGGTGACCAGATAGCGCAGGTCGACGCCGGCCAGGGTGGCAACGATCGACAGGCCGGCGATCACGAAGATGACGATCTTGGCGACCTGCAGGTAGCCCTTGATCGGCTTGTTGCGCGCTTCGGGGCGACGCTCGTACAGGTCGTTGGCCGCATCCAGCGCATGCGAGATCGCCAGCACCACGGTCAGGATCGCCCAGGCCTGGCAGGCGCCGATGATGAAGCTGACCAGACCCGGTGGCAGGTCCGGCACGATGCGGATACCCGAGGCGATCACCTGGCTGGGTACCACATTGGACAGGCGCGAGATCACCCGCATCAGATGGCTGCCGCGGCCGGTGTCGGCGCCCGGCAGGCGGCTGAGCAGGCGCCGCAGCCCACGCAGCAGGATGCGCTTGGTCACCCAGTTGGCCAGGCCGGCGGCGATCAACAGCGCCGTGATCATCAACGCCAGGTAGGCGCCAGGATAGGGTTCCAGTGTGTTCTGCAGCTTTTCCAGCCACTGTACCGCCACCACCGCGTCCACCATCGGTTGTCTCCTTGTTTTACTGCTGATGAGGTTGCCGGCCGGCGGCCGGCACTACCGGATTGCCGGCCGGCGGCCGGGTTCACCGGGTCAGTCGCGCGTGCGCTCGATGATCACACCCACCGCGCGCGCGCCACGCACTGCACCGGGCTTGCTCAGCTTCAGGCGCAGCCACTTCACCTCGAACTCGTCCAGCACGATCTGCGCGCAACGCTCGGCCAGGGTTTCCACCAGGCCGAACTCCGATTCACGCACGAACTGCTCCAGGCGCTTGCTCACTGCCTTGTAGTTCAGGGTGTGGGCGATGTCGTCGGTCGCCGCGGGGCGACGGTTGTCGAAGCCCATTTCCAGGTCGAACACCAGGTCCTGGCGGATCCGTCGTTCCCAATCGTAGATACCGATCAGGGCGTCGATCGTCAGCCCCTCGATGAAAACCTTGTCCATTGCGGTTACCAGCGACAATACAGGCGGCCATGGTAACGGCACGGCGGTGACCCTGCCCGGAACGGGCGGTGGGCGTCCCGCATGGGGCGGGCCCGGAAAAGACAAAGGGCCCTGCTAGCGGGGCCCTTTGGTACTACCGTTTGTCCCCGGGGGGAGCTTTCTCAAGCCGCGAGTCCCGGTGGCGCAGGTGCCCAGACTAGTCAGTGACCAACCGGCGGGTCAAGGCCAATCACGACAACGCAGATCCGTGTTCCCGCCCCGGCTGATACGCGGGAAACAGCCCACGTACACAAGGATGTTTCCTGATGGTGGCCGGCTCGGCCCCTCGGCAACATCCCGCTTCCCTCCCTCACCACACATCACCATGGCTGCATACGATGCATTGAGGCGCGCGTTGTCGGCGGAGCGACTGTCGACCTACGAGAGAATCGCATCAACCTGCAGCGCTGACGTCACTGCCCAATGCCTGTACGTGTGGAACATGCGGATGTGCGGTGCACTGATGATGCCGGTGCATCTGTGCGAAGTGGTCATTCGCAACGCAGCGGCGCAGGCTGCCCGCCGCTTCATCCACCTCGGCGAGAATCGCGCTGGAGCAGGTCGCCAGCCGCGCAACAGAGGCCTCCGAAGTCGTCGCCAACCTGCCGATGGTCTTCTGGCAGCAGCTCTTCACCTGCCGCTTCGACGCCACATTGTGGATACCTGCACTCGGCGGGGTTCTACGTCATGCGCCTTCGGCCCATCCCAGTGTCATCAGGAAAGCCATCCACGCAGACATTGGACGCATCCGCCACCTGCGCAACCGCATCGCCCACCACGAACCCATCCTGGAGCGCGACATCGGCGCTGACCTGGCCGCGATCGGGCGGCTGATCCATGCGCGCTGCCCGCATACGCTGGGGTGGCTGCAGCGGCACGAGCGGGCGACGACGGTGTTGGCCGCATCGCCGTTGGCCGCCCGCCCGTAGAGTCGAGCTTGCTCGGCTGCCTCACCGCCTTTGTAGTTGTTGCCTGGAACAGTCGAGCAAGCTCGACGCTACAGACAGCGGTTCACACCGCCGGCAGGGTCGCCATGTCCCAGCGCGGGGTCACATCCACCTTCGGCGGGCTGTGCTGGCCGGCCTGCAGGCGCAGCGCGCCGGCGAAGGCGATCATCGCGCCGTTGTCGGTGCACAGCGCCGGCCGCGGGAAGCAGGCACGGCCGCCTAGACGCTCGGCCATCTGCTGCAGGCGCGCGCGCAGGCGCTTGTTGGCGCCGACACCGCCGGCCACCACGATCACATTGGTCCCGGCCGCTTCCAGCGCGCGCTCGCACTTGATCGACAGGGTCTCGACCACCGCATCTTCAAAGCCACGCGCGATGTCGGCGCGGGTCTGTTCGCTCTGGTCGCTGTCGCGCCAGGCCATCAGGACCTGGGTCTTCAGGCCGGAGAAGCTGAAATCCAACCCCGGGCGGTCGGTCATCGGCCGCGCGAAGCGGTACGCGCCCGGCGTGCCCTGCTCGGCCAGCCTGGCCAGCTGCGGGCCGCCCGGGTACGGCAGGCCCATCAGCTTGGCGGTCTTGTCGAAGGCCTCGCCGGCCGCGTCGTCCAGGGTTTCGCCCAGCAGGCGGTACTGCCCGATGGCATCGACCGCCACCAGCTGGGTATGGCCGCCGGAGACCAGCAGTGCCACGAACGGCGCCTGCGGCGGGTCATCTTCCATCAGCGGGGCCAGCAGATGGCCTTCCATATGGTGGACCCCCACCGCCGGCACCTCCAGCGCCCAGGCCAGCGAACGGGCCACGCCGGCACCCACCAGCAGAGCGCCGACCAGGCCGGGGCCGGCCGTGTAGGCCACACCGTCGATGTCGCCCACACCCAGGCCCGCTTCGGCCAGGGTCTGGCGCACCAGCGGCAGCAGCTTGCGGACGTGGTCGCGGCTGGCCAGTTCGGGCACCACACCGCCGTACTCGGCGTGCAGCGCGATCTGGCTGTAGACCGCATGGGCGCGCAGGGCCGCGCTGCCGGACAGGTCGGTGTCATACACCGCCACGCCGGTCTCATCACAGGAAGATTCGATGCCAAGGACTCGCATGCCTGCTATTATGACGCCCCTGCCGCCCCCTCGGGGGATGTGCAGATCTCACTGCTTTCGAACTTCCGGCCCGTATTCAGGGTTGGCCGCTTGCAGTTTGTCTATTCGCCGCTATAATGTGCGGCTCGCCGGGCGTGACCCGGTTCTACTGTGTCCCGGAGATTCCATGCCCAGCGTCAAAGTCCGCGAGAACGAGCCCTTCGAGTTTGCTCTTCGCCGCTTCAAGCGCACTTGCGAAAAGGCCGGTGTGCTGGCCGAAACCCGCAAGCGCGAGTTCTACGAAAAGCCGACCCAGGAGCGCAAGCGCAAGGCCGCCGCTGCTGTGAAGCGTCAGCTGCGCCGCTCGTCGCGCGACGTCACCAAGCGTCAGCGCCTGTACTGATCGGACGCATCTTCATTGCGGCAGGCTTGTCCTTCCGCGGTGAAGCCGAAGCCGGCACGCGCGAGCGTCGCCGGCTTTTTGCGTTTCCGGGCCCGGGCATCCGCCCCGCCCCTCCACCACCACGAGGTTCCTCATGAGCATGAAGCAGCAGCTCACCGACGACATGAAGGCCGCCATGAAGGCGGGCGAGAAGCACAAGCTGGGCGTGATCCGCCTGATCAACGCCGCCATCAAGCAGCGCGAAGTGGACGAGCGCATCGAGCTGGATGACACCGCGGTGATCGCCGTGCTCGACAAGATGGTCAAGCAGCGCAAGGACTCGGTCAGCCAGTACGAAGCGGCCCAGCGCGAAGACCTGGCCGAGATCGAACGTGCCGAGATCGTGGTCATCGAAGCCTACCTGCCGGCCAAGATGGGCGAAGCCGAGATCGTGGCCGCCATCCAGGCGGCCATCGCCGAGACCGGCGCCTCCGGCGCGGCCGACATGGGAAAGCTGATGGGCGCACTGAAGCCCAAGCTGGCCGGCCAGGCCGACATGGGCCTGGTGTCCAAGCTGGTCAAGCAGGCCTTGGCCGGCTGATCACCGCACCGCCCACTGCATACGACAAGGCCCGCGCTATGCGGGCCTTGCCATTGCTGCAGGCAGGGGCGCTGCCGCTTACGCCTGGCGGCAGTTGCGCAGCGTCATCGAGCTGCCTTCGATCGAACTGACCTCACCTTCCAGCTTGGCCCAGTCACGCTCACGCAGCACGCTGAAGTTGGCCGCCTGGTCCGGCGCGAACTCGCAGCGGATGGTGTAGTTGTTGTTGTTGAAGGTGTCGTTCTGGCGGATCCGCAGCAGGCCGCGTTCCGGCGTCACCAGGTAGTTGATCGATCCCACCTCGCCCGGACGGGTGGAGTAGCTGTTCCGGTTGACGGTATAGATCTGCCCGTCGATGCGGTACCGGCGGCCGATGTACTTCGCGTACAGCGGCAGGAAGGTGGCCGACCGATCGCCCAGGTCTTCCTTGTTGGTGGTGGTCCCCAGCATCAGGTCCTTGAAGCTGCCAGCGGCATTGTAGGCGGCCATCGTGGAGCGCACTTCCTTGCCCATCTTCTTGGACAGGTCCGGTGCGGCCACGTCTTCCAGCGCAGGCATCGGCTGCTTCGCGCGCGCCGCGGCGGCAAGCGCCTCACCCTGGCTGCCGCCCTTCAGCTTGTCCAGCATCGCGCACATCGACTGCCGCGCCTCGTCCTGCCCGATCGTCTGGCCACGCGCCAGCTTGGTCGCCAGGGTCACCCGGCCGGTGTGGTCGGCGGTACCGATCAGCACCAGCGGCGTACGCAGGCCCTTGGTCTGGATCAGGTACTGGTTGCCGGTGTTGCCTTCCACCAGCTGGCCGCCGATCTCGAACTGGTCCTCGGCACCGATCTGCCGCAGCTGGTCCAGTGCGCTCTGCACCTTCAGCCCCGGCACCGTCACATCGGCCATGTACATCGCGCCGTTGCGCGGATCCCCTACCGTCTTGAATGCCTTCTCGCAGGCAGCTGAGGCGGCGGCCGCCGAGCCACTCACCGTCGCCAGCAACACCATCGTGGTGTAGACCATCCCTTTCATAACGCGTCCTTTTGCAGAGAAATTGGAATGTCGCGGCCCTGCGCAGCGGCAGCCGGCCCCGGATACCGTGGCGGCAGCCCCCCTGCGCACCCACGGTCGGGCAGAAGGATAGCGCGGACGCTGTACGGCACAACGTCTGAATAGGCACTTCACCCAACCCAACGCCCTGATTTGCTAGAAAAAGCATCATCCACCTGCCTTCTCCTGCTTCGATGCCGCATCCCCACGCCTTTCTGCCTGCCGTCCGATCTCGCCTGGGAAAGCTGCAGGACAGCTTCCCGATGGCCGTGGCCAAGCGCTTCGTCGAGATCGACGTGCTGACCCAGGCCGCCTCGGTCTCCTTCTACGCCCTGCTGTCGATGGCCCCGCTGCTGGTGCTGCTGCTGTGGCTGACCGCTTCGCTGTACCCGCCGGCACAGCAGGCACTGATCGGCCAGATCGGCTCGGTGGCCGGCAGCAGCGTGGCCAGCGTCGCTGACACCGTGCTGCACAACGCCAACAGCCAGCCCAGCATGGGCTCGCTGGCCGGGCTGTGGAGCACGCTGCTGCTGTTTGTCGGTGCCACCGCGGTGTTCGCCCAGCTGCAGAACGCGCTGAACCGCATCTTCCACACCAGCGGCCAGCGCCTGGATGGCATCAAGGCCTGGCTGCGCAAGCGCGTGTTCTCCTTCGGCGTGGTGCTGGCGCTGGGCTTCCTGCTGATCCTGTCGATGACCGCTACCACCGCGCTGCAGGTGGTGTTCGCGCAGCTGCCGTCGGTGCTGCCGGCCGTCGGCTACCTCACCTCGCTGCTGCTGTACACGCTGGCCTTCGCCTTCCTCTACCACTACCTGCCCGACCGCCGCGTGGCCTGGCGCCAGGCCTTCATCGGCGGCGCCATCACCTCGGCGCTGTTCGCGCTGGGCCGCTATGGCATCGGCGTCTACATCGCCACCGTGGCCCCGGGCAGCGCCTACGGTTCGATGGGCGCGCTGGTGATCTCGCTGGTCTGGATCTACTACGCCACTGCGGTGTTCTTCGTCGGCGCGCTGATGACCGCGGTGATCGACGAACGCCTGTATGCCCGGACGCAGCTGGCCAAGGGCGGGGACACCACCGAAGAAGCGGGCCCGGCGGCCACCAGCGAGTAGACTAGGGAACCTGCCTTCCCTTCTGCGCGGCCTGCCGGCTGCGCCCTGCCCTGTTGCCCATGGCCCGTATCCCCGACGCTTTCATCGACGACCTGCTGGCCCGCACCGACATCGTCGAGGTGGTGGGCAGCCGCGTGCCGTTGAAGCGCCAGGGCAAGGAGTACGCGGCGCGCTGCCCGTTCCATGACGAGCGCTCGGCCTCGTTCACGGTCTCGCCCACCAAGCAGTTCTATCACTGCTTCGGTTGCGGCGCACACGGCACCGCGATCAGCTTCCTGATGAACTACGACCGCCTCGAGTTCCTCGATGCGGTGGATGAGCTGGCCAAGCGCGCCGGCATGGAAGTACCGCGCAACGAGAACCCGCGCAGCCCGCAGCAGCAGGACGACAGCCGCGAGCTGTACTCGGCGCTGGATGCGGCCGCCAGGTTCTTCCAGAAGAACCTGGAAGGCAGCGACAAGGCGCGCAGCTATCTCGATGGTCGTGGCGTTGACGAGGACACCCGCGCGCGCTTCCAGATCGGCTATGCACCGGATGGCTACAGCGGCCTGCGCGATGCCCTGGGCAAGGACGAGCGGCGCATGAAGCTGCTCGACCGCGCCGGCCTGTTCTCCAAGAACGATCGCGGCCACGTCTACGACAAGTTCCGCGACCGGGTGATGTTCCCGATCTTCGACCGCCGGGGCCGGGTGATCGCCTTCGGTGGCCGCGTGTTCGAGAAGGACGACGGCCCCAAGTACCTCAACTCGCCCGAGACCGCGCTGTTCCACAAGGGCCGCGAACTGTACGGCCTGTGGCAGGTGCGCCAGGCCAACCAGAAGATCGAGCGCTTGATCGTGGTCGAGGGCTACATGGACGTGGTCTCGCTGTTCCAGTTCGGCGTCACCCAGGCGGTGGCGACGCTGGGCACCGCGACCACGCCGGACCATGCCGAGCTGCTGTTCCGCAACGCGCCGGACGTGTTCTTCTGTTTCGACGGCGACGCCGCCGGCCGCCGCGCCGGCTGGAAGGCATTGGAATCGGTGCTGCCGCGCATGAAGGATGGCCGCCAGGCGTTCTTCCTGTTCCTGCCCGATGGCGAAGACCCGGACACCATTGTGCGCAAGGAAGGCGCCGAGGCGTTCAACGAGCGCCTGAAGCAGGCCACGCCGCTGTCGCAGTTCTTCTTCGACGAGCTGACCCGCGAGATCAACCTGGGCACGCTGGACGGCAAGGCCCGCCTGGCCGAACGCGCAAAGCCGATGCTGGCGCAGATTCCCGATGGCGCCTTCGGCGATCTGATGAAGCAGCAGCTGGGGCAGCTGACCGGCCTCGGCGGCAATGCCCAGGCGGCACGTTCGCCGATGCCGCAACGGCCGCCGGCGCGTTCGATCCAACCGGTGGCCAAGCGCAGCCTGGTGCGTGGTGCGATTGCCGTACTGCTGCAGCAGCCTTCGCTGGCGCTGACCCTGGGCGGCAAGCACCACTTCCAGGGCCTGCGCCTGCCGGGGGTAGAGCTGTTGCTGGAACTGCTGGGGCTGGTCGAACAGCGCCCGGACATCAGCACCGGCGCGCTGCTGGAGCATTTCGACGGCCGCGAAGAACAGGCCTCCCTGCATACCCTGGCCGCGCAGACGATGCCGGGCGACGAGGCAATGTGGACCCAGGAACTGCACGATGCCGTGGCCCAGCTGGAGAAACAGCTGCTGGTGCAACGTCTGGAGGAGTTGTTGGCAAAGCAGCGCCAGCAGGGCCTGGACGATACTGACAAGTACGAACTGCGCGAGCTGCTCAAGGCCCGCGCCGGACTGCGCCTGTAGCGGCAGGACGCTTTCACGGAGAAGACCATGCTGCTGCGCCTGACCTGCCTGCTGTTGTTGTCGCTCTGCCTGCCGCTGGCCGCGCTGGCCGAAGACGCGGCGCTCAACCAAGTCCGCCCTGGCCTGTATGCCGGCGGCCAGCCCAGTGCCACGCAGCTGCGCGAGCTTGCCGCGCAGGGCGTGCGCACCGTGATCGATCTGCGCCAGCCCGGTGAGGACCGTGGTTTCGATGAAACCCGCCAGGCCGAATCATTGGGCCTGCGCTACGTGCGCATTCCGGTGGCCGGTGCCGAGGGCCTGGACGCGGCCAACGTGCGTGCCGTGCACCAGGCCCTGCAGCAGAGCCAGGGGCCGGTGCTGCTGCACTGCGCCTCCGGCAACCGCGCCGGCGCCATGCTCAGCCTGGTCAATGCACGCTACGAACAGGCCAGCCCCGATCAGGCGCTGCAACTGGGCCAGCGTGCCGGCCTGAAGTCGCTGGAGGCCGCCACCCGCCAGCGCCTGGCCACGCCGGTCACCTCGCCCTGAATCACCCGCACCAAGGAGTCCGCCCCCCATGACCCGCTGGTGGTCGCGCCTGCGACCGGACAACTTCACCCTCGCCCTGCTGTGCACCGTCGGGCTGGCCTCGCTGCTGCCGATGAAGGGCGCTGCCGCCATCGTCCTCGACGACGTCACCACGGTGGCCATCGCCGCGCTGTTCTTCCTGCACGGCGCGCGCCTGCCGCGCGAATCGATCATCGGCGGCATGCTGCACTGGCGGCTGCACCTGACCATCCTAGCCTGCACCTTCATCCTGTTCCCGCTGCTGGGGCTGCTGTTCAAGCCGCTGTCGGGCTGGCTGCTGACCCCGGAGCTGTACCTGGGCGTGTTGTTCCTGTGCACGCTGCCGTCCACCGTGCAGTCGTCCATCGCCTTCACCTCGATGGCGCGCGGCAACGTGCCTGCGGCCGTCTGCAGCGCCTCGCTGTCGAGCATCCTCGGCGTGTTCCTCACGCCCCTGCTGCTGACCGCGCTGGCCGGTACCTCCGGCGGCGTGCACGACCCGCTGCATGCCATCGGCGGCATCATGCTGCAGCTGCTGGTGCCGTTCGTGGCCGGCCACCTGCTGCGGCCGTGGATCGCCGGCTGGGTGGAGAAGCAGCGCGCGCTGCTGCGCTACACCGATCAGGCCACCATTCTGCTGGTGGTGTATTCGGCGTTCGGCGAAGCGGTCACTGAAGGGCTGTGGAGCAAGACGCCGTTGTTGTCGCTGTTCGCGGTGGCGATCGTGGCCGCGGTGCTGCTGGGCATCGCCATGCCCCTGATCACCTTCATCGCCCGCCGCCTGCGCTTCAACCGCGAGGACGAGATCGCCATCGTGTTCTGCGGCTCGAAGAAGAGCCTGGCCACCGGCGTGCCGATCGCCAAGGTGCTGTTTGCCGGCGGCAGCCTCGGCGCGATCGTGCTGCCGGTGATGATCTATCACCAGATCCAGCTGATCGTCTGCGGCGTGATCGCGCAGCGGTATGCAAAGCGCGCGCCCTGATCGGGCGCGCGGGTTGTTGCCGAAAACGCCATCCACGCATCGCGTGGATCTACTGTAGAGCCGAGCCGATGCTCGGCTGATGTACCGCCATGCGTGGATGCTCCCCGTTCCGCCACTAATCCACGATGGCCGCTGCGATGTCGTGCAGCAGCCGCGCGTTACGCTCCACGTCGCTACCCTTTTCACCCGTGGCCACCAGACTGTAGGTCTTGCTGCGGCCCGTCCAGGCAAGCTCCACCCGGGTGTGGCCAACGCCATCAGCACGCTTCCTCAGCTGCGCAGGTACGCCGTTGACCGTGGTGTTCTGCGCCTCGGCGATGGCTTCGATGTGCGTGCCCGCAGCGAGGAAGTTGTTCTCGCTGAACTCCACGATGCCGACACCCCCCAGCCGGTAGAAGCGACTGAGGCCCGAGGACGTCCCTCCCTCCAGCACGCCACTGGGCTCCATGCCAATCAATTCTGCCGGCCCCAAGGGGCTGGCCAGCAGCGCGCTGGGAGGCTGCGGCAGGCGCTGGCGCAGTTCCGCTGCCGAGCGGTGACGTCGAGGCAGGGCCGCAAGCATCTGGGCCTGCGTCGGGATACTGCCCTCCGCAACCCGCACCACCCCTTCGGATCGCGCGATGTCAGCACGAAGCTGACGCTTCACCTCTTCAGGTGCGTCCAGGTCCGCCAATCGCACGATGCGGTAGCTGCCCACGCCGGCGGACAACCTTCCCATAGTCGAATCCTTATCCTGCATTGCCATCTGCAGGGCACGCTGGTGCAGCCAACGTCCCACCGGATCGGGATCTGTACCCGACTGGGACGCGTGGGCGGACATCGATATCGCCAATGGGATTGCGATGCAAACGAGCTTTTTCATGATGCTCACCACTCCGAAAGTTGGCAGTCGACCGCGCTCGTGGACTGAGTGAATACACGCCCGTCCAGCACCCATGTGTGATAGCCGTGGACGACCATCCGCTCCGGATCGGAGCCATCCCCCGCGTAGAAGCGCCAGGAGAAGTGTCCGTTGTTGGGTGCACCGAAGACGTGCTTTGGTTCGATGTTCCCCAGCGGGATGTGTCTGGTGACGGCCGACCCCTGGAAGTTACGAAACTGAGGCCGTTCGTAGGTAACGGATTCATTGATGAATCCGATACAGTTCGCCCGGCTCAATGCTTTCACTTCCGCTGAAGCATTGCCGGCAAGGCAGGCAACCGCGGCACCTAGAACGATGGGCAGAGAAAAGTGGCTTCTCATTGATTGCTCCACAGAACTGCGAGTCATCTCGCTCGTCCTGTGTATCCACTCCGGATCGTCCCACCTGGCAGATCCATCCGCATCTGTGATCCATGGCTCGCGGGGAGTCAGCGACGCGGCAAATCCCTACACCTTGCCCGGTAGATTTTTTGGCGCGGCGCAATCCTGGGGGAGGGGAAGCCGACACCGGATGCACGGGATCAGGAGACCCATCCACGCATGGCGTGGATCTACTGCTGGTCGACGTCACCGATGGTTGGGGGTAGATCCACGCCATGCGTGGATGGGTTGCGTTGTGCTACGGGTCCACCAGGGTGCCGACGCTCAGCTGCGGCATCCACACCCACAGGTCGTACTCGCGCCCGGCATGGGTGTTGACCTGCGCCGCACGCGCCGGCCGTTCGAGCAGAGCCAGTGCCTTGCAACGGTCCATGCATCCCCAGAAGTGTCCGCGCAGCGCTTCCAGCCGCACGCTGTAGATATCCAGGTCACGCAGCGCCGATGCCATCGGCCGGGTCTGCATCTCCGGCGGCGCATCGGCCGGGCGTTGCAGCATGGCGTGCACATTGCCGGTCAGCACGACCATGCGTGCGCTGTCGGGCAGGCGCCGGTACAGGCGCCGCAGCTCGGCGGCCATGCGGTCATCGCGATCCTGGTTGCCGCCGCCGCTGCTGTTCACGTCGTAGCCCACCACCTCGATCGCACGGCCCTGCGCCTTCAGCGCGCGCAGTGCTTCGATCATCGCCAGCATGTCGCGGCTGCGGCGGCCGTCGTGCTGGTCATCGCGCACGGTCCAGAACGCACGGTTGTCCAAGCGTTGGCGTGCCGCCGTCCCGCCATCGGAATCCAGATAGTCGTGCAGCGCGGGGTTCTCAGCACGGGGCAGTTCCAGCGCCAGCAGCACCGGGGTACCTTCGCGGCTGTAGTCATCCACCAGCTGGCGCACCAGCAGTGGTACCTCGCGGGTGCCGTGGAATTCGCCCAGCACCAGCATGCGATGCTCGGCGGCGTGCTGGCGGATCTGCGCGACAGTGTCATCGGCATGCACATTGAGCGCCATGCCCAGCGCCAGCAGCAGCGCGGTGGTCCAGCGGAAGATCGAATGCATCCGTACGCCTTCCTTTCCTTGGGGTCAGGAACAGCAATGGCGACGCCGCTGGAAGGGATCAAGTGTAGAGCCGAGCCCACGCTCGGCTGCTCTCCCCCCTCAGCCGAGCATGGGCTCGGCTCTACAGGTGGCCCCTCACAACCAGGGCAGGATCCAGTGGTCGACCAGCAGGAAGGCAAACAGCGCCATCAGGTAGACGATGGAGTAGTGGAACATCTTCATCGAGAACAGTTCGTCCGGCGGGTCCAGCATGCGCCAGGCGTACCAGAGGAACACGGCGTTGAGCACGATCGCGCCGCCCAGGTAGAACGCGCCGCTCATGCCCACCAGGTACGGCAGCAGGCAGACCAGCGCCAGCACCACCGAATACACCATGATCTGCTTGCGGGTGTGCACCACGCCGTGGGTTACCGGCAGCATCGGGATCTTCGCCTTGGCATAGTCCTCGCGGCGGAAGATCGCCAGCGCCCAGAAGTGCGGCGGCGTCCAGATGAAGATGATCAGCACCAGCAGCGACGAGTACGCCCAGTCCGACGAGCCCTGCATGCCGGTCACCGCCGCCCAGCCCAGCATCGGCGGCATCGCCCCGGCCAGGCCCCCGATGACGATGTTCTGCGAGGTCGCGCGCTTCAGGTACACGGTGTAGATCACCGCGTAGCCGATCAGCGAGGCGAAGGTCAGCACGGCGGTGATCAGATTCACCCACAGCACCAGGATGACCATCGACAGCACGATCAGCACGCCGGCAAACACCAGCACCTGCCATGGCTTGACCTTGCCCACCACCAGCGGACGCCACGAGGTGCGCGCCATCTGCGCATCGATGTGCGCATCCAGCAGCTGGTTGATGGCGGCAGCGGCCGAAGCGGCCAGCCAGATGCCGAGGAAGCCGAGCAGGCCGGCACGCACCTGCTCCCAGCTGGGCACGCCCGGAATGGCCAGGACCATGCCGACCAGGGCGGTGAACACGATCAGGGCGACGACCTTGGGCTTGGTCAGGTCCCAGTACTGGCGGTAATTGGCAAACATGGAATCAGTCCGGGGCACGCAGGCGGGCCAGCAGGCTGACCAGCACGAACAACAGGGCAACGGCCACGCCGTTGTGGGCGACGGCCACTTCCAGCGGCAGCGCCAGCTTCACATTGAGGATGCCAAGGGTCACCTGCAGCAGCAGCAGTGCGATCAGCGCGCTGGCCCAGCCACGCATGCTCGGCAGGCGGAACAGACGCGCGCCCAGCCACAGCAGGTAGACCGCCACCACCATCGCGAACAGGCGGTGCGCCATCTGGATCGCGATGCGCGACGCGCCATCCAGCACGCCGCCTTCGTAATCCACGCCGATGCCACGCCACAGGGTGAAGCCTTCGGCGAAGTTGTGCTGCGGCCACCACTGGTTGGCGCAGCGCGGGAAGTTGTCCATCGACAGGCTGCCACCGCCACAGGCCAGTGCGGCATAGTTGGCACTGACCCAGCCACCCAGCGCGATCTGGGTGACCAGCACCGCCACGCCGATGCGCAGCAGCCACTTCAGCTTCGGTGCTTCGGCCAGGGTGATCGGCATATGCGTGGCACGCCAGGCCATCCACACCAGCAGGCCGAACATCAGCATGCCGCCCAGCAGATGGCCCATCACCACGATGGGTTTGAGCAACAACGTCACCGTCCACATGCCCAGCAGGGCCTGGAAGATCACCACCGCCAGGGTCAGCAGGGCAGCGCGCGCCAGGTCGATGTTGCTCCAGCGCAGCGCGGCGATCAGCAGGATCGCCTCGCCGATCAATGCCAGGGCGCTGGCGGTGCCATGCCAGCCCATCATGTACAACGGTATGCCGGTGGCCACCAGTACGCAGGCGGTCACCACCGCCGTGCTTCCGAAGCGTCGCTTGCGCGTGGCCAGCAGGGCCAGGGTCAGGATCTCGATGCCCAGCGCGCCGGCCAGGAAGCGGTGCACCTGCTCACGCCAGGCCTTGTGGGTCTCCAGCGGGCGGATCTCCGCGGCCGGGTGGCCGACGGTCTCCTCGATGTGCTGCGGCCAGGTGGCGCGGCCGTAGCAGGTCGGCCAGTCCGGGCAGCTCAGGCCGGCATCGGACAGGCGCACGAAGGCGCCGAACATGATCGTGCTCGCGGTCATGATCATGGCGAACCACGCCAGGCGGTGGAAATTGCGGTGCAGCGCCGGACGCGCGGAAAGGCTCATCAAACGGGACTCACTTCAGTTTCAGCAACGTGGCCATGTCCTTGCGCAGGCCACCGAGGTCGGAACCCGGGGCATGGCGCATGATCACGAAGCCGTTCGGATCGATCACGTAGACCGGCAGTCCCGCCGGATCATCGACGCCCGGCAACGCCGCGCGCAGGGCGGGCGACGGAGCCAGCGGCCGCAGCGCGGGCAGCGAGGCGATCGACACCGGTGGCGTTCCCAGCCACAGGATCTCGACATTATCGGCGTTATGGCCGAACAGCTGCCACACCTTGCCCAGTCCCTGCGACAAAGTGACGCACTGCGCGTCGCAGCCCCCGGACGGCGCCACCAGCAGGCGCCAGGTGCGTGCCTCAGGGTTCCAAGGGTAGGCCTGGCCATTGGCCAGGGTCGGTGCCTGCTGGCGCAGGTCCACCGGCGGCTTCAGCAACTGGCCGGCATTACGGTGCCCGGTCGGCTGCCAACCGGAGAAGCGCAGCACGGCGGCCAGCGCCATCGCGCCGAAGAACACGGCAAACAGCAGCACCAGGGTCCGGCGGCCGGAGCCGCGCGCCTGCGGGGACGTAGCAGTGTTCATGCGGGGCATTTTCTCATGGTTGGATGGGGGATGCGGGTGTGATGCCGCGGTAGTGCCGACCGCCGGCCGGCATCCAGGAATCCGGGGGCGTGCCGGCCAGCGGCCGGTACTACCGGGCGATGAGCCGTCTCCTGCGCCATTCCAGTACCAGCGCCACCACCAGCACGGTCAGGGCCAGCCCGAACCACTGCACGGCATAGCCCAGATGGCGCTGCGGCGGCAGCGTGTTGGGCAGCAGGTCCAGGTCGCGCTCGTCGCCGAACGGCAGTGCCGGGTCCAGCCGCAGCACCCGCTCTGGCAGCACTCGCAGTCCCAGCGCACGGGCCAGGCCTTCGGCCGGCAGACGGCTTGCCAGCCAGCGGCCCGCTTCTCCGGTGGCGGAGAATGCGGGACCCAGTGCCAATCCGGCCGCCGGCGGCGGTGCCAGCAGCCCGCGCACCGCCACCGGCGAAGGCGGCGCCGGTATGTCCGGCAGCGTGCGGTCCGGCGGCAGCGCGCGCCATCCCAGGTCGACCAGCAGCACGCTGCCATCGTCACTGCGGAACGGGCGATAGATTTTCACCCCGGCGCGGCCATGCCGGGTCTGGTTGTCCAGCAGCACCACGCCGGGCAGGAAGCGGCCGTGATCGGCCACACCGTGCAACGCACCAGGCGCTGCCAGGGCCTGCGCCAGCGACAGTACCTGCGCTGCGGCTGGACCTTGTGCATCCAACATCGCCTGTTTGGCATGCATGCGCTGCAGCTGCCACAGCCCCAATGCGCTGAAAGCGGCCATCGCCAGCACGGCCAGCAGCCATCCAATCACGCGTGTGTGCTTCCGCATCATGACAAGTCCGCGCAAACGCGGTCAGATAGGCGCATCCACCCTGCCCTCGAGCCGCGCATGAGTGATTCGCTGAAGACCCTGCTGGTAATCGCGTTTCTGATCGTCATCGTCTGGAATCTGGGCGCCGGCCTGTACTACCTGCTGGTCGACCGTGGCCAGACCAAACGCACGGTCAACGCACTGACGCGCCGCATCGCGGTGTCGGTCGCACTGATCGCACTGGTGATCGTGAGCATCTACATGGGCTGGATCAAGCCGCACGGCATCGGCGGCTGAGGCCACCGATGCGTGCGTGATCAAAGCACGTAGACAAACAGGAACAGCATCAGCCACACCACGTCGACGAAGTGCCAGTACCACGCGGCAGCTTCAAAGCCGAAATGGTTGTCGCGGGTGAAGTGCCCCTTGGCCGAGCGCAGCCACATCACGATCAGCATGATCGTACCCAGCAGCACGTGCGCGCCGTGGAAGCCGGTCAGCATGAAGAACGTCGAACCGTAGATGCCCGAGCCGAGGGTCAGGTTCAGTTCCTTGTAGGCGTGGATGTACTCCTCCGCCTGCAGGGTCAGGAAGCCCAGGCCCAGCACCACGGTCAAGCCCAGCCAGATCAGCAGCTGGCGGCGATTGCCGGCCTTCAGTGCGTGATGGGCGATGGTCAGGGTCACGCCGGAGGTCAGCAGGATCAGCGTATTGATCAGCGGCAGGCCCCAGGCCGGGATGGTCTGGAACGCACCGCCGATCGCGGCCGGGCCGTTGGTTGGCCAGCCGGCCGAATAGCCCTGCCAGAGCAGCTCGTTGGTCATCACCCCACGGCCTTCGCCGCTGAGCCAGGACAGGCCCAGGTTGCGGGTGTAGAACAACGCGCCGAAGAAGGCACCGAAGAACATCACCTCGGAGAAGATGAACCAGACCATGCCCATCCGGAACGAGCCATCCACCTGGCGGTTGTAGTGGCCCGCCTGCGATTCGCGCACCACGTCGCTGAACCACCAGAACAGGGTCAGCACCAGCATCGCGATGCCGATATAGAAGGTCCAGCGTCCCCAGCTGGCATCGTTGAGCCAGCTGGCTACGCCGACCATGGTCACCATCATCGCGATGGAACCCACGAACGGCCATTTGCTCTGGGCCGGAACGAAGTACACGTTGGCGTCGGTCGGTGTCTGGGCCATGTCGGTATCCGGGTCAGGGTGCGGCGTGCGCGCCTTCCGAGGTGGCGGCCGGGGCCAGCCGATCGGACAGCGCGTCGTTGCGGTAGAAGGTGTAGGACAAGGTGATCGTCTTGATTTCCGGCGGCAGGTCCGGATCGACGATGAAGCGCACCGGCATGTCGCGCTTCTCGCCGGCCTGCAGCGTCTGCGCGGTGAAACAGAAGCATTCGGTCTTGCTGAAGAAGCCCGACGCACGCGCTGGCGCCACCGATGGCACCGCGCTGCCGACCACCGCAGCGGCGCTGTCGTTGCGGGCGAAGTACAGCGCCTCGTTGAGTTCGCCCGGCACCACGTCCATGGTCAGCTGTTCGGGATGGAACGACCACGGCAGGCGCGAATTCACCCCGCCATCGAATTCCACCCGCACGGTGCGCCTGCCCGCGGCGGCGCCGGTGCTGGCTTCACTGCCCGGGCCACGCTCCAGGCGCACGCCGAACACCTTTTCGCAGGCGATACGGTACAGCGGCACCAGCGAGAAGGTCAGCAGGAACACCGCCACCGCCACGCCGATCAGGCGCGGCAGGCCGGCGCTGGGTGACGGCGTGCTGGCCGGTGCCTCGCTCATCGGCCGATCACTCCGCTGAGAATGAAGCCGACGTAGACCAGCACCGCGATCGCGCCGACCCAGGCGGCGGTGCGCCGGGCGCGCTGCCGCTGCTGTTCGATGCCGTTGCTCTGGCCGTGGTAGAGCCGACCGCTGGTTGGCTGCTCTTGGCGAGTCGACTGACAGTCGACTCTGCCCAAGGCGTCAGTCGAGCATGGCTCGACTCTACCAACCGGAAACGGGTTCTCGTTATGCATGGCCCACCTCAATGGGTGATGTCGTCATGCGCTAGGTCCCCCGGGCGGATGGTCGGTGGCGTGGTGAAGGTATGTGCCGGTGCCGGCGACGGCAGCGTCCATTCCAGGCCCCGCGCGCCTTCCCAGCTTCGGGCCTCGGCCTTCTCGCCGTTGCGCAGCGACGACAGCAGGATCGCGGCCATCATGAACGGGGTGGCGAACATGCCGAACGCACCGATCGAGCTGATCAGGTTCCAGTCGGCAAACGCCACGCTGTAATCAGGAATACGGCGCGGCATGCCGGCCAGGCCGAGGAAGTGCTGCGGGAAGAACAGCAGGTTGACGAACACGATCGACCACCAGAAGTGCACCTTGGCCCACTTCTCGCTGTACATGCGCCCGGTCCACTTCGGCCACCAGTAGTACACCGCGGCGATCAGCGCAAACACCGCACCGGTCACCAGCACGTAGTGGAAGTGGGCGACCACGAAGTAGGTGTCGTGGTACTGGAAGTCGGCAGCCACAATCGCCAGCATCAGCCCGGAGAAACCGCCGATGGTGAACAGGATGACGAAGGCCACCGACCACAGCATCGGCGCTTCGAAGGTCAACGAGCCGCGCCACATCGTGCTGACCCAGTTGAACACCTTCACCCCGGTCGGGATCGAGATCAGCATGGTGGCGAACATGAAGTAGATCTCGCCACCCAGCGGCATGCCCACGGTGAACATGTGGTGGGCCCAGACAATGAACGACAGGAAGGCGATCGCGGCGGTGGCGTACACCATCGCCTGGTAGCCGAACAGCGGCTTGCGGCTGAAGGTGGGGATGATCTCGCTGACCACACCGAAGGCGGGCAGGATCATGATGTAGACCTCGGGGTGCCCGAAGAACCAGAAGATGTGCTGGTACATCACCGGGTCACCGCCACCGGCGGCGTTGAAGAAGCTGGTACCGAAGAACTTGTCGGTCAGCAGCATGGTCACCGCGCCGGCCAGCACCGGCATCACCGCAATCAGCAGGAACGCGGTGATCAGCCAGGCCCAGCAGAAGATCGGCATCTTCAGCAGGTCGATGCCCGGCGCGCGCATGTTCAGCACGGTGGCGATGATGTTGATCGCGCCCATGATCGAGCTGATGCCGGCCACGTGGATGGCGAACACGCTGAAGGCCACGTTGTAGCCGCCCTGCAGCGACAGCGGCGGGTAAAGCGTCCAGCCACCGGCCGGTGCACCACCGGGCAGGAACAGGGTCAGCAGCAGCAGGCTGAAGGCCACCGGCAGCAGCCAGAACGACCAGTTGTTCATGCGCGGCAGGGCCATGTCCGGCGCGCCGATCTGCAGCGGGATCATCCAGTTGGCCAGGCCCACGAAGGCCGGCATCACGCCGCCAAAGATCATCACCAGCGCATGCACGGTGGTCATCTGGTTGAAGAACTCGGGCTTGACGAACTGCAGGCCCGGCTGCGCCAGCTCGGCACGGATCACCACGCTCATCGCCGCGCCGATGATGAACATGATGAAGCTGAAACCCAGGTACAGCGTGCCGATGTCCTTGTGGTTGGTCGAGAAGAACCAACGCTCGAAGAAACCCGGATGGTGATGGTGATCGTCGTGCCCAACTGCCGAGTGCGCCATTGCAAAACACCTCTCAGAATCGGTTGTCACCGCGGCCGCAGGCGGCCACGGGCTTTACATCACGCGCCGCTGGCCGCGGCGGCAGGTGCGTTGCCAGCTTCAGCCGCCGCCGGGGCGGCCGGTGCCTCAGCGGCCGGTGCAGCAGGTTCTGCCGGTGCCACAGGGGCCGCCGGTGCTGCGGGCGGTGCCGGCTTGCGCTGCGCCAGCCACCGCTTGAAGTCTTCCTTGGATACCGCCTCGACCACGATCGGCATGAAGCCGTGGTCCTTGCCGCACAGTTCGGCGCACTGCCCACGGTACACGCCGGGCTGCTCGATGCTGGTCCAGGCCTCGTTGATGAAACCGGGGATGGCGTCCTGCTTCCAGCCCAGCGCCGGCACCCACCAGGCGTGGATCACGTCGTCGGAGGTGATGACGAAGCGCACCTTGGTATCCACCGGCAGCACCAGCCGGTTGTCCACGTCCAGCAGATAGTGCGGATGGCTCTGGCGGGTGGGCACCACGCCACTCTGCCGCACGCGGTCGGACTCGCGGTCCAGGCGGCTGGTGAAAGTAACGTTCTCGCCGAGGTACTCGTACTTCCACATCCACTGGTAGCCGGTGACCTTCACCGTCATCTCGGCATCGCGGGTGTCGTACATCTTGATCAGGTTGGCCGTGGCCGGCCATGCCATCACGATCAGGATGATCACCGGGATCACCGTCCAGATGACCTCGGCCTTGGTGTTGTGGCTGAAGGTGGCCGCCACTGCGCCCTTGGACTTGCGGAACTTGAACATCGCATAGGCCATCGCGCCGAACACGATGACGCCGATGACCGTGCAGACGATCAGCGAGAGATTGTTCGATTCCCAGGCCAGGCGCGAGGTCTGGGTCACCCCCTTGCCCATGTTCAGCTGCCACGGCTTGGGATCGGCCGCCTGGGCCCAGGCCAACGCCGGCATCAGTCCCCCGGTCGCCAGCACTGCGGCGACCGCATTCACGCACTTCGTGCCCCACCTGCTGCTTTGCTTCATTGCCTAGACCCTTAGCGTCGTCGGTTGCCGCCATCGCTGGCGGCGAGCAAGCTTTCAAGTGTCTCTGCGAGCGTCTGACGTTCGGCCGGCGCGAGGAAACTCCCCACCTCCACCTGCCGGCCGCTGGATGCCAGCCGGACCCTCTCATCGTCGGTGAGCAGACGCACCCAGTGGGGGTGAGCCCGGAACACCGGCAATCCACCGGGTACGGGGATGACCTCCACGTACGCCGGCACTACCCGGATCTCCTCCTGCCGTTCACCACTGCGCCACAAGGCACGCAGCGCCGCCGCCAGCACCAGGCTGTACAGCAGCGCGAACAGGGGGGCGAATGCATTGCCGGCCAACCACCCGAGGGCGGACACCAGCCACATCGCACCGGCCAACACGGTGAACAACAGGACGAACTGCCGGGCATCGAGCGCCCGTGGGGGACGCAGCCGCAGCTGCGTACCTGACCCATCCGGAGCTGGAAGCACCTCGATCATGTCGCAACCGCGTTCCTGCCGCGGGAAACGTCTCGATGGTAGCCCCGCCCTCTCGCCGGTAGCAAGGGTGCATTCACACTTTTTCCGATGCTGCAACACAGCATGAGGTCGGCGGCACGAATGACGAATTCAGCACAAATATGGCCGGGATTGCTGAACACGCCGAATCCACCACCGTTAGGGGCTATCAGCCCTTCATGAAGGTGTCTGCGGGGCACTTCCGAAGGGCGCAAAAATGATTAAAATCGCCAAGTTTTCCACTGGCCGGACCGGCATGAACGCACCCTCCTCCTCCCCTGCCGCCAGCGACGCTCCGCGTCCCGGCGCGCTGCTGTCGCCGGAACTGCCGGCGTCCCCCAACCCGTTCCGCCAGGCCATCACCGATGCCTGGTTGAAGGACGAGGCCAGCCACGTCCGCGAGCTGCTGACGCAGGCCCGCCTGCCCGCCGAGGAACAGGCCCGGGTGCAGGCGCTGGCCGCCGACCTGGTCGGCCGCGTGCGCGTGCGTGCCAAGGACCAGGGCGCGATCGAAGCCTTCATGCGCCAGTACGACCTGGGCAGCGAGGAAGGCGTGCTGCTGATGTGCGTGGCCGAGGCGCTGCTGCGCATTCCCGACCAGGACACCGCCGACAAGCTGATCCGCGACAAGCTGGCCGATGCCGACTGGGAAAAGCACCTGGGCGGCAGCGACTCGGTGCTGGTCAACGCCTCCACCTGGGGCCTGATGCTGACCGGCAAGCTGGTGCAGATGAACGATGCCACCCGCGCCGATGCGCCCAGCGCGTTCAAGCGCCTGGTCGGCCGTGTCGGTGAGCCGGTGGTACGCCTGGCCGTGCGCCAGGCGATGAAGATCATGGGCCACCAGTTCGTGATGGGGCGCACCATCAGCGAAGCGCTGTCCCGCTCGCACAAGGGCGACAACGCCAGCTACCGCTACTCCTTCGACATGCTGGGCGAAGGCGCGCTGACCATGAAAGACGCGCTGCGCTACCTGGAAGACTACCGTCGTGCGATCCACGCCATCGGCGGCGATCACAAGGCACGCGGCGGCCGCCCCGACGGCGACGTCAACAACGCCCCGGGCATCTCGATCAAGCTGTCGGCGCTGTACCCGCGCTACGAGCATGCCAAGCGCGAGCGCGTACTGAAGGATCTGGTGCCGGGCGTGCTGGAACTGGCACAGCTGGCCAAGAGCTACGGCATCGGCTGCACCGTCGACGCCGAAGAGTCCGACCGCCTGGAACTGTCGCTGGACATCATCGAGCAGGTGTTCTCCGACGCGTCGCTGGCCGGCTGGGATGGCTTCGGCGTGGTCGTGCAGGCCTACCAGAAGCGCACCCCGTACACGATCGATCATCTGGCCGACATGGCTCGCCGCGCCGGTCGCCGCCTGCAGGTGCGCCTGGTCAAGGGCGCCTATTGGGATGCCGAGATCAAGCGCGCGCAGATCGAAGGCTATCCGGGCTACCCGGTGTTTACCCGCAAGCAGAACACCGACGTGTCCTACCTGGCCTGCGCCAAGCGTCTGTTCACCCATGCCGATGCGATCTACCCGATGTTCGCCACGCACAACGCGCACACCATTGCCGCAGTGCGCAGCATCGCCAACGGCGGCGTGTACGAACACCAGAAGCTGCACGGCATGGGCGATGACCTGTACGCCGAAGTGGTGCCGGCCGACCGCCTCGGCCTGCCCTGCCGCGTATACGCACCGGTCGGCTCGCACGAAGACCTGCTGCCGTACCTGGTGCGCCGCCTGCTGGAAAACGGCGCCAACTCCAGCTTCGTCAACCGCATCACCGACGAGCGCGTGCCGATCGCCGACCTGATCCGCGATCCGGTCGAGATGGTGTCCTCTTTCGCCTCGATCCCCCACCCGAAGATCCCGCTGCCGGTTGACCTGCTGCGCAGCCAGAACCACGACAGGAAGAACTCCATGGGCGCCAACCTCGCCAACGACAACGAACTGCGCGCCCTGGCCGAGCAGATCAACGCGGCTGTGCCCGCGTCTGGCAAGAGCGGCTGGCAGGCCGCCCCGCTGGTGCCGGGTGCCAACCCGGCCGGCGCCGCGTTGCCGGTGACCAACCCGGCCGACACCCGCGAAGTGGTCGGCCAGTGGCTGGCCGCCGATGCCGCCACCGTGCAGAAGGCGCTGGCCAATGCCGTGGCCGCGCAGCCGGCCTGGAACCGCACCCCGGCCGCCAGCCGCGCCGCCATCCTCGAACACGCCGCCGACCAGCTGGAAGCGCGCATGCCCGAGTTCATGGCGCTGTGCGTGAAGGAAGCCGGCAAGAGCCTGCCCGACAGCATCGCAGAAGTGCGCGAAGCGGTGGACTTCCTGCGCTACTACGCCAAGCAGGCGCGCGAGCAGTTCAGCCACGCCGAGAAGCTGCCCAGCCCGACCGGTGAATCCAACGAACTGCAGCTGCACGGCCGCGGCGTGTTCGTCTGCATCAGCCCGTGGAACTTCCCGCTGGCGATCTTCCTGGGCCAGGTGGCCGCTGCACTGGCCGCCGGCAACAGCGTCATTGCCAAGCCGGCCGAGCAGACCAACCTGATCGGCTACTACGCGGTGAAGCTGCTGCACGATGCCGGCGTGCCGGCCGAGGTGGTGCAGTACCTGCCGGGCGACGGTGCCACCGTCGGCGCCGCACTGACCGCCGACCCGCGTGTGGCCGGCGTCGCCTTCACCGGCTCCACCGACACCGCCCGTGCGATCAACCGCGCGATGGCCGCACGTGACGCCGCCATCGGCGTGCTGATCGCCGAGACCGGTGGCCAGAACGCCTTCATCGCCGACTCCTCGGCGCTGCCGGAACAGCTGGTCAAGGATGCCATCGGTTCGGCCTTCACCTCCGCCGGCCAGCGCTGCTCGGCCGCGCGCGTGCTGTTCGTGCAGGACGACATCGCCGACAAGGTGATGACCATGCTGGCCGGCGCGATGAAGGAACTGAAGGTCGGCAACCCTGGCCTGCTGTCCACCGACGTCGGCCCGGTGATCGACGCCGACGCGCTGAAGATCCTGCAGGACCACGCCGCGCGCATGGACCGCGAAGCACGCCTGATCGCCGCCGCCGAGCTGTCCCCCGAAGCCGCCAACGGCACCTTCTTCGCGCCGCGTGCGTACGAGCTGAAGGACCTGGGCCAGCTGCACAAGGAAATCTTCGGGCCGGTCCTGCACGTGATCCGCTGGAAGGGCGACCAGCTCGATGCGGTGATCGAGCAGATCAACGCCACCGGCTACGGCCTGACCCTGGGCGTGCATTCGCGCATCGACGAGACCGTTGACCGCATCAGCAACGGCGTCCACGTCGGCAACGTCTACGTCAACCGCAACCAGATCGGTGCGGTGGTCGGCGTGCAGCCGTTCGGCGGACAGGGCCTGTCCGGCACCGGCCCGAAGGCCGGCGGCCCGCACTACCTGCTGCGTTTCGCCACCGAAAAGACGGTGACGGTGAACACCACCGCCGCCGGCGGCAACGCCTCGCTGCTGACCCTGGGCGACTGATCCCAGGCGTCATGCGGCAAGCGAAAAACCCCGCGAACGCGGGGTTTTTTGTGCCTTGTTTCCTGTAGAACCGAGCCCATGCTCGGCTTGAACGGTAGGGCTCGGCTCTACGCCCGCATCAGCTTGCGCCAATGGCGCAGCGCCACCAGCGCATTGATCCAGAAGCCCACGTACAGGATCGAGGTCAGGTGCAGGCCGCGACTGTAATACAGCGGCACCGCAATGGTGTTGACCAGCAGCCACACCCACCACGACTCCAGCTTGCGCCGCATCATCAGGATCTGCGCGATCACGCTCAGCACCAGCACCGCCGAATCGACGTACGGCGCATAGGCGTGGGTCAGGCGGGTCAGCATCCAGCCGTAGCCGAAGGTGGCCACCACCGCCAGCGGCGCCAGCCAGGCCCACGCGCGCGGACGCAGCGCGGTGATCGGCAGCGGCGCACCGTGGTCGCCCCGCAGCCACTGCCACCAGCCCAGCACGCTGATGGCGATGAAGAAGAACTGCAGCACCATGTCCGCGTACAGGTGCGAACGCTCGAACACCGCAGCGAACAGCGCGCAGCCGACGATGCCCAGCCACCAGGTGTGCACGTTGTTGCGTCCGGCCAGCAGGATCGAGCCGGCGACGGCGATGTTGGCGGCCAGCTCCAGCTGGAAGTTCGGGTCGGACAGGTTCATCGCCCTATTGTCATGGATCCGCGCCTTGAAAACGAAAGGCCCCGCTTGCGCGGGGCCCTGCGTGTCCTGCGTCAGGCAATCGCCCGGATCAGAACTTGTACTGCATCGAAGCCGCCAGCACGTCGCCACTGACCTTGTACTTGCCGGTCACGGTGTTGGCCGTGGCCGAGGTCGAGTTGACGTTCGGGTCCTTGGTGAACAGGTGGGTGTAACCCACGCTGTATTCCATCTTGTCCGAAGCGGCGTAGGTCATGCCGAGCGACAGCCACTTGCGGGTGGTGTCCGGCACGCGCACGTCGCGGTGGGCATCGGTGGTCGGGGTCTGGTCGTAGGCAAGGCCGCCGCGCAGGGTCAGCTTGTCGTTCACGCGGAAATCGGTACCGATCGACGCGAAGGTGGTGTCGCGGTAGTGGAACGGCAGCACGCTGTCCGGCTGGTTGGAGTCGTAATCGACAACGACCTGGTCGAACTTGCTCCACGCGGTGCGCGTCACCTCGGCCATGATCTGCCACTGGTCATTCACGCGGTGGGTGAAGCCCACGGTAGCGCTGGCCGGCAGGGTGATCGAGGCACGGCCGTTGCTGTCGATGAAGGTACCCGGCGCGGTCGAGGCCAGGAAGGCCTGGGCGTTACCCGGAATGGTGAAGTCGGCGGTGCCGTCGTTGATCTTGTGCTTGACCTGCGAGCGGTAGCTGAAGGCGATGTTGGTGCCTTCCACCGGGGTGACGGTCATGCCCAGGGTGTAACCCACCGACACTTCATCGCCCTTGATGCGCAGGAAGCCATCGGCGGTACCCGGCGAGAAGCCAAGCTGGGCCATCTGGCGGGCAGCGGCCTGCGAGGCGGCAGCCGCCTGGGCAGGCGTTCCGCCCGCATCAAGCACGCGCTTGGCAGCCGTGCGCTAGGCGGTGGCGTTGATGGCGGTGCCGGTATCGACCGCGCTGGTCAGGTCGACGTTCAGACGCTCGGCGAACACCGACGCACCGAACGACAGGTACGGGTTGACGTCATAGGAGAACGCCACGCCCAGATCGATCGCCTGCAGCTCGGTCTTGACGCCGTTGTAGCGGCCGACCCAGTCGCGGTCGTATTCGGTCTTGAAGCCGAACGGCACGGTCAGCGACGCACCGAAGTGCATGTTGTCGTTCTCGCCGAACGGAATGTGGAAGTAGGCAGCCGGAACCGGGGCGATCATGCCGGCGTCGCCGCCGTTGCCACCCGAGATCGGCGCGCCGTTGCCGTACTGGCCCTGGCCGCGGAACTTGGCGCCGAAGCTGATGGCGCTGACGTCGCCCTGCAGCATGGTGCCATCGAGCAGGCGCATCGAAGCCGGGTTGGTGGCGATGACCGAGGCGTCACCTTCGGTCGAGGTGGAGCCGGCGAACGCACGGCCCAGGCCCTTGGCGCTGTTTTCCTTCAGCTGGAAGGCGGCAGCGTTGGCGTCAGCAGCGGCCAGCGCACCGGCAACGCCGACGGCCAGCAGGGTCAGACGGGCAATGGTGGAAGCGGTTTGCATCGTAGTTCTCTCTCCGGTAAGCGGTGATGTTGCTCTGAGTGCGCCTGCGCCCGACCAGCCCCGGAGGGCCCTTCGAAGCGCGCCGGATTCCCCTCCCGACATACGACGCCGTATGCGAGTATTACCCAGAGCTGTTAATGAAACAATAACAGCGCCGGCGCTTCTTCCGCCTCAAAAGCTGAACAGGACAATCCCCGCCCCAGGCGCCGTCACGCTAGGCTACTGCCCATGTTCGTCTCCCTCCCGTCGCGCAAGAAGACGGCCCTGCGCTGGGCCACGCCCGTGCTTTTTGCGTCACTGTGGCTGGCGTTCCTGTGGTCGATCTCGCGCCCGGACGATGCCCGCAGCAGTCTCTGGCTGGACTGGGGCGCGCTGTCCACCGGCCTGACCCACCCGCTGGACTGGTGGGCGACCCTGCAGGACGGCAGCGTGCTGCGCCTGTTCACCGCCCTGTTCCTGCACGCGGACTGGTCGCACCTGCTGGGCAACCTGGTGTTCCTGTTGATCTTCGGCCTGCCGGCCGAACGCGTACTGGGGCCGTGGCGGTTGTTGCTGCTGTTCCTGGTCGGCGGCGCGGTGTCCAACCTGGTGGCGATCTACACCATGGGCAGCCCGGACCAGATCATCATCGGCGCCAGCGGCGCCGTCTCGGCGTTGATTGGCGCCTATCTGGCCCTGTTCCCGGGCGCTCGGCTGGGCGTGGTCATACCGCTCGGGCTGTTCCTGGAGTTTGTGCGCGCCCCGGCCTACCTGTTGATCGGCGTGTGGGCCGCGCTGCAGGTGGTGTTTGCCCATATCGGCCCCAGCTTCGGCATGGTGGCCTGGTGGGCGCACATCGGCGGCTTCGTGTTCGGCGTGGTGTATGGGGTCTACGTGCGGGCAGCGATCGCCCGCCGGCTGCGCAAGCGGCACGGGTTCTGACCGCCCCGGTAGTGCCGGCCGCTGACCGGCTCCACGCTGACCCGCCCGTCCGTAGAGTCGAGCTTGCTCGGCTCGGGCCTCGTCCGCCGGGTATGGCCCGGCGCTACCGTCAGGGCTTGGCCGGCGCCGGAACGGGCTTGGCTTCCGGCTTGGCTTCCGGCTTGGCTTCCGGCTTGGCTTCCGGCTTCGCCGCTGCGGCCTTTGCGGCCTTGGCCGCGTCCGCCTTGGCCGCTTCGGCCTTCAACCGCGCAGCCACCGAACCCGGGTTCTTCAGTTCGGCCAGCGCGTCGTTGATCGGACCATCGCCCGGCAGCACCGCGCCGGCGCGATAGCCCTCGGTGCCTTCGTCGTCACCGCGCAGGTGGCCCGGCAGGGTCGCTTCGCTGTAGTCGCTGAGGCTGGCCGGCAACGCATCGTCGGCTGGCGTGGCGGCCGGCTTCAATTCAACATCCGGCACGATGCCGGTAGCCTGGATCGACTTGCCGCTCGGCGTGTAATAACGCGCCGTGGTCAACTTCACCGAATCCCCGTTGTCCAGCGGCAGCACGGTCTGCACCGAGCCCTTGCCGAAGGTGCGGCTGCCAACCACGCGCGCGCGCTTGTTGTCGCGCAGCGCGCCGGCCAGCACTTCCGAGGCACTGGCCGAACCCGCATCGGCCAGCACCACCACCGGTGCGCCCTTCAACAGGTCGCCCGGGGTCGCATCGAAGCGCGCATCGCTGATGCTGATACGACCACGGGTGCTGACAATGTTGCCCTTCTCGAGCAGATCGTCGGCCACCTGCACGGCGGCAGTCAGCAGCCCGCCCGGGTTGCTGCGCAGATCGAGCACCAGGCCCTTGAGCTGGCCACCGGACTGCTTCTGCAACTGCTGCACGTGCTTCTGGAAATCCGAGCCGGTGTCAGCCTGGAAGGTGCTCAGGCGGATGTAGCCATAGCCCGGTTCCAGCAGGCGGCTGCGCACGCTGGTCACGCGGATGGTCTGGCGGGTCAGGCTGACATCGAACGGTTTGGGCTTGCCATCGCGCACGATGGTCAGCACCACCTTGCTGCCGGCCGGGCCGCGCAGCGGTTCACTGGCATCGATGGCGCTGATCGGCTTGCCGTCGATGGCGATGATCAGGTCGCCGGCAAGAATGCCGGCCTTGGCCGCCGGCGTGTCGTCGATCGGCGAGATCACCTTCATGCTGGCGTTGTCCGGCTGCTGCTGCAGCTCCACGCCAATGCCTTCATAGGCGCCGTTGGCCTGCTCGTCGAAGGCCTGCGCATCTTCCTTGTTGAAATAGGTGCTGTGCGGATCGAGGTCGAGCAGCAGGCCGCGCACCGCCGACTGCATCAGTTTCTTGTCATCGACCGGATCGACATAGGCCGCGCGCACGGCGTTGTACACAGCCACGAAGCGGCGGATCTCTTCCAGCGGCACCTTCGAGGTCACCGCCTCCTCGCTGTTCGCCGCCTGCCCACTGGTTTCCTGGGCCGGGGCGGGCGCGGTCTGCTGCGCCCAGGACAGCGCCGGCAACAGGGCCAGCAAAAGGGTGGCGGTACGGGCTGCGCGCATGGATCACTCCTGTCGACGGTGGCATCGTGCCCAAGGCACATGCCGCGATTATGCGCGAAGCACAGCTAAATTCCCGTTGAATCCGCAGCGCTGGCAGCGAGGCCAGGTTCAGCGCCGCTGCAGCCAGCTGTCCGGGTTGACCGGCTGCCCGCCGCGACGCAGCTCGAAGTAGAGCGCCGTGACGCCCTGCCCGCCGGAATTGCCCACCTTGGCCACGGCATCGCCGCGGCTGACCCGGGCCCCGGCATCCTTCAGCAGCGTGTCGTTGTGCGCGTACAGGCTCATGTAGCCATTGCCGTGGTCAACGATCAGGATCATGCCGTAGCCGGTCATCCAGTCGGAGAACACCACGGTGCCATCAGCCACCGCCGTGACGGTGCTGCCGGCCGGTGCACCGATCAGCACACCGCTGCTGGTACGGCCATCGGGCAGCTTGCCACCGTAGCGGGCCAACAGATTGCCCGACAGCGGCCAGCCCAGGCCCCCGACCTTCGGCGCCGGGGCCGAAGCCACCGCAGGCGGCACCTTGGTCGGCGGTGGTGGACGCCCTTCCGCCTTCGCCTGCCGCGCGGCCTTCTCGGCAGCGGCCTTCTCCGCTGCCGCGCGACGGGCCGCAGCACGGCGTTCGGCTTCTGCGCGGGCCGCAGCGGCACGCAGATTGGCCAGCAACGTTTCCAGCGCCTTGGCATCCTGGCCCAGCGCCTGTTCCTTCTCGCGCCGGTCCTTGAAGCGCTCGTCCAGCGAGGCCACGGTCTGCGCGCGATCGCGACGATCGGCCGCCAGCGTCGCCGCCTGCTGCTTCTGGTCGCGCTGGGTGCTCTGCAGTTTCTGCTGGTGCTCGGCAATCTGCGTCTGCAGCCCTTCCAGTTCCTTCAGGTCGGCGGTCAGCGTGGTGATGCGCTGCGCCCGCTCGCGCTGCAGATAGCGGTGATAGGCCAGCGCACGGTTGGCATCGGCCACGGTGTCCTGTGACAGCAACAGCTTCAGCGGTGCATGGCTGCCCAGCTGGTAGGCCGCACGCAGCAGGCCGGCCAGCTCGCGATGCTGCTGGGCCAGATTGGCCTGCAGGCTGCTGCGGCGGCGCTCGGCCTCAACCAGTGCCTGGTTCTGCTCGCGCAGTGCCGTTTCGGTCTGTGCCAGTGCCCGGCCACTGCGCGCCACCTTCTCGTCGGCCTCGCGCAGTTGCCGCGACGCCTGCCCACGCTGCCCTTCGATCTGCCGCCGTTCCTGCGCGACATCCTTCAGCTCGTTGCGCAGCTTCTGCAGCTTGCGCTCGGTCTCACGGGTGGTCTGTGCGGCACCGGGAAGCGGCACGGCCAGCATCAGGGCCAGCCCCAACAGCAGCCAGCGCCCGCCACGGGCCGCGGCGATGTGAGGTTGGCGTGATGGGAAGACGTTGTCGCGCAAGGGCTTTCCAGTGACTTCAGGCAGTTGCAGGGGGTACCGGGGAATGGTGACATCTCCGCACGCGGCCTGCCAGCCGCACTTCCATCGAGGGCGCCATGAACACTCTTTCCATTCCGTTGCTGTTGGGCGTATTGCTGGTCGCCGCGCCGGTGGCGGCGCAGGACAACATCAGCAAGGTCAACGGCAGCATCAGCGCCGAACCCGGCCAGCGCTACGGCAAGCTGGACACCGTCAACGGCGGCATCCGGGTCGGCGAAGGCGTCGAGACCGGCAGCATTGACACCGTCAACGGCGGGGTGAAGGTCGCCGACCGCGCCCGCACCGGCAAGATCGAGACCGTCAACGGCGGCGTGCGGCTGGGCCGTGAGGTGATCGCCAACGGCAGCGTCAGCACCGTCAACGGCAGCATCTTCGCCGACCGCGGCAGCCAGATCGAAGGCGGTGTCGAGACCGTCAACGGCGGTATCGGCCTGGTCGAGAGCCGCATCGGCAAGGACGTGGAGACCGTCAACGGTGACATCACCGTCGGCATCGGCTCACAGGTCAACGGCGGTGTGCATGTGCGCAAGCCGAACTTCAGCGTCTCGCTGACCGCCAGCCGCAAGCCGCGCGTGATTGTCGGCCCCAATGCCGTGGTCAACGGTCCCCTGCAGTTCGAGCGTGATGTGGTGCTGTACGTACACCGCACCGCACGGATCGGGCCGGTCACCGGCGCCGAACCGATCCCGTTCGACACCGAAACCGCCCCGGCGGACTGAGCGCACCGGCCCTCCCAGGTTCGGTGATACTCGCTGACACCGGTCGCGCAAGGCGTGCGGCCGCCCTTTGTTTCCCAGGAATCGACGATGCCCCGCAAACTCCTCCTGTGCCTGGCCGCTGCGGCCGCGCTCAGTGCCTGCAAAGGCGAAGACACTCCGGCACCTGCGCCGGCCACCGACGCCGCTGCCACCACCACCACGCCGACGGCCCATTCGTTCTCGCCGGAGATCAACGCCGGCGACTTCGCCGAGATGGTCAAGACCCTGGCCTCGGATGAGTTCGAGGGCCGCTCGCCGGGCAGCAAGGGCGAGGAACTGACGGTCAATTACATCCGCGACCAGATGCAGCGCATCGGCCTGCAGCCCGGCAACGGCGACAGCTGGTTCCAGGATGTCCCGATGACCGAGACCACGGCCGATGCCTCGACCGTGCTGAAGATCACCCAGGGTGGCAAGACCACCGAGCTGAAGTTCGGCACCGACATGGTGGTCGGGACCCGCACCGGCCAGGCCGAAGTCAAGGTCGACGCCAGTGACCTGGTGTTCGTCGGCTATGGCGTCGATGCGCCGGAACAGAAGTGGAACGACTACGCCGGCCAGGACTGGAAGGGCAAGACGGTGGTCATGTTCGTCAACGACCCGGGCTTCCACGTCGATGACGCCAAGCTGTTCGACGGCAAGCGCATGACCTACTACGGGCGCTGGACCTACAAGTTCGAGGAAGCCGCGCGCAAGGGTGCTGCCGCCGCACTGATCGTGCACGACACTGCCGGCGCGTCCTATGGCTGGGACGTGGTGAAGAATTCCTGGGCCGGCCCGCAGTACGACCTGCCGGCCAAGGACGATCCGGATGCGCGCATCCCGGTGCAGGGCTGGCTGAGTGCCGACGCGGCCAAGGCGCTGTTTGCCGGTGCAGGCCTGGACCTGGCGCAGGCCTACAAGGACGCCAGCAAGCGTGGCTTCAAGCCGGTGTCGCTGAAGGCTACCGCTGCGGTTGATCTGAAGAGCCAGATTGCACAGAAGCAGTCGCGCAACGTGGTGGGCGTGCTGCCGGGCAGCAAGCGCGCCGATGAGGCCGTGCTGTACATGGCCCATTGGGATCACCTGGGCAAGCACGAGGGTGAGACCGGCGACAACATCTACAACGGCGCCGTCGACAATGCGACCGGCGTGGCCGGCATTCTCGAGGTGGCCGAGGCCATGGCCCACCAGGATCCGAAGCCGGAGCGTTCGGTGGTGTTCCTGGCCGTGACCCTGGAAGAGTCGGGCCTGCTGGGTTCGAAGTACTACGTCGCCCACCCGACCTTCCCGCTGGACAAGATTGCCGGCGTGATCAACATCGATGCGATGTCGGTGGCCGGGCGTGCCAAGGACGTGACGGTGACTGGTTTCGGCAGCTCGGAGCTGGAAGACATCCTCAAGCCGCTGGCCGCCGCACAGGACCGCACCCTGCACGGCGAGACCTCGGTGCAGAGCGGCTTCTACTTCCGTTCGGACCACTTCAACTTCGCCAAGGCCGGTGTGCCGGCGCTGTACGCCGATGGTGGCGAAGACCTGCGCGAGGGTGGCGTGGAGGCAGGTCGCAAGGCTGCTGCCGATTACGGTGCCAACCGTTACCACGGCCCGAAGGATGAGTTCGACGCTGCCACCTGGAAGCTGGACGGCACCGTGGAAGACCTGCAGCTGATGTATGGCGTCGGCAAGGAGCTGGCCGGCGGCGATCGTTGGCCGAACTGGTACGAGGGCAACCCGTTCAAGGCGGCCCGCGACGCCATGATGAAAGACAAGACCGCAGCCAAGTAGAGTCGAGCGTGCTCGACTGACCAACGTTCAGGCCTGAGCGGCGCCCCACGGGGCGCCGCTTTTTTTGCGCGCTCCGCCATGGGTGGGTGCCAACCCTGGTTGGCACTTCTTTCCATCCACGCATGGCGTGGATCTACCCACTGTCGATCACCGGTATCGTCTTACGGGTAGTGCCGGCCGCTGGCCGGCAACCACGATCTTTCCTGCGCACAAAGAAAAACCCCGCTGCATGAGCAGCGGGGTTTTGGGTGTAGACCCTGGCGATGACCTACTCTCGCATGGCTTGAGCCACACTACCATCGGCGCAGCTGCGTTTCACTTCCGAGTTCGGGATGGGATCGGGTGGTTCCACAGCGCTAATTTCACCAGGGAGACGGTTGCAGCAGCGCTTGCAGCGCCAGCTCGCGATCTTGCCCTTGGGGCGGAAGGTACCCGGAAAAAGCAGTGCCTTCACTTAATAAGAA